>NZ_JBEZDW010000034.1:0-99788 GCF_040802045.1 Microbispora sp. NPDC049125 | reverse complement strand
ATCCCCCGCCGCCTTCTGGCGGGGCCGGGCCGCCGCGCGGGGGGCCGAAACGTGGGGGGGGGCGCGGCGCGGCCCCCCCCCCCCACTTGGCTTATGGGTACGATTTACCCGGCATCCGGTAAGGCCGCTGGAGAGACAGGCATTACGTTCCGTCGCCAGAGCCACCCCGGAAGACGCATCTGGTCCCTCGCGGCGCTATGGTCGTATCTGGGGCATCCCGCCGACTACCGGCGGGGCCATGCCGCCCCGGAATTGGCCAGGACGGCTCCCAAACACGCCCCCGGCGCGAGCGAGGCACAATGACAGAGGTATTGTCCGCCTTGATACCTTCCGTGGTGGCCGCGGCAGCGGTGGTCTACGGCATCGTAAAGTTGGTACGTTCCGAAGCCGCGGGCCTGCGACCGGCACGGCAGCCACGCGAGAAGTCAGCGGACACACAGGTTCCTGAGAATCCGCAATCCTGAATTGTCAACAAGGGGAAACCGGGTATATGTTTGGCTGACGAATCAAACTATGCTCTGCGAAAGGATTGCCGGATGGCCAAGCACACGCAGGTGATTCTCATCGACGATCTCGATGGCGGCGAGGCCAATGAGACGGTCACCTTCGCGGTTGACGGCACCTCATATGAGATTGACCTGAGCGACGGCAACGCGAAGCGGCTTCGTGAGGCTCTGTCGCCTTTCGTCAGCAGCGCCCGGCGCGCCGAAAGCGGGCAGGCCCGTGGACGTCGTCGCGGTGCCGGTGGCGGAGGCGGGGGCCAGCGCGCCATGACCCGCGAGAAGAGCGCCGAGATCCGCGCCTGGGCGAAGTCTCACGGGCACCCCGTGAGCGAGCGCGGCCGCATTGCCGCGTCGATCGTCGAGGCGTACGAGGCGGCACACTAACTCGGCCTTGATCGTGCGGTTATGCCGGTCGTCGGACGTTCTGACGATCGCATAACCGCGCGATGTTGTTTGCGCTCCCTTAAAACCTCGTTCGCTTGCGGCGTATCGGGAACATGTCGGCCCCAGCAGGGGGTTGGATAGAGCGTGAACGCCCCGCTCTCGGGGAACCCTTCTGCCATAGGAGCGGTCGCTGGGTCGGGGCTACCATGCGGAACGACGAGCCGGATCTCCCTGGTTCGCCTGACCGCTCTGTGAGGAGCGACGAGATGTTCGAAAGGTTCACCGACCGTGCGCGGCGGGTTGTCGTCCTGGCCCAGGAAGAGGCCCGGATGCTCAACCACAACTACATCGGTACTGAGCACATTCTTCTTGGCTTGATCCATGAGGGTGAAGGCGTTGCCGCCAAGGCTCTGGAGAGCCTCGGCATCAGTCTTGAAGGTGTGCGCCAGCAGGTCGAGGAGATCATCGGCCAGGGCCAATCGGCGCCTTCGGGGCACATTCCCTTCACCCCTCGTGCCAAGAAGGTCCTTGAGCTGTCGCTCCGCGAAGCCCTGCAGCTCGGCCACAACTACATCGGTACTGAGCACATCCTGCTCGGCCTCATCCGCGAGGGCGAGGGCGTTGCGGCTCAGGTGCTGGTGAAGCTGGGGGCCGACCTCAACAGGGTGCGGCAGCAGGTCATCCAGTTGCTCCACGGCTACCAGGGCAAGGAGCCCGCGGCGGCCGGCGGGCCTCAGGAGTCCGCCCCCTCGACCTCACTTGTGCTCGACCAGTTCGGCCGCAACCTGACGCAGGCCGCCCGTGAGGGCAAGCTCGACCCGGTCATCGGCCGGGAGAAGGAGATCGAGCGGGTCATGCAGGTCCTCTCCCGGAGGACCAAGAACAACCCGGTGCTCGTGGGTGAGCCGGGCGTCGGCAAGACGGCCGTCGTCGAGGGCCTGTCCCAGAAGATCGTCAAGGGCGAGGTCCCTGAGACGCTCAAGGACAAGCAGCTCTACACCCTCGACCTCGGTGCCCTCGTCGCGGGCTCCCGCTACCGCGGTGACTTCGAGGAGCGCCTGAAGAAGGTGCTCAAGGAGATCCGCACGCGCGGCGACATCATCTTGTTCATCGACGAGCTGCACACGCTGGTCGGTGCGGGCGCCGCCGAGGGCGCGATCGACGCGGCGAGCATCCTCAAGCCGATGCTGGCCCGCGGCGAGCTGCAGACCATCGGCGCGACGACGCTCGACGAGTACCGCAAGCACCTGGAGAAGGACGCCGCTCTGGAGCGGCGCTTCCAGCCGATCCAGGTGGCCGAGCCCAGCCTCAGCCACACGATCGAGATCCTCAAGGGCCTGCGCGACCGCTACGAGGCGCACCACCGGGTCTCCATCACCGACGGCGCCCTGGTCGCCGCGGCCCAGCTCGCCGACCGGTACATCAGCGACCGGTTCCTGCCGGACAAGGCCATCGACCTCATCGACGAGGCCGGGTCCCGGATGCGCATCCGCCGGATGACCGCCCCGCCGGACCTGCGCGAGTACGACGAGAAGATCGCGAACGTCCGGCGCGAGAAGGAGTCCGCGATCGACGCGCAGGACTTCGAGAAGGCCGCGGCGCTGCGCGACCAGGAGAAGCAGCTCCAGCTCAAGCGGGAACGCCGTGAGAAGGAGTGGAAGGCCGGCGACATGGACGTCGTCGCCGAGGTCACCGAGGAGCTCATCGCCGAGGTCCTCGCGACGGCCACCGGCATCCCGGTCTTCAAGCTGACCGAGGAGGAGTCCCAGCGGCTGCTCCGCATGGAGGACGAGCTCCACAAGCGGATCATCGGCCAGGACGACGCGATCAAGGGCCTGTCCCGCTCGATCCGCAGGACGCGCGCCGGTCTGAAGGACCCGAGGCGTCCCGGCGGTTCGTTCATCTTCGCCGGCCCGTCCGGTGTCGGTAAGACGGAGCTGTCCAAGGCGCTCGCCGAGTTCCTCTTCGGGGACGAGGACGCGCTGATCATGCTGGACATGTCCGAGTTCATGGAGAAGCACACCGTCTCGCGGCTGTTCGGCTCCCCGCCCGGCTACGTCGGGTACGAGGAGGGCGGCCAGCTCACCGAGAAGGTGCGGCGCAAGCCGTTCTCCGTGGTCCTGTTCGACGAGATCGAGAAGGCCCACCCGGACATCTTCAACTCGCTGCTGCAGATCCTGGAGGACGGTCGCCTGACCGACGCCCAGGGCCGCGTGGTCGACTTCAAGAACACGGTCATCATCATGACCACCAACCTCGGCACCCGGGACATCTCCAAGGGCATCGGGGTGGGCTTCGCGAAGTCCAACGACGTCGAGAGCAACTACGACCGGATGAAGTCGAAGGTGCAGGAGGAGCTCAAGCAGCACTTCCGGCCGGAGTTCCTCAACCGTGTCGACGACATCGTGGTCTTCCACCAGCTCACGCCGAAGGAGATCATCCAGATCGTGGACCTGATGCTCGCCCAGGTGGGCGAGCGCCTGAAGGACCGCGACATGGGCCTGGAGCTGAGCCAGGCGGCCAAGCAGCTGCTCGCCGACCGTGGCTACGACCCGGTCATGGGCGCCCGGCCGCTGCGCAGGACGATCCAGCGGGAGCTGGAGGACAGCCTGTCGGAGAAGATCCTCTATGGGGATCTGCGTCCGGGTCAGGTCGTCAAGGTCGACGTCGAGGGCGAGGGTGACGCGGCGACGTTCTCCTTCGTCGGCGAGGCCAGGAGCCCTGAGGTTCCCGACTCGGCGGCGAGCATCGCCGAGCCGATCCAGAACTGACCCATCCGGTCGGGGTCAGATCCGACCGAACCACAACCGAGCCGGCTCACAACCGGGCCGGGCCGGTTGAACAGGCTCATTCGAAGGGCGCCCCACGGGGCGCCCTTCGTCTTTCCCGCCGCTGCCGGAGGCGGGAACGAGCGGCCGCCTCCCGTTGTCACGCCGCCTGCCTGGCCGTCCTTCACAGGGCGCGGGTACTTCCGTGAGAACCGGTCTCATTACCACTAAACGTAGTACTACACTCTGTAGAGTCGGCTGTGCCGAAGTGGTCTGCCACATCCATGGCTGTACGACTCGCTCGCTGTCATCCCCGCGGCGTACTGCGCGATCCGCTGAGGGGGGGACGCGCGGACCCGGGCCCTCGCGGGAAGCTCGGTACGCCCCGGGGCGGGTCCGGCGGCAAAGGACCGTCGTCCATGCGGCCGGGACGGGCCGTGGTGGCCAATGAGGTCTGAAGTGCTCAAACGCCTGGGAGGCACCTGATGCGCCTGTTGCACGACGACGGGACGCTCGTTCACCTGGCCTACAACGCGGGGGTCCACCCCGCGGACGACCTGGAGAACCTGATCGCCCATCTCACCCGCTACGCGGTCCCGGTGCGCAGGAGGCTGGGTGTCGACCGGCTGGGGATCGGCCTGTGGCTGGCGCCGGCCGTCGCCGACCATCTCATGGCCGACCGCATCGAGCTCGTACGGCTGCGCCGTTCGCTGGAGGAGCGCGGTCTGGAGGTCGTCAGCCTCAACGGCACGGGCGGCCGCAACCAGGAGGTGCCCGGCCCCGACTGGGCGAAGCCCGAGCGTTACCGGTACACGATGGCGCTGGCGCGGATCCTCGCGTTCCTGCTGCCGGAGGACGTCCGGTTCGGGAGCATCTCGACGATCCCGATAGGCTGGCGCCGCGACTGGCCGGCCGACCTGCACGCCATCGCCTCCCGCCGGCTGGAGCGGCTGTCGCGGGAGCTGCGCGGTCTCTACGGCGTCACGGGGAAGACGATCCGGGTCGGCTTCGAGCCGTGGCCGGGTTGCGTACTGGAGACGACCGAGCAGGCGCTGGAGCGGGTCGGCGACATCGACTCGGAGCATCTCGGGGTGTGCCTGGACGCCTGTCACCTGTCCTGTGGTACCGAGCGGCCGGACGCGGCGCTGCGCGGGCTCGCGCTCGCGGGCGCGCCGGTGGTGAAGCTGAGCCACGTGCATCACCACAGCCAGGAGATCCCGAGCACCCAGCCCGTGATCAAGGACACGCTCAACGCGATCCTGTCGGGGGCCGTGAACGGTTCCGCCCACATCGAGGTGGAGGCGCACGAGGGGACGGCGAAGGCGAAGGGCCCGGCCGCGCTGGTGGCCAGGCTCGCCGACGAGCTCGACTGGACCCGCGACAATCTGACCGCCCTGGGCCTGAAGCTGGCCGCCTGACCGAGGACGGTCAGCCGGGGAGCTGGTAGGTGCCGTCGGGGAGCACTTCGGCGAGGCCGTCGTCGAGCAGGCCGTCGAGGGACCGCTCGCGCTGCGCGTGGTCGGCCCACACGGCGTCCAGCGCCTCCTTGGGGACGGGCCTGTGCGCCTCGCGCAGGACGGCGAGCAGGCGCCCCCGGCACTGCCGGTCGGTCCCCGCGTAGGTCTGCCCCTGCCGTACGGGGCCGTCGTGGGCGGGACACCCGGCGAGGCGCCAGGCGCACTGGGAGGCGACCGGGCAGCGCTCGCACCGCGGCGCGCGGGCGGTGCAGACGAGAGCGCCCAGCTCCATCACGGCGACCGCCCAGCGGGCGGCGCCCACCGGCGGCACCAGCGACTCGGCCAGCCGCCGCTCCGCGGACGTGGGCGCCTTGGGCGGGTACTCCTCGCCGCGTACGGCGCGCACGAGCACCCGTCGGACGTTGGTGTCGAGCACCGCGTGGCTGCCGCCGTACGCGAAGCTGGCGACCGCGGCCGCGGTGTAGTCGCCGATGCCGGGCAGGGCGCGGAGGGCCTCGTACTCCGACGGCACGCGGCCTCCGTGCTCGGCCGTGATGGCGCGAGCGCAGGCGTGGAGGTTGAGGGCGCGGCGGGGGTAGCCGAGCCGTCCCCAGTGACGTACGGCCTCGCCCGGCGGCTCCTTGGCGAGCGCCTCGGGCGTCGGCCAGCGGGCCATCCAGTCCACCCAGACGGGCAGCACCCGCGTCACCGGTGTCTGCTGGAGCATGATCTCGCTGACCAGGATCCCCCACGGCGTCGCGTCCGGGCGCCGCCACGGCAGGTCCCGGTTGTGCTCGGCGTACCAGTCGAGGATCGGTTCACGCAGTGACGCGGCCACCGTCCGACCCTATCGCCGTGCTTGCCCCTTCATTTCGGAAAAGGCCGCGCCCGGTGGTCCGTCAGGGTGCGGTATGGCGCGGCGAGCCGTTTCCCCTGGCGCGCCACGGCTCTTCATACTGTGCGTATGGATCCGGACACGTTCCGTGGTGATGTCGGTGTCGAGGGCGCGGACGTCTACTGGCGACGCCGCGTGTCGGTGCTCACGGGAATGCTCGTCGTCGTGGCGATAGTGGCGTGGGCGTGCAGCAGCGCGTCGGGGAGGCCGGACAGCTCGGAGGCGGTCAAGGCGACGCCGGGCGTCGGGGACACCATGGTGGTGTCGCTGCCGTCGGGGGTCGCCTCGAAGGCCCCGTCGCCGAGCGGGCCGGCCGTCCCCGGCATGCCTGGCAGACCGGGGGCGCTCGCGTCGCCGTCTCCGTCCGGCTCGCCGCCGCCGTCGCCCTCCAAGCCCCGCCGTCCCGGCGACCCTTGCGACTCCGGCGACCTGGTGCTGGCGCTGCAGAGCGGCCAGGACGTGTACGGCAAGGACGCCGCGCCGACCTTCGTGCTGACCGTCGTCAGCACGGGCCGGATGGAGTGCACGGTGGACGTGGGGCCGCGCACGCTGGAGATGCGCGTCCTGTCGGGCGGGGAGCGGATCTGGTCGACCGCCGACTGCGTGGCGGGCGACGGGGTGGACAGGCAGCTCCTGGAGCGGGGCATCCCCTACGTCCGCACGATCCGGTGGGACCGCCACCGCTCCGGCACCGACTGCGACGGGAGGCGTCCGGCGGCCGACGCCGGCACGTACGTCGCCACGGCGCACGCGGGGCCGATCAAGAGCTCGAAGATCGTCTTCCATCTGCGCTGAGCGGCGGCCTGCCTGCGCTGCGCGGGCCGGGCCGGCTCAGGCCTCCGCCTGCGTCTGAGCGTGTCCCATGATCATGTGATGGGAGAAGGCCTAGGCCGATCGTCCAGAAGGCGGCCGGGGCTTTTGGCCGATGTGGGGGCGGTGGCTGCGTTTTAGGGTCGAGCCATGGCTTTCACTCCAGTCGAAGCGGCGTATTTGGCCGGTCAGCGACACGGACGGCTGGCGACCATCGCGCCTGACGGCACACCGCAGAACAAGCCCGTCGGATTCAGCCACAACGCCGAGCTCGGCACGATCGACATCTACGGCTTCGGGATGGAGTCGTCGGCCAAATTCCGCAACATCCGGCTCCGCCCGGATGTCTCCTTCGTGGTCGACGACGTGGTGGGCGAGGGGGCGTCCGGTGTCAGACTCCTGGAGATCCGGGGCCGGGCGGAGGCGGCGTCGCTGGCAGCACCTCCGGCCGAGCACATGAGCACCCGCTTCATCCGCATCCACCCGCGCCGGGTCGTCGCCTACAACATCGATCCGGACCGGCCGGGTTTCTACGGCAGGGACATCACCCGTGATGAAGCAGGCCGGTGATGGTGGAGACGGCGGTCGTTCTGGGCCCCGGCGGCCCGGTCGGTACGGCGTGGCTGGCCGGGCTCGCGGCGGGGCTCCGCCGCGAGGGGGCCGACCTCGGCGCGGCCGATCTGATCGTCGGCACGTCGGCGGGGGCGATCGTGGGAGCGATCCTGGCCAGTGGCGGAGACCTCGGCCGGCTCGCCGTGCTGCCCCCGCCGGCCAAGCCCGGCGGCGTGCGCATTGATCCGCAGAGACTCGCGGAGGTGTTCGCGACGCTCCGCGACACCGAGCTTGAGCGGGCCGAGGTCCTGCGCCGGATCGGCCGGCTCGCCGTCACCGCGTCGACCGGCGACGAGGACGCCGCCATCGCCCGGATGCGATCCTTGATCGGCACAGCGGAATGGCCGGACCGGCCGCTCCTGATTCCCGCGGTGGACGCCGAGACCGGCGTGGCGGTGATATGGGACCGGCACGGCTCCGCGTCACTGCCTCAGGCCGTGGCCGCCGGCATCGCCTTCCCCGCGACCGCGCCGCCGATCACCGTCGACGGGCGTCGCTACATCGATGGTGCTCTCAGGGCCGGGACCAACGCCGATCTGGCCGGTGACGCGCGCGTCGTGATCGTCGCTGAGCCGATGGCGCACATGTCCGGTACGAACGGTGTCACGGCGGGTGAAGGAGTGGTCGTACGGCTGGTCCCGGATGCCGAGGCGATCGAGGCCTTCGGACCGGACGTCAACGATCGCGCCATGTGGGGGCCCGCGTATCAGGCCGGAGTCAGACAGGCTCCGGACGCCGCCCGGCGTATCAGGGCGTGTTCTGTGATCGCGTGACAGGTTGCCGGAGCCGGGACCCGCTTACCGGGACACTCCTAGAGGTACCGCTCGAGGATCGACGACTCGGCGAGCCTGGACAGCCCTTCGCGGACGCTGCGCGCCCTCGTCTCGCCGACGCCGCCGACGGTCTGGAGGTCGTCTGTGCTGGCCGCCAGCAGCTTCTGCAGGCCGCCGAAGTGGTCGACGAGCCGGTCCACGATCGTGCCGGGCAGCCGCGGGACCTTGGCGAGCAGCCGGAAGCCGCGCGGGCTCACGTGGGTGTCGAGCGCGCCGGCCCCCGTGTGCCCGAGGACGTGGGCGACCTTCGCCAGGTCGAGCAGGTCGGTGGACGACAGCTCGTCCAGCTCTCGCATGGCCTCGGGGTGACGGCCGGGAAGCCGCCCCAGCGGGCCGGGCACGTAGTCGCGGACGATCTGCTCGCGGTCCGGCTCCACCCCGGCCACCAGTTCCTCGAGCTGGAGCGACAGCAGCCGCCCGTCAGTGCCGAGCTCGACGACGTACCCCTCGATCTCCCGTGCGATGCGGCGCACCATCTCCAGCCGCTGGACGACCACGGCGACGTCCCGGACTGTGACGAGATCCTCGATCTCCAGTGCCGACAGCGTGCCGGCGACCTCGTCGAGCCGCATCTTGTAGCGCTCGAGTGTCGCGAGCGCCTGGTTGGCCTTCGACAGGATCGCGGCCGACTCCTCCAGGACGTAGCGGATGCCGTCGAGGTAGAGCGCGATGATCCGCATCGACTTGCTGATCGCGATGACGGGGAGCGACGTCTGCTTGGCCACCCGCTGGGCGGTCCGATGGCGGGTGCCCGACTCGTCGGTCGGGATGGCCGAGTCGGGCACGAGGTGGACGGCCGCCCGGACGATGCGGAGGTCGGCGCTGTCGAGCACGATCGCGCCGTCCATCTTCGCCAGCTCCCGCAGCCGGGTCGCGGAGAACTCCACGTCGAGCTCGAATCCGCCGGTGCAGATCCGCTCGACCATCCGGTCGTACCCGAGCACGATGAGACCGCCGGTGTGGCCGCGGAGGATGCGCTCCAGCCCGTCGCGCAGGGCGGTGCCCGGCGCGAGCGCGGCGAGCACGGCCCTCCTGCGCTCGTCAGGTCCCTTGTCGTTGTCCTGCACATGACCCCCGCGGTCGGACGGCGACTCCGTCGTAGACGGCCCCTGCGGGCTCAATCACCCGTGTAGTTTACCGGCGTTACCGCGCCATTACCTGATGTGTGTGAGGGCGTCCCACACGTTCTCCACCTCGGTCACCTGGAAGCCGGGGGTGAGGGCGCTGATCCGGGCGGTGGAGCGCAGGGCGACGACGCGGCCACCGCCGGGCGGGGCGTCCTTGCGTGCCGCGTCGTCGTCGAGGGAGCCGGCCGGGACCAGCGCGCGGGTGAAGCCGAGCCGGGAGGCCTCCGCCAGCCGCCGCCGCACGTCGCGGACCGCCCGCAGCTCACCCGCGAGGCCGACCTCGCCCAGCGCGACCAGCCCGGGCGGCAGCGCCTGGTCCCCCGCCGCGCTGACCACCGACAGCATGAGCGCCAGGTCCACCGCCGGGTCGGTCAGCCGGATCCCGCCCACCGTGGCGGTGAACACGTCGCACCTGCCGATCTTGGCGTTCAGGCGCCGCTCCATGACGGCCAGGACCATCGCCACACGGTAGGAGTCGAGGCCCGAGGACGTGCGCCGCGGCTGCGGGGCCTCCGTCGGCCCCACCAGGGCCTGCAACTCGGCGGGTATCGGCCGGGTGCCCTCGATGGTGACCGTCACGCACGTGCCGGGCACCGGCTCGGGGTGCCGGGAGATGAACAGCCCGCTCGGGTCGGTGATCCCGGTGATCCCGCGCTCATGCAGGTCGAAGCAGCCGACCTCCTCGATCGGGCCGAACCGGTTCTTGATTGCGCGCACCATGCGCAGGCGGGAGTTGCGGTCCCCTTCGAAGTTCAGCACGACGTCGACCAGGTGCTCCAGCACGCGGGGGCCGGCGATCGTGCCGTCCTTCGTGACGTGGCCGACGAGCACCGTGGCCATCGCGTTCTCCTTGGCCAGGCGCACCAGGTTGCCCGCGACCTCGCGGACCTGCGTGACGCCGCCCGGCACGCCGGTGGCCTCGGCGGAGCCGATCGTCTGGATCGAGTCGACGATCAGCAGGCTGGGCCGTACCTTCTCGACGTGGGTGACCAGGGCGGACAGGTCGGTCTCCGCGGCCAGGTAGAGCCGGTCCTCGATGGCGCCGATGCGGTCGGCCCGCATCCGGACCTGGGCCGCGGACTCCTCGCCCGTCACGTACAGCACGGTCTCGCCGCGGGCCATGCAGGCCGCGGCCTGCAGCAGCAGTGTGGACTTCCCGATGCCCGGCTCGCCCGCCAGCAGCACGACCCCTCCAGGGACGAGGCCGCCGCCGAGGACGCGGTCGAGCTCCGAGACCCCGGTGGGGCGTGCCTGCACGTCTTCGGCCCGTACCTGGCCGATCGGGACGGCGGGCGCGGAGACCGCCCCCGCCTTGACCGCGTGCACGCCCTGCCGTGCGCCGGCCTCGTCGACCGTCCCCCACGCCTGGCACTCCCCGCACCGGCCCACCCACTTGACGGTGGTCCAGCCGCACTCACCGCACCGGTACGTCGCCTTCGCCGTCTTACTCACCGGTCCTCCTCCACAGCCGGTTCGCGACGCTGCTGTGTTCCCTGGCTCGCTCGCTTCGCTCGCTCACCGGGCCTCCTTCGTCGGCCGGTTCGCGACGCTGCTGTGTTCCCGGCTCGCTCGCTTCGCTCGCTCACGTCCGGAGATTATCCGGCCGGGGCGACAATCCCGGCCCCGATGGGGACGGCGGGTGGGCGCGCCGGGGGTCAGGGCCGCAGGACGACCTTGCCGAGGTTGGCACGGGCCTCGATGATCTCGTGCGCTCTCGCGGCCTCGGCCAGCGGGATCTCGGCATGCACGGCGGGCCTCAGCCTCCCGGACGAGGCGAGCTCCCAGAGCTCGTCGCCGTGCCGGTCGTAGAGCTCGCGGTGAGCGGTGGAGAACCACGCCATGGTGAGGCCCGTGACGGTCTTCGCCCCGGACAGCAGGTCGAAGGCGGGGACGGTGCCGCCACCGGAGGCGAAGAAGACCATGCGGCCGCCGGGCGCGAGGGCGGCGACCGCACGCGGAAGGAGACTTCCGCCGACGCCGTCGAGGACGACGTCGACCGGGTCCCCCCACACCGCGCTGTCGTAGGTCACCACCTCGTCCGCGCCCAGCGCCCGCAGGAAGCCCGCCTTGGCGGGAGAGCCGACGGCCGCGACGACCCGCCGCACCCCCTGAATCCTGGCCAGCTGGACCGCGAGGTGCCCCACGCCGCTCGCGGCCCCGGTGACCAGGACCGACTCGCTCGCGGCGGGACGGGCGGTCGCGAGCGCGGCCAGGGCGACGTGCCCGCCGCGCACGAGCGCGACGGCCTGTACGGCATCGGCTCCGTCCGGGATCCGGCTCGCGAGGAAGGCGGGCACCACGGCGAGCTCCGCGTACGAGCCGGTGAAGCTGAGGGCGGTGATCCGGTCGCCGACCCGGAAATCCGTGACGTCGGGACCGAGCGCCTCCACCCGTCCGGCGACCTCGCCCCCCAGCACCCCTGGGAGGGCGACACCGCCGCCTTCCCCGCGCACCCTGCGTACCGAGGGCAGGCTCACGCCGATGGCCTCGGTCCGGACCAGGACCTCGCCGGGCCCGGGCTCCGGAGCCTCCGCCTCCTCGACGCGGAGCACTTCCGGGCCGCCGTACTCATAGAAGCGGACTCGCCGCATGGACACCTCCGGATCATCGAAAGGGCCAACGGTAGTGCGGAAGTCATTGGTAGCTCCAATGGTTTTTCCGCTGCCCTCGCCGCATGGAGGAAGTCCCCTACGCCCCCGCCCGGATCAGAAGTGCCCCTCCAGGTCGGCGAGCAGCAGCCGCTTCGGCTTGGCGCCCCTGATCTGCTGGACGACCTCGCCGTCCCGGTAGAGGTTCAGCGTGGGGAACCCCATGACGCCGTACCGCTGGGCGATCTCCGGGTGCGCATCCGCGTCGATCTTGGCCACCGTGAGGCGCTCGCCGTACTCGTCGGCGATCTGCTCCAGGATGGGCGCGATCATCTTGCACGGGGGGCACCACTCGGTCCAGAAGTCCACGAGCACGGGCTTGCCGCTGCGCAGCACCAGCTCGTCGAAGTTCTCCGCCGTCAACGTGATCATGGTTCTCCTCGTCGTGAAACCAGGCAGCCCGGGCAGGCGTCGGCCAGCTGGGCGGCCACATCGGATCGGCGGGCCAGCAATGCGCGGATCTCGGTGTCGATCTCCGCCAGCTTGCGCTGGTAGACGGCGACGGACTCCGGGCACGAGCCCCCGCTCGGGTGCCCGGACCTCAGGCAGTCCACGAACGGCCGGGTGTCGTCGAGCGTGAAGCCCACCGCCATCAGCGCGCGGATCTCGGCGACGATCCGGACGTCGGACTCGTCGTAGTCCCGGTACCCGTTCGGCGAGCGCCGGGCTCTGATGAGCCCCTGCTGCTCGTAGTAGCGCAGCGCTCTCGGGCTCACCCCCGCCCGCCGCGCCAGCTCTCCGATCCGCATCGGCCCTCCTCATCCGCGACCGTAAGCGTTGACGCCGGTGTCAATGTCAAGGCTCAGGCACGCCTAGAAATGCCGCCATCGCAAGACATTCGGGTAGAAGATCTCCAGGCCCTCGGTCTCCTCGATGGCGGCCTCGGCCACAGAGGGCGTGAACTCGATGCGCAGCACCGCCTCCAGGTCGGCCCTGGAGGCGAACACCATGCGCAGATCCAGCTCCCGCCGCTCCCAGCCCTGCCGCGACCAGAACCTCTCCCCGTCCTGCGGCGAGTACGACGGCAGCGACCGGCGGAACCAGCGCCCGAAGGCCCCCCGGGAGGCGTCCACGTCCACGACGAACGCCGCCCCGCCCCGCCTGACCACTCGTGCCAGCTCCCGCAGGCCGGGCTCGCAGCCGGGGCCGAAGAAGTACGCCCAGCGGGCGACCGCCACGTCGACCGACGCCCCGGTCAGCGGCAGCGCCTGGGCGGTGCCCGTACGGACCTCGGCGTTCGGCAGGGCGGCGCAGCGCGCGGCGGCGGTGGCGGCCAGGCCGGCGTGCGGCTCCACGCCGACGACGCGGGCCGCCGTCGCGGCCGCCGCCGGCAGGTGGAACCCGGTGCCGCAGCCGATGTCGAGCACGGTGCCGCCGTCCCAGGGGCGGACGGCCCGCATGGCGGCCTCCACCGCGCCGTCGGGGTCCACCGCGCGGTTCTCCAGCTCGTAGACGTGGGGGGAGTTCCAGATGTTCGGGCTGGGTACGGCCCCGCTCGCGATCCGTGCCATGCGTCAACGATAGTTCGTGATCTTGGTTCCATCATTGTGGCGAAGCGTCACATGGGGCCGGTCCGGCTTAGGCTGGATCCGTGAAGGGGCGCATGGAGCGAACGGACGGCCACGGCTATGGGACTGAACGTGCCCGTCGAGCCGCCAGGGGAAGGCGGGCCTCATGAGTGACATCCGCGTGCCCAACGCGAAGGTGGCGTTGTCCACCGCTTCGGTGTACCCCGAGCGCACGCCGGACGCGTTCGAGCTCGCCGCGCGGCTGGGTTACGACGGCGTCGAGATCATGGTCGGGCAGGATCCGGTCAGCCAGGACGTGGAGGTCCTGGAGCGGCTGAGGGACCACTACGAGATGCCCATCCTCGCCGTGCACGCGCCCTGCCTGCTGGTGACCCAGCGGGTGTGGGGCCGCGACCCGTGGGTGAAGCTGCAGCGGGCCCGTGAGGCCGCCGAGCGGCTGGGCGCGCAGACCGTCGTGGTCCATCCGCCGTTCCGCTGGCAGCGCGACTACGCCAGGGAGTTCGAGGCGGGGCTGGCCAGGATGCGGGAGGAGACCGGCGTCCTGTTCGCCGTGGAGAACATGTTCCCGCTCCGCGCCCGGGGCAACGAGGTCGTGCCGTACGCGCCCGACTGGAACCCGATCGACTACGACTTCCCGCACGTGACGCTGGACCTGTCGCACACGGCGGTGTCCGGCTCCGACGCGATGGAGATGGCCACCAAGCTCGGCGACCGGCTCGCGCACCTCCACCTCGCCGACGGTCTCGGCACGACCAACAAGGACGAGCACCTCGTCCCCGGGCGCGGGTCGCAGCCGTGCGCGCCGCTCCTTGAACGCCTGGCCGGCAACGGGTACGCCGGGCTGGTCGTCCTGGAGATCAACACGCGCAAGGCGATCAGCCGGACCGAGCGGATCGACGACCTGGCGGAGGCGCTCGCGTTCGCCAGGCTCCACTTCGCCGCCTCCTCGACGGCCTCGTGAACGGCCGGGCCGGCCGCTCCGGGGCGCGGCGGAGCCGGTGATGAGCGAAGGTCTCGAGGAGAGCCACCAGCTCTTCGGCCGGGTCGCCGAGGAGTACGACGCGGCCCGGCCGCGCTACCCGGAGGCGCTGTACGTCGCCTTGGAGGAGCAGTCCGGGATGCGGCTGGCCGGTGCGCGCGTCGTGGACGTGGGCGCGGGGACGGGCATCTCGACGAGGGGCCTGCTCGACCGCGGCGCCCGGGTCGCCGCCGTGGACCGCAGCGACCGCATGCTCTCCCGCCTGCGGGCCCGTACGGCGTGCGGCGCCCTTCTGGCCGACGGGAACGACCTGCCCTTCCGGGACGGCGCCGCCGACCTGGTGACCTATGCCCAGTCGTGGCACTGGCTCGACCCCGCGCTGTCGGTCGCCGAGGCCGTACGGGTGACGGGGCCGGAGGGCGCGGTGGCCGCCTGGTGGAACACGGTGGACGCGGGCAAGGCCGACTGGCTGGCGGCCTACCAGGTGCGGCTGGCGGAGTCGTGCTCCGGATACGTCGGCCCGGCGCTGCCCGGCTGGAGCATGCCGCCGATCGCCGGCGTCATGGCGGCCGCGGGGCTCGCCGTACGAGAGACCTGGATCGGGTGGACGAGGTCGGTGCGGCTCGACGACTTCCTCACCGACCTGCGCTCGCGCTCGTACGTGGCGAGGCTGAACGGCCACGAGGTGGAGGAGCTGGTGAACCGTGAGCGCGCGGAGATCGGCCGGGTCTTCGCCGACGGCCGCCTGACCGTCCCCATGCGGGTCTACCTCGCGACGGGCCGCAAGAGCCGACCCGGGGGAGGGTGACGTGACCGACGGCGCGACGGGAGGCGGCGCTGTGGAGAGCCGGGCGGGTGACGCCGCCGGAGGTCTGACCGGTCGCGGTGCGAACGGGACGAGCGGGCGGCGCCGTCCGGGGCGGCGGCCCGGCACGGCCGACACGCGCGGCGAGATCCTCACGGCGGCGCGGAAGGTGTTCGCGGAGAAGGGCTTCGACAAGGCGACGATCCGGGGCATCGCCCGGGAGGCGGGCGTGGACCCGGCGCTCGTCCATCACTACTTCGACACCAAGGAGGGGACGTTCGTCGCGGCCATGCAGTTGCCCGTCGACCCCTCGGTGGTGATCCCCATGATCATCTCTGGCCCCAGGGAGGAGATCGGCGAGCGGATCGTCCGTTTCATCCTCACGATGACGGCCGATCCGAAGGCGCGGGAGCAAGTCCTCGGAGTGCTGCGCACCGCCATGGTCCACGACCAGGCGGTGGCCATGATCCGCGAGTTCTTCACCACGGCCGTCCTCGGCCGCGTGGGGGAGGCGCTCGGGGTGCCGCCGTTGCGGATGCAGGCGGCCTTCTCGCAGATGTTCGGCGTCGTGGTGATGCGCTACATCCTCGAGCTGGAGCCGCTGGCCTCGGTGGAGACCGAGGAGCTGGTCGATCTGCTCGGCCCGACGCTCCAGCGATATCTCGGGGAGTAGCGGCCACCCCTTATCGTGGACAGAGCTTTGTTCTAGCATCGAGCGGCGCGGTGACATGGCGCGCGGGGGCGGTGGCGGAGCGCAAGTTACCGACCGGTACCATTCGGTGTGACCCCGTGGTCACTGTGGACGACCGGCGTCCCTGCGCCGGCGGCCGAGACGGATAGGGGAGGACCCGTGCTCTGGGTAGCGATAATCGGGCTCGTCGCGACCGCGGTGGCGGTCGCCCTGGCGAGCCGCCGGGTGCTGTTCCTGTACCGGCTGGCCACCAGCGGCCAGCCCGCCCCCGAGCGCGTGGAGTACGCCAGGGCGAACGCGGGCGCGGAGATCAAGGCACAGCTCGTCGAGGTCTTCGGTCAGCGCAAGCTGCTGAAGTGGACGCCGTCGGGCACGGCCCACTTCTTCGTCATGTGGGCGTTCTTCATCCTCGCCACCGTCTATCTGGAGGCGTACGGCTCGCTGATCCAGGGAGCCGTCACCGGTAAGCCCGATTTCCACATCCCGCTCATCGGCACCTGGGCCATTCTCGGTTTTCTGCAGGATTTCATCGCGGTCGCGGCACTGCTCGGCCTGATCGCCTTCGCGGCGATCCGGATCAAGAACTCGCCGAAGAAGCTCGGCCGCGGGTCGCGTTTCTCCGGCTCACATCTGGGCGGCGCCTGGCTCATCCTTTTCATGATCTTCAATGTGATCTGGACGATGTTCCTGTTCCGGGGCGCGGCCGTCGGCACCGCCAACTTCCCGTACGGCCCGGCCGCCTTCGCCTCGCACCTGGTGGCCCGGATCCTGCCGGGCAGCGAGGCGCTGGAGGCCGTCGGCCTGCTGCTGCACATCGGCGTCATGCTGGTGTTCCTGGTCATCGTGGTGAACTCCAAGCACCTGCACATCTTCAGCGCGCCGCTCAACGTGCTGTTCTCCCGCCGCCCGGACGGCCTCGGCCCGGTGCCGCCGATGCGCAGCAACGGCGCGGTGCTGGACTTCGAGGAGGCCGACCCCGACGTCGACGTCTTCGGCCGGGGGAAGATCCAGGACACCTCCTGGAAGGGCTTCCTCGACTTCTACACCTGCACCGAGTGCGGCCGCTGCCAGTCGCAGTGCCCGGCGTGGAACACCGACAAGCCGCTGTCGCCGAAGATGCTCATCCTCGACCAGCGCGACCACGCCTTCGCCGTCGCGCCGTACCTGCTGGCGAGCGAGCAGGAGCGCGCCGGCTTCTCCGAGGACGTCCTGGCCCTGCTTGAAAAGCCCCTGGTCGGCGAGGACGGCGTCATCCACCCCGACGTGCTGTGGTCCTGCACCAACTGCGGCGCCTGCGTGGAGCAGTGCCCGGTGGACATCGAGCACATCGATCACATCATCGACATGCGCCGCTACCAGGTGATGATCGAGTCGTCCTTCCCCTCCGAGGCGGGCGTGATGCTCAAGAACCTGGAGAACAAGGGCAACCCGTGGGGCATGTCCGAGATGAAGCGGGCCGACTGGATCGAGGAGCTTGATTTCGAGGTCCAGCTCATCGACGACAAGATGCCCGAGGACGTCGAGTACCTGTTCTGGGTCGGCTGCGCCGGTGCGCTGGAGGACCGGGCCAAGAAGACCACCAAGGCCGTGGCGGAGCTGCTGCACATCGCGGGCGTGAAGTTCGGCGTGCTCGGCCCGATGGAGGCGTGCTCGGGCGACCCGGCCCGGCGCCTCGGCATGGAGTTCCTGTTCACGATGCTCGCCCAGCAGAACATCGAGACGCTCAACGAGGCCGGGGTCAAGAAGATCGTGGCGACCTGCCCGCACTGCTTCAACACCCTGGCCAACGAGTATCCGCAGCTGGGCGGCCACTACGAGGTCGTGCACCACACCCAGCTGCTGGCCCACCTGGTCGAGGAGGGCAGGCTCACCCCGATCACCCCCATCGACCAGAAGATCACCTACCACGACCCGTGCTTCCTCGGCCGCCACAACAAGGTGTACGCCCAGCCGCGCGACATCATGGCCAAGGTGCCTGGCGTACGGACCCAGGAGATGCACCGCTGCAAGGAGCGGGGGTTCTGCTGCGGCGCGGGCGGCGCGCGGATGTGGATGGAGGAGCGGATCGGGAAGCGCATCAACACCGAGCGGGTGGACGAGGCGCTCACCACCGATCCGGACGCCGTCTCCACCGCCTGCCCGTTCTGCCTCGTGATGCTCGGTGACGCGATCAACGAGAAGAAGAACGCGGGCGAGGCGAAGGGGACCCTTGAGGTGGTGGACGTCGCCCAGCTCCTCATTAAATCGGTCAAGCAGTCGTAGACCATTCTTTGCAGTGCGTTCGAACTATCTGTGGATTCCGCATGTCAATGCGGTAGAAAAAGGTGCCTGGGGGCCAAGTAACGGCAAAGCCTTTCTCCACATAACAGGAAAATCACGGTAACCTCAACGTTGGCTCAATCAACGGGGAGGGGGCTGGACGGTGGGCGTTGTCGTCACCGACGCGGAGGTCACACTGGCCGACGTCCTGTCCCTCCGCATCGCGATCGAGGAGCCGCTGGGGGACGGCACCCGGCTCGTCCTGCGGCACCGGGGCAGCGGCGCGGAACGGCACGTGCTGCTGGGCGCGGCGCGCGGGCGGTCGAGGGACGCCAGTGTCGCGGTCTCGCTGGCGCCGCTCGCGCTCGTTCCCGGGCGCTGGGACGCCTACCTGCAGCAGGACGGCCCGCGCACGCGTATCCAGAGCGTGGACCCCGGCTTCTCGCTCGACCGTCTCGACGCGTACGCGCTGGGCCGGCGGACCATGGCCTACCGGGCCTACCGCACCCGCACCGGCTACCTCGCCATAAAGATCGACCAGGCGCGGCCGGTCGCCGACGTCCGGGCCGTGTGGTTCCGGGAGGGACGCTTCGAGGTCACCGGTCTGCTGGCCTACACCGGCCTGGACGACGACGACCAGCAGCGGGAGGCCCGGCTCGCCCTCCGGTACGGCGCCCCGGCGACGGCCGCCTCCCCGGAATCCCCGGAATCGCGGGAGTCCACGGACTCTCCGGAATCCCCAGGCGGCGCGGCGGCCACCGTGACCTTCTCCGCCACCGTCCAGGGCGTCCGTTTCCACGCGGCGCTGTCGCTGTGCGACGTGGTCGCCGCCACCCCGGACGCCCACGGCGTGTGGGAGCCGTCGCTGGAGGTCGACGGCGTCGACCGGAGCCTCCCGCTGGGCGCGCGGCTCGACGACGTCGAGGGCAAGCGCCGCCGGGTGCACTATCCCCGGGCCCTCGTGGACGGCGTCCCGATCAGGCCCAGCTTCACGTCCGACGATCAGCTTCTGCTTGAGGTGGGCGTGTGAAGATCACCTTCCTGGTCCCCTCGGCGTACGGCATGCGCGGCGACGTGCGGGCGGTGCTGAACCTGGCGGGGGAGCTGGCGGGACGGCACGAGGTGGAGGTCGTCAGCGTCCGGCGGACCAGGGAGACGCCGTTCTTCTCGATCGACCGGCGGGTGGCGCTGCGGTGGCTGGTGGACTCCCGTCCCGGCGTGCCGCACCTGCTGCCCCGCGGCCAGGTGCGCACCGAGGTGGCGCTGTGGCGGATGCTGCGCGGGCTGTCGGCCGACGTGCTGGTCACCGCCAGGCCGTCGCTCAGCGTCCAGTCGGCCAGATACGCCCCTCGCCATGTCGTCCGGATCGCCAGGGAGTGGGGCAGGCCGACGGTCCCCGGGCCGGTCCGCCGCTTCTATCCCCGGCTCGACGCCGTGGTCGCGAGCACCGAGAGCGGCCGGGACGAGTGGGCGGGCCTCCTCGACGACGACCTGTCCGTCCACGCCATCCCCGACTCGCTGCCTGCCGTGCCGTGGCCCCGGTCGCGGATGGACAACCGGATCGTCAGCGCCGGGGGCCGGCTCGTGCCCGGCAAGGCGTACGACCGGCTCGTCCGGGCGTTCGGGATCGTCGCCGACAAGCGGCCCGACTGGCGGCTGCGGCTGTACGGGAGCGGCCCGGAGGAGCGGCGGCTGCGCGCCCTGGTCCGCGATCTCGACCTGCACAACCACGTGTACTTCATGGGCACGACCCCGGATCTGCCCGGCGAGTTCGCCAAGGCCTCGATCGTCGCGGTGCCGTCCCAGCACGAGGTGCTCGGCATGGCCGTCATCGAGGCGCTGAGCTGCGGGGTCCCGATCGTCGGCTTCGAGGGGGCGCGCGGCCCGGGGCAGTTCCTGCGGCCGGGCCTGGACAGCGTCCTGGTGGCCGAGGGGGAGGGCGACGTCGAGTCGTACGCGGGGGCCCTGCTCTCGCTCGTCGACGACGAGCGGCGCCGCATGTCGCTCGCCGCCGGGGCGCTGGAGACCGCTTCCGGGTACGCCGCCCCCGCGATCGCGGCCCGCTGGCAGGAGCTGATGTACGGCCTGCGCTCGCGGGACTGATCGCCTTCGCGGGCCAGGCGCCGCCGCCGGGTGGTTCGCCGGGTCAGGCGGCGCCGGGTGGTTCCCCGGGTCAGGCGGCGCCGGGTGATTCGCGGGTCAGGTGCGCTGCCGCCGCAGGAGCAGCATCGCCGCGTCGTCCGGCAACGGGCCGCCGACGTGGGCCAGCAGGTCGGCCCGGAGGGCGTCCAGCGCCACCTGCGGATCGGCCGCTGCGAGCAGGTGGGTCCGTTCCTCCAGCGGGTAGAAGCGCCCGCGCCCGTCCCGCGCCTCGATGACCCCGTCCGTGTAGAAGAGGATCTGGTCGCCCTCGCCGAAGGCGATCCGGTACGGCTCGGGCACCCGCGTGCCGAGGTCGGCCAGCCCGAGGGGCGGCGCCACCTCCTGCGGCTCGGCCAGGTACGTCCCGCCGTCCCCGTACAGCAGGAGGGGCGCGGGGTGGCCGTAGTTGAGCAGTGAGATCTCCTTGTCGTGCACCTCGGCGAGCACGGCGGTCACGAACTTCTCCCCGCCGAGGTGCCGCCCGAGGCTCGTCTCCAGCCGCTCGCCGACGCCCGACAGCCCGGCCTCGTCGTACGCCGCCTCCCGGAAGGCGCCGAGAACCCAGGCCGCCGTCTCGACGGCGTCCAGGCCCTTGCCCTGCACGTCGCCGACGAGCAGCCGGACTCCGCCGGGCGTGGTCACGACCTCGTACAGGTCCCCGCCGATCTGCGCGTCGGCCACGGCGGAGGTGTAGGACAGGGCGATCCGCAGATCCCCGGCCCGGCGGGGCACGGGGCGCAGCAGGACGCGCTGGGCCACCTCCGCCACCTGCCGGACGGACGCGAGCTCCCGTTCCCGGCGTACGCGCAGCCTGCTCGCCAGCATGCCGGCCGCGGTGACCCCGCCGATCGTGCCGAGGACGATCAGAGTCTGCTGCCTCCCGAGCCCGCCGTGGGCACCCAGCGGCAGGCAGACGGCGACCGCTATCACGCCGACGGCAGTGGTGTACCGGACGCCGCCCGACATCGAGGCGAACGCGGGGCCCAGCGTCAGCAGCGGCACGAAGACCACCGCCGGCCCGGCCAGCAGGTCGAGCAGGGCCACAGTCGCCATGACGGCGAAGGGCAGCGAGCGGAGGATGGTCTGCGCTCTCATCGAGGCTCCCTCGCCGGCTGCGTGCCAGTCCATGGATCCTTCCCCCGGTCGTGCGGAAATACCCCCCGGCTCGCGGCCGGGGTGCCGAATACCTGTCGCGGGTATCGTGGGGGCATGCATGGCTACAGCGCGGACAAGCAGGCCTACCTCACCCGCTTGCGGCGGATCGAGGGACAGATCCGGGGGCTGCAGCGGATGGTCGACGAGGACACGTACTGCATCGACATCCTCACCCAGGTGTCGGCGGCGACCCGGGCACTGCAGGCCGTGGCGCTCGGCCTCCTGGAGGACCACATCGGCCACTGCGTCAAGGAGGCGGTGGAGGGGGGCGGTCCGGACGCCGACGCGAAGGTCAAGGAGGCGTCCGCCGCCATCGCCCGCCTCGTCCGGTCGTAATCCGGCGGATCGCCTGGTGCGGCCCCTCACCCGTTCCTGACTGGGTCCCGGAAGTCGCCGCGGCGCTACTTGGCCTGCGAAACTGTCGTCTCCCCTGCCGGCGGCGCGAGTCCGACGAGCTTGGAGAGGAATCGATCGGCTTGCTCGGGGAAGGGCGGCCAGGGCAGGTCAGGCTCATTGATCCGCAGAGACAGCATGCCGACGACGGCCGTCCGGAGATCGAGTGCGACGGCGGCGGCGTCCCCTGGCGAGGCGACCCCGGCGTCCATGCAGCGCTGCACCGCGGCCGTGGTGCGCCTGAACAGGACCTCCTTGAAAGGCATGCCTACCTTGCTCTCGTGCATCACCTTGTGGATGCCGGGATGCTCCTGCACCCAGGCCGCCTGCGCCAGGATGCGTGCGCGCAGGCGGAGAGCGGGGTCCTGATGTGCGGCCTCGGCCTCATCCGTGGCCTGGAGCATCTCCGCATGGCAGCGTTGCATGGCCGCCGCGACGAGCGCGTCGCGATCTGGGAAGTACAGATAAACAGAGTTGGGGGATATCGACACCTCACGTGCGACCGCGCGCAGCGACAAGGCCTCGTCGTCGGCCAGCTCGCCGAGCATCCGCACGGCGGCGGCAATGATCTCCTCCCGCAGCCGCTCCCCCTGCCCACGCGCGTTGGGGCGGCGAGGGCCGGCAGACGGACCTGCCGAGGTGGTGTCGTCCATCGTCGGATCATTCTAGCTGCGCGTCCTTGCGCTGCGGCCGCCCTTGACAATACGCTTGTTCATGCAAGGACGGTTGTCCACATAACTTAAGGATCGCAATGCCGCTAACGCTCCAAGAGGCTCAGACAGTCATCGCCGGCGCACACGAGCGCGCCGCCAAGATGGCCGCATCGGTCACGGTCGCGGTCGTCGACGAAGGCGGACACCTGCAGGCTCTCGGCCGCATGAACGGCGCAGCGCCGCTCTCGGCCCAGATCGCGGAGACCAAAGCGGCCAGCGTCGCTCTCTTCCGCCGCGACGGCGCCGCACTGCGCCAGATGCAGGAGGCCTCACCCGGCTTCTTCGCCCAGCTGGATCGGGCCGTGCGGGTGCCCATCCTGGCGGGCGCCGGCGCGGCGCTCATCCTGCGGGGAGACACCGTCCTCGGTGCCCTGGCGGTAAGCGGCGGAATGGTGCCTGGGCAAGACGACGAATGCGCGGAAGCAGCGCTTGCTGTTCTCGCTCCCTAGCTTCGGGGAGGGCGGTCTGTGGTTCGGCCTGGGGGTGGCGTTCGAGGTAGCGGGCCTTCGCCGTCGCCGCCATCACCCACCTCGCCGAGTGCCGTCGGTAACCGGCAACCCGGGTCGGGAGCGGTGGGGAGCTCGTGAGGGGCTGCACTAGTCAGAAAAAACCATCCCGGACCCCCACCGGGAGCCCGGGATCGTTGCTCTCACTGGCTTCAGCGGCTCGCCGAAGTCCGCAATCCGAGCGCGTTGTCGAGCTCTTCCAAGGTCAGTCGGTCATCCGTGAAGTTCACGGCCTCCAGCACCTCGGCGTAGAGCGCGATCTCGTCCAACGCGACACGGTCGTGGACCCGAGAGTCCAGGTCGTCGTGCCCCACCGCGTCGTCCTTCCTTCCGCAGCCCACACCCACCATGAGGTTACGTCCGGGTACGTTGGCGCGACATGGCCCATCGGGACCATTCCGCCCGGTACCTCTCGTACCCCTCTGACCATTTCCCTGATACCGAGATCACGATTCGATGAAAAGGGCGGTGATGTAGGGAAGGGATTGCTAAAGCGGAGGTAAGGGAGAAATATCCGAATTAGTAGTTTCGAAGAGCCAGCCGGAGTCCGTGGCGTGGTGGGGCACGTGCTTGGGCATCTCCGGCCGCGGCAGCGGGTCGTCCCGCTGGTGGATCAGGCACTGGACCACGGCCGAGCAGGTGGCGAAGCCTCTGGGCGGCGGCGCGGTCCCCGTGAGCCCGCACCAGGCCAGGCCCGTCGCGTACGCCGATCCGAGCAGGGCGGCGGCCGTGCCGCGGTCCGGGGGGACGAGCCCCGGCGGCAGCGCCCCCTCCCGGGGCCAGCAGCGGCGCAGGGGGTGCGCGGGCTCGGCGAGCGCCAGGTAGAACGCCTCCCGCAGCTCGTCGTCGATCCACGGGTAGATGGCGGTGACCACGGCGGCCGTGGCCGAGCTGCCGGGAGCCCAGGCCGGCTCGGACATGCCGCAGAGCTCCGCCACGTCGGCCGCCAGCAGCGAGGCGGCGACCGGCCTGGGGTCGAGCCCGCGGGAGGCCGTGTAGGACAGCGCCTCCACCAGGTCGTACAGGGTGTGCCTGAAGTGCTCGCCCGCGGACGTCTCGGCCAGCGCGGCCGTCACGAGATGGGGCGGGCAGCGCGCCAGCCACGCCTGCCGTGCGGCGGCCGCCGACGAAGGGCTGTGGTCGGCCCAGGGGGGAGTGTGGGAAGGCCCGGCCATCGCGAGCAGGGCGTCGGCCCTCGGCTGGAAGCGGGGGTCGGCGCGCAGCACCATGGCGGTCTCGGTCATCAGGCCGATCAGCCGCCGGGCGGCCTGCGGCGCGCCGGAGGCCATCCGCTCGGAGTAGAGGGCGATGAGCGCGCCGAGCGATCCGGCGGGCAGCCAGCGGACCCACTCGTCCCCCGGCAGCGGCCTGGCCAGGAACTCGCCGAACATCGACAGCAGCACCTCGTTGCCGTCGAAGGCCGGCGCGTAGGCGCACCACATGATCGTGCCCCAGACGGCGGCCACCGTGCCCGCGACGTCGCGGGCGAACAGGTCCTGGAACGGGCTCGTGACCAGCGGGAAGTCCTCACGCCGCAGGCCGCGGTGGGCCAGCAGCAGCGCTCTGATCCGCTCGGTGACGTCGCGCGGCACGTCGGGCCCCACGAACCCCTGGGGCGAGCCCGGGGCCCGGACGAAGTCGGGGCCCTTCGGGACGAGCAGATGCGGGACGGCGACCCCCGGCGGCCGCGGCAGGGCGGCCGACCGGACGGCCGGGTGGACCGGGGGAGCCGACAGGTGCCACCGCCCGTCGACACGGTCGAGGCGGTACCACCGGGCGTGCGCGCCGAACAGCCACGAGCAGCCGTCGGGCGTGACCAGCGCCCGCTGGGCGATCGCGTCGGCCCGGACGTACGGCGGCAGCAGGGCCCAGCGTCCGTCGCCGACCAGGGCGCGTACGTCGCGCTCGATCGCCGTGAACCCGTCCCAGTGCACGCGGCCATGGTAGTTGGGAGTGCGACAGCGGCGGGGCCGATGAGACGGCTGAAACTTTCACTTCCGCCGTACGATGCTGACCTGCGGAAACACGGCTGATGCGGTGAGTCCCCACAAACGGCCCCCGTATCCTCTTGGCATGGCCTCCGGTGGCGTATTCCATAGGTGCTCGTGACGGAGATCCAGCAGGCAGTGCCCGGCGGGGAGCCCGGCGCCGCCAAGGCGCAGACGGCGGCACCGGCCGGGGCAGCGGTGACCGGAACCCCGGACGAGGTCACGGACGAGACCACGGAGGAGGTCACGGACGAGGCCCCCGGCAAGGCCGTCAAGCCGGATGCCGGGGCGGCGGACGGCCTCCCCGGCGAGAACGCCGCCGCGCTGTCCGGTAAGGGCCTCGCCGGCTGGGGGGCGCGCCTGCTCGCCCGCCCAGGAGACCGTACGGCCCTGCTGATCTGGTTCTTCTGGCACGTGGCCACGTACATCTACATGGTGCTGGCCGCGCCCGGCCGGACCGAGGCGCCGATCCTCGACCGGCTGACGCCGTGGGACTCGGACAACTTCATCATCATCGGTCAGTACGGCTACGACGGCTCGCCGGGCATGCCGGACGCGCCGAAGCTGACCGCGTTCTTCCCCGGCCTGCCGTTCCTCCTGCGCTACCTGCACGTGGTGGTGTCGGACTGGAGCCTGGCGATCGTGCTCGTCTCGGTCGTGGCGAGCGCGGTCGTCGCGGTGGCGCTGTCGCGGCTGAGCGACTCCTACCGCGAGGGCACCGGCACCTGGACCGTGCTGGCGTTCTTCCTCAGCCCGTTCGCCGTGTTCATGCTGGCGGGATACTCCGAGGCGCCGTTCCTGGCGCTGGCGATCCCCGCGTGGCTGCTCGCCCGGAGGGGACGCTGGGAGGCGGCCGCCGTCTGCGCGGCGTTCGCTTCGTCCGTCCGCATCTCGGGCCTGTTCCTCGCGGCCGGCCTGGCGGTGATGTTCCTGGTCGCGGAGAACGGGCTGCGCTCGACGGGCTGGCGTCGTGCGCCCTGGATGGCGCTGCCTGCGGTGCCGGTGCTGGCGTACATGGCGTACCTGTGGACCCGCACCGGCCAGCTCATGGCCTGGAAGCAGGCGGAGGCCGACTACTGGGGCCGCTACCCGGAGAAGCCGTGGCAGGTGTTCCTCAACACCTGGGACCGGTCGATGAACGAGCCCATCCTGCAGACGTCGTACCGCGAGGAGATGCTGGCGGCGGCCGTGCTGGTGATCCTCATCGTCTGGCAGCTCGCGCGCCGCCGGTGGGCCGACCTGGCCTACCTCGCGCCGCAGGCGGTGGCGCTGCTCGCGATGTCCTCGTTCTACATGTCGGTCGGGCGCGCCTCGCTGCTGTGGTGGCCGCTCTACCTGTCGGTCGGCATCACCGGTGCCCGCCGGCCATGGGTCTTCATGGCGTATCTCGCGGTCGCCGCGCCGGTCATGGCAATCAATGTAGGAAATTTCACCACCGGCGCCTGGGTGGGTTGATCCGCTTTCGGGAAGATCCTCCGGCTATAGGGGGATATGTCGTTCTTGATCCCCTGCTGACGGCGGATCCCCGTGAGGGGCTCCCGGAGGCGGGAGGTTGTGGCGCGTGCATCGGCGGACGGGCGGGAACGGACAAGCACGGCGGAGGCTGCGGGCGGGGATGTCGCGCGGCATTCTCATGGGGACGGCCCTCGCGGCGGTGATCGTGGGCCCGGCCGGCCTGGCGTGGGCGGCCGGGCCCGAGTCGTACCGGGTGAGCGTGCTGACCTACAACGTGTGCGGCTCCAACAACAGGGCGAACACCTGCGCCGCCGACCTCACCCCCGAGCGCCGCAGGACCTGGGCGCGGCAGGTCGCCGGCCTGATCAGGAGCCGCGACGTGGACGTGGCCTCGTTCACGGAGATGTGCTACGCCCAGGTGAGCCTGCTCAAACCGGAGCTGCCGGGCTACCGGATCGTCTGGTACGGCATCGCCGGCAAGCCGGGCGCCGGCGACGCGTGCCGCCGGATCTGGGGCGACCTGACCACGGACACGACGCCACCGGACGGCATGACGTTCGGCATGGCGCTCGCGCTGAAGGAGGGCACCGACGCCCCGCCGTTGCGGCGGCGGCTCCGCGTCGATCACGCGCCGGCCGACGCGGACGCCACGATCCACCCGCGCGGCCTGCTGTGCGCCACCGGGATGGCCGGCCCCCGCCGCTCGGTCTGCTGTGTGACGCACCTGTCCGACACCGAGACGCCCGCGCAGGTGGCCGGCCTGGTCGCCCGCTACGCGGACGGCAGGCCGGTGATCCTCACCGGTGACTTCAACCGGCTGCCCGGCCACGGACAGCTCTCCTCGCTGTACGGCATGGGCGTCGGCAGCGGGAGCTACACGGAGGCCGACGCGGCGCCGTGCGGGGTGCCGAGGCGCGGCGGCGATCCGACGACGCGGGGTGGCCGCAAGATCGACTACATCTTCGCGACGGAGGCCGACTACCAGGCGGCGGGCGCCGAGGCGATCCAGACGCGTCCCGAGCTCTCCGACCACCTGGCCCTGGCGGGCACGCTCATCGCGACGGCGCCGTGGCCGCGGAATGACGCCGCGCCTTGGCGAGGTAGTTGTCGGGAGTCCGGGCGAAGGAGGCCCGGTCGGCGTCGGTGAGCTCGCGGACGATCCGCCCGGGCACACCCGCGACCAGCACGCCCGCCGGGATCTTCCTGCCGGGCGGCACCAGGGCGCCGGCCGCCACCAGCGAGCCGGCCCCGATGACCGCGCCGCCCAGCACGACGGCGCCGATGCCGACGAGCGCGCCGGTCTCGACGTACGCGCCGTGGACCACGGCGCGGTGGCCCAGGCTCACCCGGTCCTCCAGGATCGCCGGCTCACCGGGGTCGGCGTGCAGGCAGCACAGGTCCTGCACGTTGCACTCGGCGCCGACCTCGATCCGCTCGTCGTCGCCGCGCAGGACCGATCCGTACCAGACGTTCGCGGCGCGGCCGAGCAGCACCCTCCCGACGACCACCGCCCCCGGAGCCACCCAGGCCTCAGGGTGGATGCTCGGCACGGCGTCGTCGTCCAGTCCCGCGATGTACGACATGCCCCCATGATCCCATGGGGCTCGCGGCGGCCCGGCGTCCCCATCAGCCCGGCTTCCGGGCTCTGGGGCGGGCATTTTCCCTGACAGCTGTGGCGTTCGGGTTGCGATGTCCGTCGGATAGCAGGAAAGTCGTGTCCTGACGCGCGTTACCGTCGTTTGTCTCCAAACCCCCGGGGCTTCTCATGACGAACCAGACCGATAACTTCCCCGACCTCATGAGTGACGACTCCTTCGAGGTCGTTATGCGTGGGTACAGCCGCCGGCAGGTCCACGACTACATGATCCGGACTCGCAACCAGGTCCGAGACCTGGAGGAACGGCTCGCCCGCACCATCGACCAGGCCGAGCAGAGCCGCATCGAGCTGGCCGAGGCGCGCCGCAAGCTGACCGAGTCCCCGCAGAACCCCGATGAGCTGGGGGAGCGGCTGAGCCAGATCCTCAAGCTGGCGCACGAGGAGGCGGCGGCCAACAAGCAGGCGTCCGAGAACGACGCGCTCCGCCTGCGCGAGAACGCGGCGGCGGAGTCGGAGCGGCTGGTGACGTCGGCGCGTGAGCAGGCCGACGCGATCCGCACCGCCGCCCAGGAGGAAGCCGAGCGCCGGGTCGCCGACGCCACCACCTCCGCCGAGCGGATGCTGTCCCAGGCCGGGTCGGACGCGGAGGAGACACTGGGGGCGGCGCGGGCCGAAGCGGACGAGACCCTGCGCAGCGCCCGCGCCGAGGCCGAGCGCCAGCTCACCGCCGCCCGGATGGAGGCGGAGCGGGTGCTCAGCGAGGCGCGCAGCGAGTCGGAGGCCATCCTCACCGCGGCGCAGCAGCGGGTGAGCGCGCTCGACGAGCACACGGGCCGTCGCGTCTCCTACCTCACCGACACCCACGCGGAGGTCGTGCGCAGGCTGGGCGAGATCGGCTCGGTCCTCGGTGACCTGCTTCACCGCGAGGCGGCCGCCGGCCCTCTGATCGACGAGGCCACCGTGCTGCCTCCTCGGGCGCCCGCCCCAGACGCCGTGCAGGAGCCGGACGCCCCCGCCCCCGCCTCCGAGAACGGGCACCGGCAGGAGGAGGAGCAGGAGACGGCGGCGGACGCCGAGCCCGTCGTCGACGTCCACGACGACGCGCACCCCGCGGAGGCCGGTGACGAGGGGGACGTGCGAGTGATCGTGGAGGAGCCCCGGCACGAGCAGCAGCACGAGCAGGACCACGGCGGGGCCGAGACGGCGGAGGACACCGACGTCGACCTCGGCCGCGTCCGGCGGCCGGGCGGCCAGGAGCGCCTCCGCGCCAACTAGCCGCCTGGTGGTGGAAGCGGAAGCCCCCGCCCCCGATCGGGTCGGGGGCTTCCGCGCTCACGGATCCGCGGCAGTGGCACGTTCCTCTTGCTCGCGCAGCTGCTCCCGCAGCCCCCTGGGATCGTCGGCGTCGATCGTCATCGCGCATCCCGCGTCCCGCTGGATCTCGCTGAGCGGATGATGCCGGGTGGCCCACCAACGGCCCGCGTCACTCCGCCAGATCGTCCATTTTGGGAATTCCCGGGCAATCTCAGCGAGGTGTCGGTCAAAGGACATCCGTTCACACCTTCCCTCGCCGTGCACGGGTGCTCGTGACGTCTCTTCCTCAAAGTGCGGGACATCTCTAGAGAAATCAATGATCGAGAGGGACAGGTCAACCTATCGCCGGACTTGTGCCCTTGACTTAGGCGTCGAAGTCGTACTGGAGTACGTACGACGCGGCGTCAAGGGTCATCTCGTTCAGCTCGACCGGCACCGCCTCCGCGGCGTACGCGATCCGGCTGACCACGATCACCGGCGTGCCGGCCGGCAGTTTGAGCAACTCGACCTCCCTCGGCAACGGCATCCGCGCCCGGACCTCCTCGGTGAAGTGGACCGGGGCGCGGCCGAGATCTCCCAACCGGGCGTACACGCCTCCCGGCCCGGTGTCGGGCAGCGTGACGGCCGTGCCCTCGACCAGATCGGCGGGGAATTGCGAGGCCGCGAGTTGCACGGGATGCCCGTCGACCGAGTAGCGCCGGCGGCGTACCCACACCTCCGCCGTGCCCAGCAGGCGCGCCGCGTGCTCGCTCGCCTGCTCCCGCTGGATCTGGAAGTCGTCCACGACGTACGACCGGCCACGGGCGTCCGCGTCCCAGATGGCCAGTCCCTGTCCCCACTGCTCGCGGGCGAGCCGCCGGGATCCGTGCCGCCGGATCGGGCGAAACAGGCGGACGTACACGCCCGACCCTCGTCGTGGCACGGCCAGGCCCTCATTGATCAATACGGCCAGCGCCTGCCGCGCCGTGGCCCGTGCGATGCCGTACTCGGCCATGAGCGCGTTCTCACCCGGTAAGCGATCCCCATCACCGAGTGCGCCGGAAAGGATCTGATCGCGCAGCCGGTCGGCGATGCGCCGATAGATCGGGGACTCGTGATGCACCGGGGATTCCGTCACGTTTGATCACCCTCTGTCACCAACGGGGGATTGGCGTCTACAGAGAACTTGCCCCGTCTTGTCCACGATCGCACAGAGTCGCAGGTGCGTCCCGTGCTTATTTTGAGCTGATCGTGCCGGTGTGGTGATCTTTGGGAGTTATTGCCAGCCGTAATGATGGAACGGTCCCATCCGGTATTCGTGCGGCCCTCCACGCTGAGTCATCGACGCTGGGAATACGCTGCCACGACGCTTCCGCCCCAGGTCAAGGAGGGGACGGCGAACGGACTCGGGTGGGGATGCAGGGAACTATCCCGGTGGTAAGGGCCGGAGTGTCCATTTTTCAGCCGCGGCGCGCCGGGGAGCTTTCCGGGCATCTGACGGTGGGCCGGGGAAGGGTATCGACATACGGTGATATCCGGGGACATCAGTGTGGTGACAAGGAGCTGCCCGTGGCGACCAGCCGTACCGAATGCCAGGCCCTCGACGCGCAGGACCCGTTGCGGAGCTTCAGGGAGGAGTTCTCCCTCCCGCCGGGGATCGTCTACCTTCTCGGCAACTCGCTGGGCGCCCTGCCCCGGCGGACCCCGGAGCGGGTGGCCCGCACGGTCGAGACCGAGTGGGGGGTCCACCTCGGAGCGAGCTGGAACACGGCCGGCTGGTGGGACCTGCCGCAGACCACCGGCGACCGCCTCGCGCCGCTGATCGGCGCGGGTCCGGGGCAGGTTCTCGCGGGAGACTCGACGTCGGTCTGCATCTTCAAGGCGGTGGCGGCCGCTCTTCCGCTGCGGCCGGGGCGCAACGTGATCATCTCCGATCTCGACAACTTCCCCACGGACCGTTACGTCGTCGAGGGCGCCGCCCAGGCGCTCGGCGCGTACGAGATCCGCGATATCGGCTCGCCGGACGAGTCGCTGGACGAGGCGCTCGGCGACGACGTGGCCCTGGTCCTGCTGTCGCAGGTGGACTACCGCACCGGTGCGGCGCGGGACATGGCGGCGGTGACGGCGCGGGTCCACGCGGCCGGAGCGCTCATGATCTGGGACCTGTGCCACAGCACCGGAGCCCTGAACGTGGACGTCGGCGACGCGGACTTCGCGCTCGGCTGCACCTACAAATACCTCAACGGCGGCCCCGGCGCCCCGGCGTACATCTATGTGGCGCCGCGCCACCAGGAAGCGGCCCGCAACGTGCTGTCGGGCTGGCACGGGCACGCGGCGCCGTTCGCCTTCGAGTCCCACTACCGGCCCGCCGACGGGGTCCGGCGGTTCGCCAGCGGCAGCCCGCCCGTGCTGTCGTACGCCGCGCTCAACGCCTCCCTCGACATCTGGGAGGGGGTGGACATGAGCGAGGTCAGGGCCAAGAGCCAGGCGCTGACCTCGCTGTTCATCGAGCTGCTCGACGAGCTGCACCCGGGGCTGACCCTCGCGACGCCGCGCGACCCGGGTCGCCGGGGCAGCCAGGTGAGCTACCGCCATCCCGACGGATACCCGGTGATCCGGGCGCTCGCGGACCGCGGCGTCGTCGGCGACTTCCGGGAGCCCGACTTCATCAGGTTCGGCTTCGCCCCGCTCTACCTGCGCTACGTGGACGTCCACGACGCCGCGACGGCGCTGGCGGAGGTGCTCGCCAAGGAGCTGTGGCGGGATGAGAAGTACGCCCGGCGGCTGACCGTCACCTGAAGCGGCGCGCTGTGCTCACGTCCCTGCGACGTCACCACGCGTGGCGCGATCACGACAGGGACGCGGTGTCGTCCGCGTCCCGTGTCGTCCGCGTCCCGTGTCGTCCGCGTCCCGTGTCGTCCGCGTCCCGTGTCGTCCGCCTCGTCCCGTGCTGTCCGGGGAGTCGCGTCGTACGGCGGGTGGGGCGGGGTCAGCGGCGCTTGGCCATGCCGGCGACGATCTCGTGGGCCAGCTCCACGCACTGCTCGCAGATCCGGCCGCCCTCGCCGTGGACCATGTGCACCCGGGCCCCGGGCGGCTGCCGGCAGAAGGAGCACGCCATGTCCAGCTTGCGGCGCCGGTTGGCGAGCTGGCGGTGGGCGAAGGGCGGCGTGAAGCGCTTTCTCGCGGCCTGCTTGGAGAACCCGAACCGCTCGCCGATGGCGGTCCAGGAGGCGCCGGCCTGACGGGCCTGGCGTACGGCGAGGTCGAGCAGGGCGTCGGCATCGGTGCTCAGCTCGCCGCCGAGGGCGATGGCGGCGGTCAGCGTCTCAAGGGGGTCGGCGGGGTCGCCCGCTCGCGAGCGGGCCCGCTCCAGTAAGTCAGATGCGTCCATGGCGGCAACCATAAGTTGTCCCCCGACGGTGATCAAGCGGCGCCGGGCCCCGCTCTCCCTCCGGCGATTCATGACCTAGCCTGGCCAGGTGAGACTGCCCGCCGGACGGGCCCGGGACCTGTTCGCGACGGCTCCCGTCGCCCGGCTCGCCACGTTGGGGAGCGAGGGCGCGCCGCGACTGGTCCCCGTGACGTTCGCCGTCGAGGGCGACGTGATCGTGACAGCCGTCGACCACAAGCCCAAGGCGACCACGGACCTGCGCCGGTTGCGGGACATCGCCCGCGACCCGCGCGTGTGCCTGCTGGCCGACCACTACGAGGACGACTGGCGGCGGCTGTGGTGGGCTCGGGCCGACGGGCGGGCCGAGGTCGTGCAGGGCGGGGCCGAGCGTGAGCGGGCCGTCGCCCTGCTCGTGGGGAAGTACGCCCAGTACCGCGGGCGCCCGCCGGCCGGGCCCGCCGTCCTCGTCCGGGTAGACCGCTGGTCCGGCTGGTCGTACGCCGGTGGAGAAGGCGACGACGCCGCGCCGGGCACGGTGGACGAGGAAAACGCGGCGGACTGACCCCGGCCGGCGGGCTTCAGGTCAGTCCCGTAGCCCTAGTCGAGCTTGACGTCGACTCCGGCTTCCCCTGTGCACTTCAAGCCCTTCTCGCCCTTGGCCGCGGAGCCCCCGCCCTTGGAGTCCGTGACTTTGGGAGGGACAGGCTTGGGGCCATCGGTGACCTTGAAGTCCTCGCACTCAGGGTCACCGCACCCCGGCATCCCTGCGCCCTCGCCCCTGCCGTCCCTGCCCTTGGAGTGCGTCACTTCGGGGTGGACAGGCCTGGCGTCACGGGCGCTGGGGTCCTCGATGCCCTTGGGGCCGAAGGTGCGCTTGTCGTCCTCGCACTTGGAGGCGCCGCACTTGTGCGCCCCTATGAGCCGGCCCTTGACGCCCGGCTTCGATCCCCCCATCATGCCCTCGGCCTTCTTGCCCACGTAAATCTTGCCGTTCTTGTCGACCACGATCACCTTCTCCCCCGGCGGGATCGTCGCGACCAGCTTGCCGTTCTTGAACACCTTGCGGCCCTTGACCTTGATCGAGGTCTTGAAGCGGTGGGCGGGGGTGCCGGGGCCGGGCGCCTGGCACGCCACCACCGTGGACGGCCCGCGGTCCTTCGGGAGCGGGCCGCTCGCGTCGGCGGCCGTCGTGACGGAGCCGGTCAGCCCGAGGGCGAGACCGCCGATCAGGAGAACACTGGACATTCGCATGAGACAACTCCTTCGTCGGTCGATGCGTGCGTGAGCACACTCCCGCGCGGCGCCTGAAGCGGAGCTGAAGACGCCCGAAGTGATCTTCAGGTTCCCTTTAGGTCGCTGCGTGCACGCTGTACGCCATGCGTGTGCTGCTCGTCGAGGACGAGGAAAGGCTGGCCGAGCTCCTTCGGAGCGGGCTGGGGGAGGAGGGTTTCGCCGTCGACGTCGCCCGCAACGGGCGGGAGGGCCTGTGGATGGCGACCGAGAACCAGTACGACGCCATCGTGCTCGACGTCATGCTGCCCATGCTCAACGGCTACACCGTCTGCCGCCGCCTCCGGGACGCCGGCGACTGGACCCCCATCATGATGCTCACCGCGAAGGACGGCGAGTATGACGAGGCGGAGGCCCTGGACACGGGAGCCGACGACTTCCTGTCCAAACCGTTCTCGTACGTGGTGCTCCTGGCCCGCATCCGCGCTCTCGTACGGCGCGGCGGGCGCGAACGGCCGGTGGCGCTGAGCGCGGGCGACCTCGTGGTCGACCCTGCCGGGCTGCGCTGCCGCCGCGGAGACACCGAGATCGCGCTCACCCCGAAGGAGTTCGCCGTGCTGCACGCACTCGTACGGAGGTCAGGTGAGGTGGTGTCCAAGGCCGAACTGCTTCAGCAGGCGTGGGACTTCGCCTACGACGGCGATCCGAGCATCGTGGAGGTCTACATCAGCGCCCTGCGCCGCAAGATCGACGCGCCGTTCGGACGGTCGTCGCTGGTCACCGTGCGCGGGGCCGGATACCGGCTGGACGGAGGGTCGTGATGCGCTGGTCGGTCCGGCTCCGCGCGACGGTCGTCGCCACCGTGACGGTCGCGCTGGCCCTCGGTGGGGTCGCGGCCGTGCTGCTCGTGACGCTGAACAGCAGCCTGCTGTCGAGCGCCGGCGAGGAGGCCTCGCGGCGGGCTGACGAGGTCGTGAAGACGTTCACCCAGGACGGCGACTCCAGCGGTGAGGCGGGCCCCCTGACCGGCTTCGCCGGGCCGGGGCCGGGGGTCGCCGCCGATCCCGACGTGCAGATCAAGGGCCGGGCTGAGCTCGGCTGGGGCCAGGGGTACGCGACGGCGGAGCGCACGGTGAAGGTCGGGGGCACGCCGGTCACCGTGCAGGCGCGGACCTCGCTGCTGCCGGCGCGCAACGCTCTCACCACGATCCGGACGATATTGCTCGTGGGAGTTCCCGTGCTGCTCGCGCTGGTCGCCGGTCTGACCTGGTTGCTGGCTGGACGGGCGCTGGCGCCCGTGGCGGACATCAGGGCGGAGTTCTCCGACATCACCGCCAGCGATCTCCACCGCCGGGTGCCCGTCCCGGCCACCGGGGACGAGGTCGCCCTGCTGGCGCGGACCATGAACGTGACCCTCGACCGGCTTGAGGGAGCCGTCGAGCGGCACCGGCGGTTCGTCGCCGACGCGGCGCACGAGCTGCGCAGCCCGCTGGCGATTCTGCGCACGCGGCTCGAACTCGGATCGCGGGAGGCCCCCGCGCTGGTCCGGGAGTCGCTGACCGACGTCGGGCGGATCCAGGCGCTCTCCGCCGATCTGCTCCTGCTGGCACGGCTCGACGCCGGCGAGCCGCTGCGCACGCAGGAGGTGGACCTGGGGCAGGTGGCGTCGGAGGAGGCGCTGCGCACCCGTCGCGAGGACGTCAAGATCCGCATGGACGTCGCCGCCGACGTGGTCGTGTCCGGCTCCCGCCCCCACCTCAGCCGGATGATCGCCAATCTCGTCGACAACGCCGTGCGGCACGCCGAGTCCACCGTGACCGTACGGGTGACGGCGCCGGCGACGGTCGAGGTGTCCGACGACGGCCCCGGCATCCCGGCCGACTGCCGGGAGTCGGTGTTCGGCCGGTTCACCAGGCTCGACGAGGGGCGGGCACGGGACGAGGGCGGCTCAGGCCTCGGCCTGGCCATCGCCAGGGACATCGCGCACGCCCACGGCGGCACGCTGATCGTGGCCGAGCCGGACGGCACGGCCAAAGGCGCCTGCCTGCGAGCCGACCTGCGCCCTTCGGCTCCGCGAGCCACACTCCGTGAGCCCGCGGCTCCGGTCTCGTTGGGCGCGCTCTCCTCGCCCGGCCCGGAAATGGCGAGATGACGGCCGGTGCGGAGCCCTCCCACGGTCAGCGGCCGTGTGGCAGGAAGGCGTACCACGTCGAGCTCGCGCCGACCGCGATGCGGACCCGCTTCCATTTGTCGAGGTAGGCGGCCGGGGGCCTGCGGTGGGAACTGATCACGGCCACACGCAGGTGCCTGTTCAGGGCGTCGCTGACCGCGACCGGGGGCGTGGTACCGCCGTACCGGCTGACCACCCCCACCGACGCGCACCGCATGAGGTAGCCGACCTGGACGCCGTGGTGACCGTAGATGAGACAGGGTGAGCGCACGCCGAGATCCCGCAGGGCGCCGGCGGCGGTGACGTCGCGCTCGCGGGCCGTCCGCTCGTACGTGGCCCAGCCGTTCAGGGTCACCCCCTGGAGCGTGGCGTAACCGGCCAGGGCGAGGGTGATGACGGGGATCCACACCCGGCGGCCGCCCAGGCGGCACAGGGGCTCGACGGCGGGCAGCGTCAGCAGCGCGTAGGCCGGCAGCAGGAACCGGGGAGCCGAGTACCCCACGGTGAACACGTAAGAGGCCAGCAGGCACAGGCCGGTGGCGAGGGCCAGACCCAGGGCCCGCCTGTACGGCGTCCGCCCGCCGGGTGGCCGGTGGCGGGCGGCCCACACGCCGAGCGCGGCCAGCACGAGCAGCGCGGCGAACCACGTGATGTGCCCTGCGGGGTAGTCGCCGCATGGGCTGCCGTACCGGCACAGCAGGGGGCCGTCGAGCGCCCGCAGGTGGTCGCCGAGCGTGAAGTGGAGGCCCGTCTCGTTGTCGGCTCCGGCGGCGCGGAGCCGGGCGACGGGTCCGCCGTACCGCTGGAACGCCTCGGCGCACCACTCCGCCCAGCCGATGGCCAGACCGGCGACGACGGCCGGCGCGGCGCGTGGCTTTCGCCGGGTCAGGCCGTAGGCGACCAGCGGGAGCGCCAGCCAGGAGGCGTCGGTCGGGCGCAGGAGCGACGCCACGGCGAACGCCGTCACGAGGCCGGCCGTCACGAGGCCGGCTGGGACGCGGCGAGCTGGGACGCGGCGAGCTGGGACGGGCGGCCCTCCACGGCGCTCCCGGGCGAGACAGAACAGGCCCGTCCCGGCCACCGCCGAGAAGGCCACCCACAGGTTGGGCATGGCCTGGTTGCCGTAGAGCAGGGACAGCCACAGCCCGGCGAACATCGCCGCCGCCAGCGGCACCGCGAAGCCGCGGCGCAGCCGCAGCCAGGGAAGGTACGCCATGAACAGGCCGGTGCCGGACAGCAGGCTCAGGTAGACGCGCAGAGCCGTCACGGACGGCGTGAAAAGCGCCACGGGTGCCAGCAGCAGCGGAACTCCCCGGGCGCGCGGCGCGCTGAAATCGGCGGCCGGGACGCCGTGGGCCACCTGGGAGGCGTAGATGCTCTCGTCCCAGCCGAGCCCGATCCTGGCCGTGACGGCCAGCTGGATCGCGGTGTACGCGAGCGCCACCGCCGCCAGCCCGAGCAGCGGGCCACGGGAACCGCGCATGGTACGCGCGTACGCGCTGCCCGCGCCTTCGGTACCTCTGCCTCTGATGCTCCTGCCCATGGAGGCCATGTCTGTGGTGTCCGTGCCCGTGGTGCCCGGCCACGACATGCCCGCGGCCGGGCGGGGCCGGCGCGCTCGCCATGTGATCCCCCGCAGCATGCGGTGAGCGTAATGGCGCCCGGCTATGGCGGACGTAACATCGCGCCTCTCCTGTGGACAACCACCGACAGGGGCTCCAAGTGGCACGCCCGTCTGGCCGATGCCGGAGAAAGACGCCCCACCAGAGCCGTTGCGCTCCCCCCTGCGAAAGGCCGCTCACACTTCTTCGGATTGAGATGTGATCAGGGGAATTACCGGGAATGCCGGGAGGTTATTCGGTCGGGTACGCCTTCCGGCGTGCACATGGCTGCACGCGGGTGCCGATCGGCCCGAGCTTCCCCCGCGAACAGTGAGGAGACACATTCGATGACCGACGTCGAGCAGGCCGGGACAGGCCACCGTCCCACCGTCGATTTCTACTTCGACCCCCTCTGCCCCTTCGCGTGGATCACTTCTCGCTGGATCCTCGAAGTGGAGAAGCATCGCGAGATCGATCTGCGCTTCCGGGTGATGAGCCTGGCCGTGCTCAACGAGAACAAAGAGGGGCTCTCCGAGAGCTACCGTGCCGGCCTGGTGAAGGCGTGGGAGCCGGTGCGCGTCTGCATCGCCGCGGCTCAGCAGCATGGTGAGGACGTCCTGCGTGACCTCTACACCGCCCTCGGCACCAGGATCCACAACCAGGGCAACAAGGACTTCGCCATCGTTATCAAGGAGGCGCTGGACGAGCTGGGCCTGCCTCCCGAGCTGGCCGATGCCGCCACGAGCACCGACTACGACGAGGCGCTGCGCAAGAGCCACCACGAGGGGATGGACCCGGTCGGCGAGGAGGTCGGCACGCCCACGATCCACGTCGAAGGCGTGGCGTTCTTCGGGCCGGTGCTCACCCGCATCCCTCGGGGCGAGGAGGCGGTACGGATCTTCGACGGAGCTCTGGCGCTGGCCAGCTACCCGTACTTCTTCGAGCTGAAGCGCACCCGCACGGGCGAGCTCGACTTCAGCTGACACCGCCGTTTCCCGCGGCAGCCGTACGCCGCGGTTCTCGCCATGGGAGCGGGCGAGGGCCGCGGCGTTCGCGCGCCAGGGCCGGACCGTGGCTCACCGGCCACGGTTTTACGCTGGTGACAGAAGCCGACCACGCAGGAGGTCCCGTGTCCGGACGCGATCTTCCACAGGTGCCCCGTCCCATCGTCCAGGCGCCGATGGCGGGCGGCGGCTCGACCCCGGCCCTGGCCGCGGCCGTGTCCGAAGCGGGCGGCCTGGGCTTCCTCGCGGCCGGATACCGCACCGCGGCGGCGCTGCGCGACGAGATCGAGGAGACGCGCAAGATCACCAACCGGCCCTTCGGAGTGAACGTCTTCGTCCCACGCCATGAACATGCCGACGAGGCGGCCGTCGCGCGCTACCGTGAGGAGCTGCTGCCCGAGGCGGAGCGATACGGCGTCGCCCTCCCGGAGTCGCCCCGCTGGGACGACGACGAGTGGGACGCCAAGGTCGACGTGCTGGTGGCGGAGCGGGTCCCGGTGGCCGGGTTCACCTTCGGCTGCCCCCCGAGGGACGTCGTCGACCGCCTGCACGAGGCGGGGAGCGCCATCGTGCTCACGGTGAACACGCCTGAGGAGGCCGTCGCGGCCGCGGAGGCCGGGGCTGACGCGGTGTCCGTCCAGGGGCCGGGGGCCGGCGGCCACCAGGCGGGATTCCTGCCCGTCTCCTGGGAGCCTCCGGACGATCTGCCCGAGCTGGTCGCGATGGTGGCGGCGGCGGTCGACCTCCCGATCCTGGCGGCGGGCGGCATCATGGACGGGGCGGACATCGCCGCCGTGCTCGCCGCGGGCGCCGCCGCCGCGCAGCTGGGCACCGCCTTCCTGCGGACGCCGGAGAGCGGGGCGCATCCCTTGCACAAGGCGGCGCTGGCCGGCCCGCGGTTCACGCGGACCTCCTTCACGAAGGCGTTCTCCGGCCGTACGGCACGCGGGCTGGCCAACCGGTTCATGGCCGAGCACGAGGCGTCCGCGCCGGCCTGCTATCCCCAGGTGCATCACCTCACCGCAGGGCTCCGCCGGGCGGCGGCGGAGCAGGGCGACCCGGAGGCGATGGCGTTGTGGGCGGGCTGGGGCCACCTGCGCTCCCGGGATCTGCCGGCCGCCCGCCTCGTCGAGGTCCTCGCGTCGGAGGCGCGGGCGGCCGGAGCCTGACCCGGCCGGGCTTCCGTCAGCCTCCAGACGCTCCGGCGCTCTTCGACGGCGACCGGCCGGAGCCCGTGACCGGGCACAGGGCCCCGGCGCCGCCCCTGATCCGGGCCGGGACCCCGGGCCCGGTCATCCGGGGGGAAGGACCTCGGTGACGAAGCGGCGCTTCACGGTGGCCAGCACCTCGTCCGGGTCGGCGGCCCAGACGTCGGCGTTGAAGATCTCGACTTCGATGTCACCCCGGTAGCCGGCGGCCTCCACGGCGGCCGTCAGCGGCCGGAAGTCGATCACGCCGTCACCCATCATGCCTCGGCCCAGCAGCACGTCCGCGGGCAGCGGCGCCAGGAAGTCGCTCACCTGATAGCTCGCGATCCGGTCCCCGGCCCGCGCGACCAGCGCCGTCAGCTCGGGGTCCCACCAGATGTGGAAGGCGTCGACGACCACGCCCACGTGCTCGGCCGCGTACGGCTCGGCGAGGTCGAGTGCCTGGCCGAGGGTGGACAGCACGGCCCGGTCGGCGCAGTACATCGGATGCAGCGGCTCAAGCGCGAGCCGTACGCCGTGGCCGGCGGCGTAAGGGGCGAGCACGGTCAGCGCCTCGGCCACCCGCTCCCGGGCCCCGGGCAGGTCCCGGCTGAAGCCGGGGCCCGGCGAGCCGCCCGGGACGACCCCCGGCAGGCCGCCGACCACCAGGACAAGGCAGGCGGCGCCCAGCGCGGCGGCCTCGTCGATCGCCGCCCGGTTGTCGTCGAGGCGTGGGTCCGCGCCGGTCAGGAAGCCGCCCCGGCACAGCGACGAGACCCGCAGGCCCGCGTCCTTCACCAGGGCGGCCGTCTCGGCCGGCCCCTGCTCGGCCACGGCCTCCCGCCACAGGCCGATCGCGGGGATGCCGTGCCGTACGCAGCCGTCCACCGCCTGGGCCACCGTCCAGCGCCGGGTCGTCCATTGGTTGAGCGAGAGCCGGTCGAGGCGCGGGTCGCCGGCGCTCACGAGGTCACCCCCGCGGTGGCCAGCAGGGAGCGCATGCGGGCGGCGGCGAGCTCGGGGTCGGGCAGCAGTCCGGCCCGGTCGGCGAGGCGGAACACCTCCGCCAGGTGGACGATCGACCGCGCGCTGTGCGCCCCGTTCACCATCACGAACGCGTCCTGGTGCCCGGCGAGCCAGGCGAGCAGCACGATCCCGGTCTTGTAGTGGTACGTCGGCGCCTCGAAGATCTTGCGGGCCAGCGGCACCGTCGGGGCGAGGACGTCCTCGAAGCGCTCGGTGTCCCCGTCGTCGAGCGCCCGCAGCGCGGCCGCCGCCGCGGGCGCGATCGGGTCGAAGATCCCGAGCAGCGCGTGGCTGCCGCTCCCGATGAGGCCGGGGTAGTTGAAGTCGTCGCCCGTGTAGAGGCGGACGTTCTCCGGCAGCCGCTCCCGCAGGCGCACCTCGTGACCGGCGTCGAGCAGTGAGACCTTCACCCCGTCCACACGGGCGGCGTGCTCGTGGACCAGCGCGAGGAACGCGTCGGTGGCGGCGGCGACGTCGCGCGAGCCCCAGTAGCCCGCGAGCCGGGGATCGAACATCTCGCCCAGCCAGTGCAGGATCACCGGCCCTCCGGCCTCGCGCAGCAGCCTGCCGTACACGGCGTGGTAGTCCTCCGGGCCGCGTGCCAGGTGGGCGAGCTGCCTGCTGGCCATCACGACGACGCGGGCCCCCGCGTCCTGGACGACCTCGATCTGCTCCAGATAGGCCGTGACCACCTCCTCAAGCGTGGCCGACGGCGAGACGTGGTCGGTCCCTGCTCCGCAGGCGACCAGGTCGGCCGGGTCGCCGAAGTCGCGGGCCGCGTCGGCGCTGCGGCGGATCAGCTCCCGTGTCGCCGCCCAGTCGAGGCCGGCGCCGCGCTGGGCCGTGTCCATCGCGTCCGCCACGCGCAGGCCGTACGACCACAGGTGCCGGCGGAAGCGCAGCGTCGCGTCCCAGTCGACGGCGGCGGGGGCGCCCGGCGTGTTGGCGGCGAGCGGGTCGGCCACCACATGGGCGGCGGCGTAGGCGACCCTGCTCTTCGGCGGCCCTGGAGGCTGCGTCCAGACGGCGGGCTCGCCGAGCCGGTGGGACTCCAGGCGGCGGTCCGGGCCGGGCAGCGTGATCACGGTCACGACGCGAGCTCCGGCACCTCGACACGCACGCCCTCGCTGGAGGAGCGCAGCCCCAGCTCGGCGATCTGGACTCCGCGCGCTCCCGCCGTGAAATCGTGGGGGAAGGGCGCGTCCTCCACGACGTGGCGGACGAACCGCTCCCACTGGACCTTGAAGCCGTTGCCGAAGTCCGCGTTGTCCGGAACCTCCTGCCACTGGTCGCGGAAGGGCTCGGTGGCGGGCAGGTCGGGGTTCCACACGGGCATCGGCGTCATGCCCCGGTGCTGCACCCGGCAGCGGCGCAGCCCGGCCACGGCGCTGCCGTGGGTGCCGTCCACCTGGAACTCCACCAGCTCGTCCCGGTGCACCCGCGTGGCCCAGGAGGAGTTGATCTGCGCGACGATCCCCCCGGCCAGCTCGAAGATGGCGTACGCGGCGTCGTCGGCCGTGACCTTGTAGGCCCGGCCCTGCTCGTCCACCCGCTCGCCGACGTGGGTGACGGCGCGGGCGGTCACGGCCTCCACCTGGCCGAACAGGCTCTCCAGCACGTACGTCCAGTGGGGGAACATGTCGAGGACTATCCCGCCGCCGTCCTCGGCCCGGTAGTTCCACGACGGCCGCTGGGCCGGCTGCCAGTCGCCCTCGAACACCCAGTAGCCGAACTCGCCGCGCACCGAGAGGATCCGGCCGAAGAAGCCGCCCTCGATCAGCCGCGCGAGCTTGAGCAGCCCCGGCAGGAACAGCTTGTCCTGGACGACGCCGTTCTTCACCCCGGCGCGGCGCGCCGCCCGCGCGAGGGCGACGGCCTCGTCCACGGTCTCCGCCGTCGGCTTCTCGGTGTAGACGTGCTTGCCCGCGTCGATCGCCAGGGTGACGGCCGCGACCCTGGCGTTGGTGGTCTGCGCGTCGAAATAGATCGCGGCGCGGTCGTCGGCGAGCGCGGAGTCGAGGTCGGTGGTCCAGTCGGCGATCGAGTGCCGGCCCGCGATGCCCTTCAGCTTGGCGGCGTCGCGTCCCACCAGCACCGGCCTCAGAGGGACCCGGCGGCCGCCGGACAGCGCCACCCCGCCCTCCTCGTTGATCGCGAGGATCGAGCGGACGAGGTGCTGGCGGTAGCCCATCCGCCCGGTCACTCCGTTCATGACGACGCCGAGTGCCTCCATCGGCCTCCCCCTCAGCTGGAAAGCGCTTTCCATACCCTGGGGACCGTACGGCCGCGCCGCCGGGGGCGTCAACCGGCTGTAGCCCCCTGACCGTGGGCCACGCCATGATGAGGACCATGGGTGCGGCGCAGGCGACAGGGCGATGAGGTGGCGATGACGAGACGGCCGAACGACGCGGTCACGCTGGAGGATGTGGCCAGGGAGGCGGGAGTGTCCCTCGCCACGGCGTCGCGCGCTGTCAACGGCAGCACCCGCAAAGTACGCCCGGAGATCCGCGAGCGCGTGGAGCGGGCGGCCAGAGAGCTGCGGTACGCCCCGAACGCGCAGGCCCAGGCGATGGCCCGGGGCCGGACCACCCTGGTGGGCCTCATCGTCCAGGACATCGAGGACCCCTACTTCTCGTCGATAGCGGCCGGGGTCATGCGCGTGGCCGAGGCCAACCGGATGATCGTCAGCATCGCGAGCACCCAGCGGCGGCCGGACAAGGAAGCCGAGTACGTCGCCGCGCTGCGCGGCATGCGGGCCGCGGCCATCGTCATCGTGGGATCCCGTACGGACGAAAGGGCGGCGCTGGACCGGCTCGGTGCCGAGCTGACGGCGTTCGAGCGGTCGGGCGGGCGGGTCGCGCTCGTCAGCCAACGGCGGCTCCCGGTCGACACCGTCGTCGTGGCCAACCGCGCCGGCGCCCGCGACCTGGCCGCGCACCTCATCGGGCTGGGTTACCGCTCGTTCGGCGTGCTGGCGGGACCGCGCGGCCTTCTCACCGCGGCCGACCGCCTCAGCGGGTTCATGGAGGGGCTGGCCGGTGAGGCCGTACCCCTGTCGCCGGACGCGGTGGTGCACGGCGAGTTCACCCGGGACGGAGGGCACGCCGCCATGATGGAGCTCCTCGGCCGGGGCCGCGACCTGGAGTGCGTGTTCGCGGTCAACGACGTGATGGCGGTCGGGGCGATGGCGGCTCTGCGGGCGGCGGGGCTCGACCGCTCGGTGGGTGTCGCGGGCTTCGACGACATCGTCACCCTGCGGGACGTGACCCCGGCGCTGACGACCGTCCGCCTGCCGCTGGTCGAGATCGGAGAGGCGGCGCTGGAGATGGTCCTTTCCGAGCCCGGGGACGGCCCGCGCTCCCAGCGCGTACGGGGCGAGGTGGTCCTGCGGGAGAGCACCCCCGGTATCCGCCCTCGCTGACACCGCCTCGCCACGCCGGGGCCGATGGATCGGCGGTTCGCCTTAGGGCGCCGACCGGGGGAGCGCCGGTCGGAGGAGTCGGTCGGGGGAGCGACAGCCGGGGAGCGCCGTACTGCCGTCGACGCATCAGCCGCCGAGATAGCGCAGGACGGCGAGCACCCGGCGGCTGTAGCCCGCGCTCTGGGACAGCTCCAGCTTGTCGAAGATGGCGTTGATGTGCTTCTCCACCGCGCTCTGGGAGACGTACAGCGCCTCGGCGATCGACGCGTTCGTGAGCCCCTGGGCCATGTGGGCGAGGACCTCCGCCTCGCGGGGAGTGAGGAGGCTCAGCGGGTCGGTGTGGGTGGTCCGCGCGAGGAGCTGGCGGACCACCTCCGGATCGAACGCCGCGCCGCCCGCCCCGACCCGGTCGAGCGCGTCGAGGAACTCCCCGATTTGAGCCACTCTGTCCTTGAGCAGATAGCCCACACCTCCCACGTCCCCCGTGAGCAGCTCGGTCGCGTACCGCTTCTCGACGTACTGCGACAGCACGAGGACCCCAATGCCGGGCCACCGGCGCCGGATCTCCAGGGCCGCCCGCAACCCCTCGTCGGTGTGGGTCGGCGGCATGCGCACGTCGACGACCACGAGGTCGGGCCGGTGGGCGGCCACGGCCTCCAGCAATGCGACGCCGTCGCCCACCGCCGCGGGGACCTCGTGGCCCTCCTCGACGAGCAGCCGGATCAGGCCCTCGCGCAGCAGGATCGAGTCGTCGGCCATGATCACTCGCATGGCAGCTCCGCGCTGACGGTGGTGGGGCCGCCCTGCGGGCTGTCGACCCGGAACCGGCCGTCCAGGGCGGCGACCCGGCGGGCGAGCCCGGACAGCCCGCCTCCCGCCGGGTCGGCCCCTCCGCGTCCGTCGTCGCTGACGCGCACCACGATCGTCGCCTCCTCCTCCAGGACGTCGACGGCGACCCGCTCGGCCCCCGCGTGCTTGGCCGCGTTGGCCACGGCCTCGCGTACGACGAAGTACGCCGCCGTCTCGGCCTCCGTCGGCGGGCGCCGGCTCAGGCCGTATCGCATGGTGACGGGGACACCGGCGCGCTCGGTCACGGCGGCGAGCGCCTCCCGCAGGCCGAGCGAGTCGAGCCCGGTCGGATAGACGCGCCACGCCACGTCGCGCAGCTCCCGCAGCGCCTCCTGCGCCTCCTCGTGGGCCTGCCGCAGCAGCTCCTCGCGCAGCTCGGGGGAGCGGCCCCGGCGGGCCCGGCCGATGAGCACGGCGAGCGCCACGAGCCGCTGCTGCACGCCGTCGTGCAGGTCCCGCTCGATGCGGCGCCGCTCGGAGTCGACGGCGCTCACGATGCCCCGGCGGGTCTCGGCCAGCTCGGTGATCCGGCGCTCCAGCAGCTCGGTGGGGCTCGGGCCGAGGAAGTGGCGCGCGAGGCGCAGCTCCAGCGCCGCGACCCCTACGATGCCCATGACGTCGAGGAAGAGCAGCACGGCGCCGGCGACGCCCAGATAGGCGATGATGGCCGGTGTGGGCGGGATGCCGTCGGGGGTCTCCCCGTGGCTCCACCCCCACACGAGCTGCACGCCGGCGCCGACGCCGAGCCCGAGCAGGAAGAGCACCATCCCGCCCAGCACGCCGACGAGCCATCGGACGGCGAGGTAGGCCGGGGCCCGGCCCGCGCCGGGCTCGCTCACGTCGAGTCCGCCGAACCCGCCGAGAAGGCCCAGCCGCCGGATCTCCACCCGTGCGAGCCGTCCGGCCACCGTCGCGATCAGCCTGGCCGAGGCGCGCCGTACGCGGGGGTGGGCGAGGCAGATGAGCGCGACCGCTCCGGCCACGACCAGGGTGACCAGTTCGACGACCGCGGTGAGCGTGCCGAGGACGAGCGCCGCCAGGGCGAGGGCCGCCCGCGCGCTCCGTTTCGAGTGGCGGCCCTGCCCGCTCTGACCCTGCCCGCTCTGACCCTGCCCGCTCTGACCCTGCTCGCTGTGACCGGGCTCGCTCTGACCCTGCTCGCTGTGACCGGGCTCGCTCTGACCCTGCTCGCTTTGGCCGCGTCCGCTGTGGTCCTGCTCGCTCATGCGGTCCTCCGTACGGCGGGCGTTCGTCTCATCGGGCGTGCCTGCCCTGGGAGCGCCGCTCCCGGAGCCGGACCGTGACGAAAGCGGCCACGACCAGGACGACGGCCGCCACGACCACCTTGGACAGGATCCCGGCGTACTCCTCGACGAGCGTCCAGTTCTCGCCGAGCAGGTAGCCGGCCAGCACGAAGATCGTGTTCCAGGCGAGGCTGCCCAGCGTCGTGAACAGGACGAAGGTGCCCATCGGCATGCGCTCGACCCCTGCCGGGACCGAGATGAGGCTGCGGAAGATGGGGATCATCCGGCCGAAGAACACCGTCTTCGCGCCGTGCCGAGCGAACCACGCCTCCGCCTTCTCGATGTCCGCGGTCTTGACCAGCGGCAGACGTGCCGCGATGGCCACCGTACGCTCCCGGCCGAGCAGCGCGCCCACCCAGTACAGCGCGAGCGCCCCCGTCACCGATCCCGCCGTCGTCCAGAACAGGGCGGCGACCAGGCTCATCTCCCCCCGGCTGGCCGTGAACCCCGCGAGCGGCAGGATGACCTCGCTGGGAAGGGGAGGGAAGAGGTTCTCCAGGGCGATCGCCAGCCCGGCGCCGACGGCCCCCAGCCGATCCATCATCTCGGTGGCCCACCCGGCGATGCCGCCGAGGCTTGATGCGTTCATGCTCGTCACGCTACGAGTCGCCGCAGGACACGCACCATGAGGAGGGCCGCCCGGCCGGGGTGTGGAAAGCCGCAGGGGAGACCACCCCTGCGGCGCGATCCGGCCCACGGGGGTTCCGCCGGCGGCGCCGGGTGCCCCGCGTCGCGGGACCGCGATTCTGTCGGTCGCACCCGGAAGAATGGCCTTCATCGTGACCGCCACCGCCGCGCCGCCCAAGGCGCATACACGCCCCCTGCCGGTCGACCTCGTCGACGGTCCCGCCGGCCTGCTCTACCTTCTTCCCCGTGCGCCGCTCACCGTCGACGAGTGCGAGGCGCTGTCCGCCGCCCTCGCCGCCCGCGCCGCCGCGGCGCGGCGACGACCCCAGAGCGACGATTCGCCCCCGGGAGCGGGCACGCGGAGCCCCGCCTCATGACCTGACCGCCCGCCCGCACCCCACCGTCTGATCACGCCACATGACCTGAACGCATGACGCGCTCCATGACATGACCGCGCCTTGTGACCTGCCCGGGGCCGCCGTTCAGGCGTCGTCGCGGTTGGGCGTCTGGGCCAGGACGCGGTCGGCCGTGGCGGTGACCACGGCGGCGGCGGCGGAGATCTCCCGGACGTGCTCGGGGGCCAGGCCGCGCAGCACCTGTTCCAGCGCCTCCAGGTCCGCCTGGTAGGCGGCCGCCATCGCCGCCTGCGCCTTGGCTGTGCGGGCCGCCTGCTCGACCGCCTTGCCGATCGCCCTGCCGGCCCGTTCGAAGGCCGCGCCGAACTCCCGGGCGGCGGAAGCCGCGGCGTCCTCCAGGTTCCTCGCCCAGTCGGGCTGTTCGTCGCTCATGAAATCCCCTGTTTCCGCGTACCCGGGCCGGCCCCTGCGGCTTCCCGGATCTTCAGCGGTCGTTTGACGGTGCGGTACGACGTTGTCCGACGTCCGGATAGTGCCCGTCCTGCGGGAGCTACACCTCGCACGGTGGTCTTTCCGTTCCGTATTGCGTCCCCCGGGCGGGGTGAAAAGGGAGGCCCGTTTATGGTGAGATTAGTCCGGCGTGTGGAGGGGAGGAGAGGCACCGTGGCAGGTGGATGGCTCTCCCGCTGGCCGGTCATCCGGCAGCTCCAGGGACAGGACGGCAGGCGGGACGCCGCGCGCTCGGCGCGCACCGACGCCCTGCGTCCGCGAGTCGAGGAAGCCGACTCGGTCGCCCGCTCGGTCTGCCCCTTCTGCGCGGTCGGCTGCGGCCAGCTCGTCTACGTCAAGGACGGCCGGGTCACCCAGATCGAAGGCGACCCCGACTCGCCGATCTCGCGCGGCCGGCTGTGCCCGAAGGGCTCGGCGAGCAAGCAGCTCGTGACCCATCCGGGCCGCCAGACCCACGTGCTCTACCGCAGGCCGTACGGCACGGAGTGGGAGCGGCTCGACCTCGACACCGCGATGGACATGATCGCCGAACGGGTGGTCCGCACCCGCCACGAGACGTGGGAGCAGACTCACGAGGGCAAGGAGGTCAGGCGCACTCTGGGCATCGCCGGCTTGGGCGGGGCGACGCTCGACAACGAAGAGAACTACCTGATGAAGAAGCTCTACACCGCCCTCGGCGCGATCCAGGTGGAGAACCAGGCGCGCATATGACACTCCGCCACCGTCCCCGGTCTGGGGACCAGCTTCGGGCGTGGCGGTGCGACGCAGTCGCAGCAGGATCTGGCGAACGCCGACTGCATCGTCATCCAGGGCTCCAACATGGCCGAGTGCCATCCCGTGGGGTTCCAATGGGTGATGGAGGCGCGTGATCGCGGGGCGAAGGTCTTCCACATCGACCCCCGGTTCAGCCGGACCAGCGCGTCGGTCGACCGCTACCTGCCGATCCGCGCCGGTACGGACATCGTCCTGCTCGGCGCGCTGATCAACCATGTCCTGAGCAACGGGCTGGACTTCCGCGAGTACGTCCTCGCGTACACGAACGCCTCGACGATCGTGTCTGAGGACTTCCGCGACACCGAGGACCTCGACGGCCTGTTCTCCGGCTTCGACCCCGAGACCCGCCGGTACGACACCCGGAGCTGGGCGTACGAGGGCGACTCGGGGCAGACCGACGAGATGCGCGAGGGGGACGAGCGGCACGCCGAGGCGGCCGGGTCGGACTCCTACGGTGCGCGCGGCGCCGGGTCCAGCGCCGAGCCTCCCTCCGACCCGACGCTGAGCCACCCCCGGTGCGTCTACCAGATCCTCAAGCGCCACTTCTCCCGCTACACGCCCGAGATGGTCGCCGAGCTGTGCGGTATCGAGCCCGAGCGGTTCGCCGAGCTGGCCGAGGCCGTCACCGCCAACTCCGGGCGTGAGCGCACCACGGCGTGGGTCTACTCGGTGGGCTGGACCCAGCACTCGGTCGGCGTGCAGTACATCCGGGCCGCCTCGATCCTGCAGCTCCTGCTGGGCAACATGGGCCGGCCGGGCGGGGGGATCATGGCGCTGCGCGGCCACGCCAGCATCCAGGGCTCGACCGACATCCCGACGCTGTTCAACCTGCTGCCCGGCTACATCGCGATGCCGCACGCCCACCGGCACGACGGCCTCGACCACTACATCGAGGCGGAGGGCGGCGAAACCGGCTACTGGGGCAACCGGCGGGCCTACCTGGTCAGCCTGCTCAAGGCGTGGTGGGGCGACGCGGCCACGGCGGACAACGACTTCTGCTTCGACTACCTGCCGCGTCTCACCGGCGACCACGGTCACTACACGACCGTGATGGGCCAGATCGACGGGACGGTCAAGGGCTACTTCGTCGTGGGGGAGAACCCCGCGGTGGGCTCCGCAAACGGCAAGGCGCAGCGGCTCGGCCTGGCCAACCTCGACTGGCTGGTCGTGCGTGACCTGATGCTGGTCGAGACGGCGACGTTCTGGAAGGACGCCCCGGAGCTGGAGACAGGGGAGCTGCGCACCGAGGACATCGGCACCGAGGTCTTCTTCATGCCCGCCGCGAGCCACGTGGAGAAGGACGGCACCTTCACCAACACGCAGCGGCTGCTGCAGTGGCGGGAGAAGGCGATCGAGCCGCCGGACGACTGCCGTAGCGACCTGTGGTTCTACTACCACCTCGGCAAGAAGATCAGGGCGCTGCTCGGCGACGACGAGCGTGACCGCCCGGTCAAGGAGCTGACCTGGGACTACCCGGAGCACGGCGAGCAGCGCGACCCCTCGGCCGAGGCGGTGCTGCGCGAGATCAACGGCACCGGCCCGGACGGGAAGGCGCTGCCGTCGCTGCGGGAGCTCAAGCCGGACGGCTCGACGAGCTGCGGCTGCTGGATCTACTGCGGTGTCTACGCCGGCGAGGTCAACCAGGCCGCGCGCAGGAAGCCGGGGCGCGAGCAGGGCCCGACGGCGCTCGAATGGGGCTGGGCGTGGCCCGCCAACCGGCGCGTCCTCTACAACCGGGCCTCCGCCGACCCCGACGGGCGCCCGTGGAGCGAGCGCAAGAAGTACGTCTGGTGGGATGCGGACAAGCGCGAGTGGACCGGCGACGACGTGCCGGACTTCGAGGAGCACAAGCCGCCGGACTACACGCCGCCGGAGGGCGCCAAGGCGCAGGACGCGCTCCGCGGCACCGACCCGTTCATCATGCAGTCGGACGGCAAGGGCTGGCTCTACGTCCCGGCCGGGCTGTCGGACGGGCCGCTGCCCGCGCACTACGAGCCGCACGAGTCGCCCGTCCGCAACACCCTTTACGGCGAGCAGTCCAACCCGGCTCGCAGGACGGTCGACCGGCCGGAGAACCCGTACAACCCGGCGCTGTCGGACCGGTTCCCGTACGTGTTCACGACCAGCAGGCTCACCGAGCACCACACGGCGGGTGGCATGAGCCGACCCCTGGCGTACCTGGCCGAGCTGCAGCCGGCGGCGTTCGTCGAGGTGTCGCCGCGGATGGCGGCCGAGGTCGGGCTGGAGAACGGCGGCTGGGCGACCGTCATCACGACACGTACGGCCATCGAGCTGCGCGTGCTGGTGACCGACCGGGTCAGGCCGCTGCGGCTCGGCGATCGGACCGTCCACCAGATCGTCATGCCGTACCACTGGGGGTACGGCGGCGGCGGTCTGGTCACGGGAGACGTGGTCAACGACCTTTCGCCGATCGTCCTCGATCCCAACGTCTTCATCCAGGAGAGCAAGGCCGGCACGTGCGACGTGCGGCCGGGCCGCCGGCCCAGGGGCAGGGCCCTGCTGGACCTGATCGAGAGGTACCGCGATGGCTGAGCCTTCCACACGGCGGATGGGCTTCTTCACCGACACCACGGTCTGCATCGGGTGCAAGGCGTGCGAAGTGGCCTGCAAGGAGTGGAACGACGTGCCCGACGACGGGTTCGTCTTCCGCGCCACCTCCTACGACAACACCGGTGCGCTGGGCGCCGACACCTGGCGGCACGTCGCGTTCATCGAGACCGGCGACCGCTGGCTGATGTCGTCCGACGTGTGCAAGCACTGCACGAACGCCGCCTGCCTCGACGTCTGCCCCACGGGGGCGCTGTTCCGCACGGAGTTCGACACCGTGGTCGTCCAGGCGGACGTCTGCAACGGCTGCGGCTACTGCGTCCCCGCCTGCCCGTACGGCGTGATCGACCGCAGGGAGCGGGACGGCCGGGCGTTCAAGTGCACGATGTGCTACGACCGCCAGCTCGGAGGCCTGGAGCCCGCCTGCGCCAAGGCGTGCCCCACGCAGTCGATCCAGTTCGGCCCTCTGGACGAGCTGCGCGTCCGCGCCCAGGAGCGGGTCGAGCGGCTCCACGCCGAGGGCAACACCGACGCCCGGCTGTACGGCGACAGCCCAGACGACGGGGTGGGCGGCGCGGGCGCGTTCTTCCTGCTGCAGGACGAGCCCGAGGCCTACGGCCTGCCGCCCGACCCGGTGGTGACCACGAAGGACCTGCCGCAGATGTGGCGGTGGGCGGGCGGGGCCGCGCTCGCGATGACCGGCGCCGTGGCCGCCTGCTTCCTGAGGAGACGCTGATGCCCCGGCGCCGTGACGAGGAGATGGTGCCGGAGGCCGAGTTCCGGTCCTACTACGGCCAGCGCGTCATCAAGGCGCCGATCTGGCATGAGCCCCACATGCCGGTCTACCTCTACCTCGGCGGCGTGTCGGGGGCGGCGTCCACGATGGCCGCCGCCGGGCGCTTCACCGGGCGGCCGAGGCTGGAGATGGCCGCGAGAGGCGCCGCGTTCGCCGGCGGGACGCTGGGGGCCGCCTTCCTCGTGGCGGAGCTGGGCAGGCCCGAGCGTTTCCTGAACATGCTGCGCGTCTTCAAGCCCACCTCGCCGATGAGCGTCGGCTCCTGGACGCTGGCCGCCCAGGGCGGCCTGACCGCGGTCAGTCTGGGCTCGGCGGTGACCGGCGTCCTGCCCCTGGCCGGGGACGCGGCCACGCTGGTGAGCGGTGTCACCGGGCCGGTGATGGCCACCTACACCGCCGTGCTGCTGGCCGACACGGCCGTCCCCGCCTGGCACGAGGCTCGCCGCGAGCTGCCGTTCCTGTTCGCCGGCAGCGCGCTGGCATCGGCGGCGGCCGCGGTCATGGTCGCCACGCCCCGGGCGCAGGCCGGTCCCATCAGGGCGCTCGCGGCGGTGGGGGCCGTCACCGAGGTGCTCGCGGGCGCCGTGATGGAGCGCCGCCTCGGCCTGGTGGGCGAGCCGTACCGGCAGGGCAGGGCGGGGCGGCTGATGAAGGCCTCCCGCGTTCTCACGCTGGGCGGCGGCGTGCTCGCCACGGTCGCCGGACGCAGCCGGGCGCTCACCGCGCTGTCCGCCGCCGCGCTGACGGCGGGAGCGCTGTGCACCCGCTTCGGCGTCCTGGCCGCCGGCCGCGCCTCGGCCGCCGACCCGAAGTACACCGTGGTGCCCCAGCGCGCCCGCCTCGACGCGGCCGGCCCCGCTTCCGGGTAACCCCCTGTCAGATCAGCCGGCCGGGAGCGGATCCTGGCCGAGCAGGCGGTGCCCGTTCTCCGCCGAGGTGCGCACGGCGGCGAAGCCGTACTCGGTCATCGCCGCCTCGTAGCGGGCCAGCGCCTGGACGGCCGGCTCGCCGCGGGCGACCTCGCCGAGCGCCTCCGCGAGGGCGCTCGCGTCCCGCAGGGCCGTGTTGGCGCCGACGCCGGCGGCCGGGCTCATGGCGTGGACGGCGTCGCCGAGCAGGGTGACGTTCGTGGCCGGCCAGGGGGCCACGGGGACGCTGGTGCGCAGGGACAGCGGGAAGACCGTGGCCGGATCCCAGTGCTCGATCATCGTGCGTATCCGGGGATTCCAGCCGCTGATCATCTTGAGGGTCAGCGCCCGCAGGTCCTCGCCCGGCATGGCGCGCAGCTCGTCGTCGGAGCACGGCAGGAGCTCGCGGCGCACGCCGTAGGAGCAGGAGACGTAGTCGCGGACGTCGGTGAGCCGAGCCCCGGCCGCGATCCGGGCGGCGGCACGCGCCGGCGGTTCGGGGAAGCGCACCGAGCCCACGCCCACGTACGATCCGTCCGGGCCGATGATCGGCGTGAACACCGCGAGCATCTCCTCCGGGAACAGCTCACGGGTGCGCGCGGTGAGCGGGACCTTGCCGTAGATCTGCCGCAGACCGGTGTCGGCGATGCGCGCGTGCGGGAGGTACTGCCGGCGGATGACGGAGTTGACGCCGTCCGCCGCCACCAGTACGTCGCCGGTCGCCGTCGTGCCGTCGGAGAAGCGCGCCGTGACGCGGCCGTCGGCGCCGGTCGTGTAGCCGGTGAGACGCCTGCCGAAGGCGACGAGATCCGTCACGCCGGCGAGCAGGATCTCCCGCAGCGTCAGCCGGTCGACCGCCAGGTGCAGCGCGCCCGGCGGCTCCAGGATCGTTCGCAGCGCGAGCCGGTCGTCGTAGACCGGGGTGCGGCCGGGCAGGACCTCGGCGGTGGCGAGGAACAGCTCGTGCAGGGCGGGCGGCAGCGTCCGCGCCAGCGCCCTGTCGCCGTCGTCGTCGATGTGGAGGCGGTAGCCCTGGTGACGTGAGTTGGGTGAGTCGTCGCTCTCGTACACGGCGACGCTCACGCCCTGGCGGCGCAGCCCGTTGGCCAGGCAGAGCCCGCCCGGCCCGGCGCCGATGACGATCACGTGCGGATGCGGCATGACAGCCGTCCCTTCCTCGTGCTGACAGAGAAAGGGACGCACAGGTCACCCCTCATACGAGGTGATGTTGAGCGCGGTGCGCCGTCCGGACTAACCCATACCGGACAGTGTCTTCGCGCGTCCTCATGAAAACCGTAACATCAGCCGCCCGCGCCGTGGAACCCTCTCAGATCGGGTACGGACTGCCGGGCGCCGCCGGGCCGGGGTCAGGCGAGCCGGAGCATGGCGGGCTCGCGGGGGACGAGGTGGCCGATGACGGGGGCGCCGGGGATCTCACCCGCGACGAGCAGGCCGCCGGAGGTCTGGGCGTCGGCCAGCAGGAGCAGCTCGTCCTCGCCGAAGCGCCCGGCGTTCAGGTGAGGCCGCACCCAGTCGAGGTTGCGCCGCGTGCCGCCGCTGACGTGGCCGTCGCGCAGAGCCTCGCGAGCGCCCTCCAGGTACGGCACGGCGGCCACGTCGACCACGGCCGTGACCCCGCTCGCCCTGGCCAGCTTGTACAGGTGGCCGAGCAGGCCGAAGCCGGTCACGTCCGTCGCGCAGACAGCGCCCGCCGCCAGGGCCGCCCGGGAGGCGTCCCTGTTGAGTGTCGTCATCGCCTCGATCGCCTGGGGGAACACCTCTCCGGTCGCCTTGTGCCTGGTGTTGAGCACCCCGACGCCGAGAGGCTTGGTGAGGGAGATCGGCGTCCCCGCCCGGCCTCCGTCGATCCTCAGCAGCCGCTCGGGGTCGGCCAGGCCGGTGACCGCCATGCCGTACTTGGGCTCGGGGTCGTCGACGCTGTGGCCACCCGCGACGTGACAGCCCGCCGCCCGGCCCACGTCGAGGCCGCCACGCAGGACCTCTTTGACCAGGTCCATCGGCAGCGTGTCACGGGGCCAGCCGAGCAGGTTCACCGCCACGACAGGCTCGCCCCCCACCGCGTACACGTCGGACAGCGCGTTGGTCGCGGCGATCCGCCCCCAGTCGTACGGATCGTCCACCACGGGGGTGAAGAAGTCGGCGGTCGCGACGATCGCCCTGCCGCCCTCGATCCGTACCACGGCCGCGTCGTCGCCGTCGTCGAGCCCGACGATCAGGTCGTCGCCGGCCGATGTGACCAGCCCCGCCACGATCGCCTCCAGCTCGCCGGGCGGGATCTTGCAGGCGCAGCCGCCCCCGTGCGCGTACTGGGTGAGCCGGATGCGCTTCGCCGTCTCGGTCATGCCGCCCTCGCCTGATGTCGCCTCGCCGGTTCCGGGGGTGGTGCCCGGAGTCCTACCAGGTTCAGGTTAGGTTTCTCCCGGAGGCGTGTGGGCGCCTGGTGGCCCCCGCGGTCTTCAAAACCGACGAGGCCGAGGTCCTCGGCCTGGCGGGTTCGATTCCCGTCCGCCTCCGCTAGGCATGTCGCCGCCTGCCCGGTTGTCCGCAGGCCGGTCGGGCGATGGGTTCCGTACTGGCCGAAGCCAGGGCGAGGAGCCCGCGATCTCGGCCATGTCCGGGGGCGGCGGGCTTCGGCCTGCTCAGAGCGGCCGGCACGGCTCTGTCAGGTCTGGACCATTCCTCCCGGCTCGACCGAGGGCCGGGCGAGAGGCGTCTGCTGTCCGTACTCGGCGGATTCTCCGAGGCGCGGTCAGCGGTTGCGGCTGCTCGGCTGTAATGTGCGCACCTGACCGCTATCGTGGCGGATCATGTCGCCGATAGCTCGCATCTTGCAGATTTTCCTGATGGTGGCCGGCTTCGCCGTACTCGGCTACGCCGCCCTATGGGACATGGACGACGCCACCGGGTGGCAATGCCGGGCCACGGAAATCGAGAAGGAGCCGGTGCAGATCTGCGACACCGAGGACGGTGTGCAGACCCCGCTCCTCCTCGGCATGGCCGGGATCGCTCTCGAGATCGCCGGCGTCTCCGTCGCGGTGGGGGCCCGTAGCCGGGACTCGGTCCGGGATACGCCGTCTGCCGTCCCGGTCTCCTACCCTCCGGCGCCCTTCGGTTCGGGGCAGCCACCCCATGCGCCCGCTGCCCCGCCCAGCCCGTGGCCGACCCAGATGCCCCCGCAGCGCGAGGGCCATCACCGACACTGAAGTCCTCGGGGTGCGGGAACGCCGTGAAGCGGTGATTACGTCGCGGCAGGTGATCATTTCCGGTCACAGCTTGGAGCGGAACTCCGGTGGAGACCTCGGCGTCAGCTCGCTCCGAGGCATGGTGGGAGAGAAGAGCGCGGCGTTGAAGTACGCGTCTCATACTTTCGGCCGTTCCGGAGAAGAGCCGGGCCTTCTACCATGAGGGGATGCTCGCCCTCCTTCGCTCCGGGTGGGACGAGCCCCGTCCTCCTCACGTGCCGCCCCCGGCGTGGCGGGACTGGGCGCTCGCAGGAGTGCTCGCGGCGCTCGCGGTGCTCGAAGCGGCCCTGCGGCCGGATCTTCCGTGGCGGGCCCTCTCGCTGATCCTCACCGTCGCGCTGGTCCCCACCGTGGTGTGGCGCAGGACCAGGCCGCTGCTGATGGTCGCGATCGCCTTCGGCGTCCTGTCCGTGGTCCCGCTGCTGACGCGCTGCGGCTGCCCGGACACGAGCACCATGGCGTACGCGCTGCTGCTGCCGTACTCGCTGTTCCGCTGGGGGACGGGACGCGAGGCCGTGATCGGGCTGGCCGTCGTCGTCGCCAAGCTCGGCCTCTGGGCGGTCTTCGACTCTCCCGGCGCCTCCGACGTGGTCGCCGGATTCGCCGTGGTGTTCTCGGTCGCCGCGCTGGGCGGGGCGTTCCGGTACCGGGCCGGAGCGAGATTGCGCGAGCTGGACCAGATCAAGCTGCTCGAACGCGAACAGCTGGCCCGCGACCTGCACGACACCGTCGCCCATCACGTCTCGGCCATGGCGATCCGCGCCCAGGCGGGTCTCGCGGTGTCGGCGTCGCAGCCGGGCGCCGCCGCCGACGCGCTCCACGTGATCGAGGCCGAGGCGTCGCGGGCCCTCGCCGAGATGCGCGCCATGGTCCGCGTGCTGCGCCGTGACGAGCGGACGGACCAGCAGACCGGCCGTAAGGCGGACCGGCGGACGGGCCAGGCGGCGGACCAGGCGGACCAGGTGGTGGACCTGGCGCCCGGCCGGCGCGTCGCCGATCTCGAAGGCCTCGCGAGCCGGGCCGGCGGCTCCACGCCCCGCGTCGAGGTGGAGATCCGCGGGGACGTCGACGGGCTCGCCCCGCCGGTCGAGGCCGCGATCTACCGCATCGCCCAGGAGTCGATCACGAACGCCCGGCGGCACGCCCGCCACGCCACCCGGGTCGACGTCCGCGTGACGGCCGACGACACCTCGGTGTCCCTGCGCGTGAGCGACGACGGCGACACCAGTCCCGTACGCCCGCCGGGACCGCCGGGATACGGGCTCGTCGGCATGACCGAACGCGCCGAGCTCCTCGGCGGCACCTGCCACGCCGGCCCCGCCCCCGGCGGAGGCTGGGTCGTGACCGCCGTGCTGCCGCGGACCGGGGCGGCGACGTGACCGTACGGGTGATCGTCGCGGACGACCAGGAGATCGTCCGCACCGGGCTCACGATGATCCTCAACGCCCAGCCGGACATCGACGTCGTCGCTGAGGCCGCGGACGGGCGGCGGGCCGTCGAGCTCGCACGGCGCCTGCGCCCCGACGTGTGCCTGTTCGACATCCGCATGCCCGGCGTCGACGGCATCCAGGCCACCCGTGCCCTCGCCGGCCCGGCCGTCGAGGACCCCCTCGCCGTGGTCGTCATCACCACGTTCGACCTCGACGACTACGTCTACGCCGCGCTGAGGGCGGGCGCCAGGGGTTTCCTGCTGAAGGACGCCGGCGCCGACCTGCTCTCCCAGGCCGTCCACGCCGCCGCCGACGGCGACGCGCTCATCGCCCCGAGCGTCACGGCGCGGCTGCTCAGGACTTTCGCCCACGCTGGACCCGCATCCTCGCCCAGGCGGCCCGTCGAGGCGCTCACCGACCGGGAGGAGCAGGTCCTCCTCGCCGTGGCGCGCGGGCGGACCAACAGCGAGATCGCCGGCGACCTCCACATCTCCTTGAGCACCGTCAAAACCCACATCACGAGCCTCATGGCCAAGCTCGGCGCCCGCAACCGTGTCGAGATCGCCATCTGGGCCTACGAGACCGGCCGCGTCAGGAACTGACCGCGCACGGCCCAGGCCGCCCGCCTGCGGATGATCCATTCGGCCACGACGAGGTTGATCGTCCAGCCGGCGCCTATGAGCAGCGCCCTGGTGGTCCCTTCGGCCATGCCGCCGAACGGGAACCAGATCAGGTGCACCATGGCCTGCGTGCCCGCACCGAGGCCGATCGCGTAACCGCGGATCATCCAGGCGCGGTGCCGGACGAAGTCGCGCCGCCGGATCGCGGCGAAGCCGAGCACGAGGAACAGGGCCATGGCCGAGCCGAACACGAGCCGGAAGCCGGTGATGAGAACGCCGTCACCGGCGACGCGGGGGAAGAACAGGGTCAGCCACAGGCCGGAGAGCGCCGCGACCAGACCGCTCGCGACCGTGATCCTTCCCGCGGCCCGATGCCACCGGGCCCCGCGCCGGCGCAGGCGGGGGACGAACTGGAACGCCCCCAGAACGGTGAACACGCTGACGCTGACGATGTGCGCCACCACGCCCACGGGCATGGCGAAGAACCGCGCGTTCTCCGCGGTGATCTCCGCCCCGAGGGCGAACTGGCCGAGGCGGGCGGCGCCCGCGGCGATCGGGACGGCGCTCAATGTGATCAGCGCGGCGGGGACGAGCCACGTCCTCCCGGTGGAGGCTACGGCTGCGCTCCCCGCGCCGCTCCGGGCGTCCGGGCTCCGCCCGCTCCGCGACGGCGGGGGGCTTGTCATCGGTGTCTCACCAGTCATGCCCCGAGCGTGACTCCCCGAGACCGTGGCGTTCATCGACAGATGGGCCGGAGTCGCACCGGCCGATCATCCATTGAACGGGCGTACTTTCGGCCGATGGAGCCTTCGCACGGATTCCTCACACTGATCCCGTCAAACGAACCACCCCGGTGAATGAGGAGAGTGTGATGAAGGCGTTCGTCCTGCGGTCGTTCGGCTCGCCCGACGTCCTGGAGCTCAAGAAGGTGGCCACTCCGGTGCCCGCCGACGACGAGGTGCTGGTCCGGGTGCGCGCCACGTCCGTGCAGCCCTTCGACTGGCACCTCATGAGAGGCGAGCCGCGCGTCGCGCGCCTGATGGGCACCCTCGGGCGGCGCGCTCCGAAGATCACCATCCTGGGCGCCGACATGGCGGGGCAGGTGGAGGCCGTCGGCCGGGCCGTGAAGGGCTTCCGTCCCGGCGACGAGGTGTACGCCATGCTCAAGCGGGGCGGCGGCTTTGCCGAGTACGTATGCGTACGGGAGGGCGACCTGGCGCCGAAACCGGCCAACCTGTCGTTCGAGCAGGCGGCGGCGATGCCGCTGGCGGCGTGCACCGCCCTGCTGGGCCTGCGCGACACGGGGCGGATCCAGCCGGGGCACAGGGTCCTGGTCAACGGCGCTTCGGGAGGGGTGGGGACGTTCGCCGTGCAGATCGCCCGGTCGCTCGGCGCCCGGGTCACCGGAGTGTCCGGGCCGCGGAACGCCGGCTTGGTCGGCTCGATCGGCGCGGACGAGGTCGTCGACTACTCCAAGGAGGACTTCACGCGGAGCGGCAGACGCTACGACCTGCTGCTGGACGTCGCGGGAAGCCGCCCGGCACGGGCCTGCCGGCGGGTGCTGACCCCCAAGGGGACATTAGCCGTCGTCGGCGGACCGGCCGGACGATGGCTGCAGCCCGTCGGCCATGTGTTCGCGGCGGTCGCGATGTCGCCGTTCGTCTCCCAGACGATCGCCATGGTGGACGTGCTCGGATGCGCCGACAACGGGCGGAACCTGAGCACGCTGACCGAGCTCGCCGGGGCCGGGGAGCTCACGCCGGTCATCGACCGGTGCTACCCGTTCGAGGAGATCCCGGCGGCCGTCGCGTACCAGGAGAAGGGACACGCCTCAGGGAAGGTCGTCGTCACGGTCTGACCGGAGCTCATGGGTCTTAACGGAGCTCATGGGTCTGAACGGAGCTCATCGGGCCGCTCGGTTGACGTCGCGTCACGGTGTGAACCCGGTCGTGTCGAACCGGATCCCCGGGCCGTTCGCGTCCCACACCCACCAGAGCTTCGGATCCCGGCCGAAGATGTAGCTCCAGCAGCTGATCAGCACCTCGGCGCGTCCGTCGCCGTCGTAGTCGCCGGCTCTCACCGCCCCCGGCCGCCGCTCCAGCCTGTCGCGCGTGGGGCAGCGGAACGGCCCCAGTGTCCGCGTGGTCGACAGCCCCCGCGTGCGCACCTCGACTTGGTCGCCGACCTGGAGGACCAGGTCGTCCCGGCCGTCACCGTCCACGTCCGCCGCGGTCAGCTTGTCGTGAATGTGGGGAATGGGGATCGTCACCGGGGCCTGCGGGGCCCTGCCGTAGTAGACGGTGAGAGCGTTGGTCGCACCGGAGGTCTCGTAGCCCGGTTCGTCGTTGCGGCTCCCGTCGTCGCCGACCGCGACGTCAACGCGGCCGTCCCCGTCGAAGTCGCCGGAGGCGATCGCGTTTCCCGGGCCCAGCAGGTGGACCGTCGACGGGGGGACCTGCGGCAGGACGACCGCGCCGGTCTGCTCACCGTCGTCGCCCGCGTGGATGATCAGGCCGGTCCGCCGGCCCGGCCTGATCCGGTCCGCGACGACCCAGCCGAGGTACCGCCTGTACTTGCCGATCTCCGGGCTCAGCGCGGTCACCGTACGGCGCGGCGTGCCGTCCCGGCCGAACGGCCCGTAGAGCACGGTGTACGCGCCCTTCTCCGGTGTGCCCGAGTCCGGGACAGCGAACACGAGATCGGGATGACCGTCCCCGTCGAAGTCTCCGGTGGCGGGCCAGTCCGAGGTGAGTCGTTCGGCGGCCGGCACCGGCACCGTCGGGGAAAGGCCATCGGCCACCGGCCCCTCAGGGCCGCCCCAGATGACCCGCAGCACGGGCCAGGTGCTGTTCCTGCTCCAGAGAAGCACGGGGATGTCGGCGAATCCGTCGCCGTCCAGGTCGGCGGTGTCGGGCCGCCGGGCCCGCCAGCTGCCACCGAGCAGCCAGAGCTTCTGGCCACCGGTCTGCACGACGGTCCGCCTCTCCGGGGCCAACCCACCGCGTGAGCCGTACAGGACGGTGAGGAACCTGACGCCCTCGGCCCGCTCGGAGACGATCAACGCGTCGGAGTGGCCGTCGCCGTTGACGTCGTCCGCCAGCGTGCCGCCCGGGCCTCGCGGCACCCCCATGGAGGACACCGTCATCGTTGCCGGCTCCGCGGACTCCGACGGCTCCGCGGCCGGTGGACGCGGGCGGGTGGGGGTCGGCGAGGCCGCTACCGGCGAGGGGGTACGGCCCCCGGCTTCGCCGCACGCGGCGAGAGCGAGCACGCCGATCATCACGATTGCGGTCCATCGGGCGATCAGGCGAGGTCTCATGGTCATGAGACCCTCGTACTCGTCGTTTTGTTCAGACGCTGTGAACGGAGGCCGGCGTCCACCGGGTTGACGCTCTGGCCTCGGCCGTGCTCCCCGCCCGCGTGGGCCGGCGCATCCTCGCTTCGACCGCGGCGATCTGGCACAACCACGCCACTGGCCGGCCCGTCACCTGATCACGGATCGCCTACGACCACCGGCCGGGCTCAGGGCTCGATCGTCTAGGCGGATTCGTTGGTAAGGAGCTGTTCGGCGGACTCGACGGTGGCCACGTGCCGAAGCCAGTGGTCGAGCCGGTCGTGGTCGGTGGTGGCCTCGATCAGCCGGCGCTGCTCGTCGCTGACCTGGAGGCCTCGCGCGGTGAGCACCGCCAGCACGGCGGCCGCCTTGCCTTGCGCTTGGCCCTGCACCCGGCCCTCCGCTTGGCCTTCTTCCCGGCCTTCCGCACGGCCTTCGGCGACGCCTTTGCCGTAGTGCTCTTTGGCGAAGGGGCTGTACACGGGCCAGGTGGTCGTGGCCATCAGTGCCTCCAGGACGTGTCTGGCCTCGGGTACGGCCATGTTGTATGCGTATTCATAGTATCGCGGAGCGTCATCGGGATCGAGGGCGTTGAGGCCGGTGAGGAATGCTTCGGTGATCTCTTTGCGGTGGCCGTGGTTCATCACCGACAGGGTGGCCAGGGCGGGATCGGCCATGACTTGGCCGGGGTCGGTGATCGGCGGGATCTGGCCGGGTCCGCAGACACAGGGGATGAGGGTGACGGTGAGGCCGCCGGCGTCGAGGGTGACGGGGTGGGCGTAGCGGTCGGCGTTGGGGTCGGGGGTGATGAACAGCACGTGCACGGGCTTGTTCAGCAGCAGCCAGACGGTGGCCGCGTAGCGCAGCGCCTGGGTGAACTTCTCGGCCGACAGGCGTGTCTCTGTTTCGCAGATCAGTGCGTACCAGGGGTCGTGTGGGGGGCCGCCGAGGATGAGGGTGTCGGCGTGCCGGTCGGTGGAGATGCGGTCGTTGAGTTCGCCGCTGTGTACGCGCAGGATCGGTGTGTCGGGGAGGTCGGCGCCTCCGACGGTGCGCAGGAGGTGGCGGACGAGTTCGGGGTGTTCGCGGACCAGGTCGTTGGTCGCGTCGTGGCGGGGGCCGGGCATGTCGCGTTAAGTTATATGCCAACTACATGGAGTCGCAACCGAATCAAGTATGGAGACAGGGGACCGACGGCTTCCGTCCCTATTGGGGGCAGGGAGGCTCGGGCGGGGGTCAGCCGCCGAGCTCCTCGAAGAGGGTGAGCTGCAATCCGCCGGGCGCCTCGAGGCGTGAGTTCAGCGAGTTCCACGGAGTGCGGGTGGGGGAGGCGATGACCGTGGCGCCCGCGTCGGCGAGCTCGGCGGTGGTTCCGGCGGAGTCCTCCACCTCGAAGGCGACTCTGATATGTCCGGCGACACGGCGCCCGACCTCCACCTGGTCGATGAACTCCGCCTGACGGGTGTCCACGATCTCCAAGGTCGCGCGACCGGCCTCAAGAAGCCTGACCCGGCCGTCGGGGGAGGAGTAGTCGGCCAGCTCGCGCAGGCCCAGGACGTCACGGTAGAAACGCAAGGCCTCTTCGTAGTCCTCCCCAGCTGTCACGACGAGGCGAAGTTCACGAACACTCATAACAGATCATGTTAGGGACTCGTCTCGTGTCGCCCGGCCGTCAGGGCGTCTCGGACGGCGGTGAGGGACTCCTCGCCGGAGGCGCCGAGGTGGCGGGCCGCCTTGACGAACTCCTCGGCCGCCTCGCGCAGGCGAGCGCGCCTGGCCTCGCCGGCGAGCGCGGTGATCGTGGCCGCCCGGCCGCGCCGCAGCTCCACGAGGCCCTCGTCGCGGAGTTGCTGGTAACCGCGGAGCACGGTGTGGAGGTTGATGCCGAGCGCGGCGGCGACGGCGCGCGCCGAGGGGAGCCGGTCGCCCGGGGAGGCGGCGCCTCTGGCCACCGCCGCCCGCACCGACGACGCCACCTGGTCGGCGAGCGGCTGGGTGGAGGAGGGGTCAACGACGATCAGCACCGCTTGCTTCCTCACGTACGCGGCTGAGAGTCGCATTGACCAGCGCGGCGGCGGACTCGGCGTCGCGGGTGGAGTAGAGGAAGTCCCTGCCGTCGGTCAGCTTGAGCACCAGCACGGGGAGACGGCCGCTCACGTAACCCCAGCCGCGCCGTCCGCCCAGCAGGCCCAGTCCGCTACTGGACGCGCGCGGCACGACCGCGGCGAAACGCACCGTGGCGTACGGCACAAGCCGCCGCAGGCGGCCGAGCAAGGGCAGAGTGAGCTCCACGCCCCTGTCGTCGATCTGGAGCAGGGTGCGGGCCTGAAGAAGTTCAAGGCCACCCGTCAACGCCAGCAGCGCCGTGCCCTGCCAGGCGTCCGAGAAGTTGAAGGCCCCAAGCCAGGCCGCGGCGAGGAACAGCGCACCCTGGAGCAGCTTCCGGCCGGACCATGTGGAGACGGCGTACATGGCCCGCTGTCCGGGAGCGAGTGCCAGCACGGGCACCCCGGCGGGCGGCGTGGCATGGGCTACAGGCGCTGCGGGCAGTGGGCCCGCCAGCAGCCAGGCGGCGGCTCCCGCGAGGAGGGTGGCGAGCACCTCCGCCGGTGTCGCCCAGGCGGGCTCGGGCACAGGGCCGGAAGCGTCGATCAGGGTTGCGAGGCTCACGGCGCTCGACGCGGCCGTCGACACGCTCAACGCGAGACTGATCACGGCCATCCAGCGCTGGAGCTCAGGCCAGCGCCAGTACCTGGCGAACAGGGCGGCGTACCAGACGGTGAAGATCGCGAACGGGTAGGCGTGTGTGCCGATCCAGCGTTCCCAGGTCGGCGCGTACTCGGGGAAGCGGGCCCAGCTGCCGACGTAGGCCCGCTCGGGCAGCCGTCCTCCGTACACGGCCGTGAGCAGCAACGGCACGACGAGGATGAGCAGCGGGGGCGCGGCCGTCAGGATCAGCCGGCGGAGCCGTCCGGGACGCGCGGGGTCAGGGGAGTGATTCACGGTCACCTCCAACTGTTTGCATCTCACTATAACAATGCAAACAGTTGGCTGACACTGTCCGCGAACGCCGGCGTCCGGATACCAGTCGCCGAGGTACGTCAGAGGAGTGTGCTCGTCCCGCGCACGGTCGACTGGACTTCTCGGCACGCCGTGCGGCCAGAGGGCGTGACGGCGCTTGAGGTGACGCGGCGGCGGTGATCCGGGTGGCGTGGCGCGGGAGGCCGCGGACGGGAGGGATAGATTGAAATGTGGACCGACGAAGGCTCGTGCCGCGCACCGATGCCGTGCTGGCCGACCCCAGGCTGGAGGCCGTCAGCGAGCGGCTGGGCCGCGCCGTGGTCAAGGACGCGGTGGTGCGGGCGCAGGAACGGGCGCGGCGGGGCGAGATCGAGCCCGAGGACGTCGCCGGCCAGGCCCTCGCGGCCCTTCCCCGCCACGCCGCGAGCCTCCGGGCGGTGATCAACATGACGGGCGTGCTGCTCCACACGAACCTCGGGCGCGCACCGTTGTCGGCCGCCGCGATCGACGCGGTCGCCGCCGCGGCCGGCCCGGCGGATGTGGAGTTCGACCTGGAGACAGGCGCGCGGGCCCGCCGGGGGCGTGGCGCGCTGGAGGCGCTGGCCCGTGCCGTCCCGGCGGCCGAGGCCGTGCACGTGGTCAACAACAACGCCGCCGCCCTGGTGCTGGTCGCCACTGTGCTCGCGGCCGGGCGGGAGATCGTGATCAGCCGCGGGGAGCTGGTGGAGATCGGCGACGGGTTCCGCATCCCGGCGCTGCTGGAGTCGACCGGCGCCCGGCTGCGCGAGGTGGGCACCACCAACCGCACCTGCCTGGCCGACTACGAGGCGGCGGTCGGCCCGGACACCGGGTTCGTGCTCAAGGTGCACCCCTCCAACTTCCGGGTCGAGGGCTTCACCGGGGCGGTGGGAGTCCGGGAGCTGGGCGGCCTCGGCGTGCCCGTGGTCTGCGACATCGGCTCCGGCCTGCTGGAACGCGAGCCGCTGCTGCCGGACGAGCCCGACGCCGCGAGCACGTTGAAGGCGGGAGCCGGCCTGGTCACCGCGAGCGGCGACAAGCTGCTGGGCGGGCCGCAGGCCGGCCTTATGCTCGGCCGCCGGGAGCTCGTCGAGCGGTGCAGGAGGCACCCGCTCGCCCGCGCCCTGCGGGTCGACAAGCTGACGCTGGCCGCGCTTGAGGCCACGCTGCGAGGTCCGGAGCCCCCGGTGCGGTGGGCCCTGCACGCCGATCTCACGACGCTCCGCGAACGGGCCGAGGCACTGGCCGCCGCCATGGCGGACGCCGGGGTGGACGCGAGAGCCGTACCGGCCGAGGCGACGGTGGGCGGCGGGGGAGCGCCGGGAGTCGCGCTGCCGAGCGCGGCCGTGAGCCTGCCCGAGCGGCTCGCCGTGCCGCTGCGGACCGGCGAGCCGCCGGTCGTCGGCCGGGTGGAGGCGGGCAGGCTGCTGCTGGACGTGCGGGCCGTGCCCCCCACCCTGGACGGCGAGGTGCTCAAGGCGGTGCTCGGGGTGAGCGGCTGATGCACGTGGTGGCCACGGCCGGGCACGTCGACCACGGAAAGTCGACTCTGGTGCGCGCCCTGACCGGGATGGAGCCCGACCGGCTCGCCGAGGAGAGGCGGCGCGGGCTCACGATCGAGCTCGGCTACGCGTGGACGGCGTTGCCCTCGGGGGAGCGGGTGGCCTTCGTCGACGTCCCCGGGCACGAGAGATTCCTGGGCACGATGCTCGCCGGGGTGGGCCCGGTGCCCGCCGTCATGTTCGTGGTCGCCGCCGACGAGGGCTGGATGCCCCAGTCGGAGGAGCACCTGGTCGCCCTGCGCACCCTTGGCGTACGGCATGGCCTGCTGGTGGTGACGCGGTCGGACCTCGCCGACCCCGGGCCGGCGATGAAGGAGGCGGCGGTCCGGCTGGCGGACGCCGGTCTGGGCGGCGCGGAGGCGCTCGCGGTGAGCGGGCGCACCGGCCAGGGGCTGGACGAGCTCCGGCAGGCGCTGGACCGGCTGGTGGCGGAGCTGCCTGAGCCGGATGCGGGTGCGCCGGTCCGGCTGTGGATCGACCGGGCGTTCAGTGTCCGGGGCAGCGGGACCGTGGTGACCGGGACCCTCCCGGCCGGCCGGATCGACGTGGGCGACGAGCTGGATCTGGACGGCGAGCCCGTACGGGTCCGGGCCCTGGAGTCGCTGAAGGAGCAGGTCGGCTCGGTCAGCGGGGTGGCGCGGGTGGCGGTGAACCTGCGCGGGCGTGCCGCGCCCGAACGCGGCCACGCCCTCGTCGCCCCCGGCGCCTGGACCCGCACCGGTCTGATCGACGTGCGGCTGACCCCGGCCGAGGGCGCGGGTGAGACGTTGCCTCCCCGGCTGACGGCGCACATCGGGTCGGCCGCCGTGCCGTGCGACGTCCGGCCGCTGGGCCCCGGCACGGCCCGGCTGCGGCTGGCCCGGCCGCTGCCCCTGCACCTGGGTGACTCGCTGCTGCTCCGCGACCCGGGGGGCGGAGCGCTGCGGGTGCTGGCGGGGGCCGAGGTGCTCGACGTCCGCCCCCCTGGGCTGAGCCGGCGGGGCGCCGCACGCGACCGTGCGGCCGCGCTGGCCGCCTCGGCGGCGGACGCGGCGTCCCTGCTGCGCACACACCGGTTCCTGCGCGAAAGCGAGCTGACGGCCATGGGCTGCCCGCCCGCGGGGCGCCCGGTGCTCGCCGACTGGCACGCCGACCCGGCTCACTGGGCGGAGCTGGGAGACCGGCTGGCCGAGGTGGTGCGGCGTCATGCGGCGCGCGACCCTCTCGAACCCGGAATGCCGCTGGAGGCAGCCCGTCACGAGCTCGGGCTCCCGGATCGGCGGCTGGTGGGAGCGCTCGTCCGGCCGCCGCTGGCCGTCGTCGACGGGAGGATCGCCGCCGGGCCGGCGGGCCTGCCCGCTCCGGTGGCCCAGGCGTTGCGGCGGCTCGCGGCCGAGCTGGCCGAGCGCCCCTTCGCGGCGCCGGAGGCCGGGCGGCTGGCCGCGCTCGGGCTGGGGCCGCGTGAGCTGGCGGCAGCCGTACGGGCGGGAGCCCTGCTGCGGATCGCGGACGGCGTCGTGCTGCTCCCCGGCGCCGACTCACGGGCGGCGGCGCTGCTGAGCCGCCTGCCGCAGCCGTTCACGGTCAGCCAGGCGAGGACGGCCCTGGACACCAGCCGCAGGGTGGCCGTGCCGTTGCTTGAGCACCTCGACCGCAAGGGGCTGACCGAGCGGACCGGCGACGTCCACCGCCGGACCAGGGGATAGCGTGAAATGACAGAGCCATCCGCTTCGGGGGGAGCGATGGCCGGTCATCCCGGCTGAGGGCCGCTCGGCACCGTCTCCTCCGCGGCGGGCAGCGGCCGCGCGCGACCAACTGACCGCACGCCGGCCAGGAGGGAACGCATCATGCCGGGCAACAAGGCGGTCGCCTACCAGGGGCCGGGGAACGTGGAGCTCGTCGACGCCGGCTATCCGGAGTTCCAGCTGAAGGAGGGGCCGGGAGTCCCCCCGGAGAACGTGGGACGTCAGCTGCGGCACGGGGCCATCGTCAGGCCCGTCGCGACCAACATCTGCGGCAGCGACCAGCACATGGTGCGCGGCCGCACCACGGCGCCGCCCGGCCTCATCCTCGGCCACGAGATCACCGGCGAGGTCGCGGAGATCGGCCCCGACGTGGAGGTCGTCAAGGTGGGCGACCTCGTGTCCGTGCCGTTCAACATCGCGTGCGGTCGCTGCCGCAACTGCAAGGTGGGCGACACGCACATCTGCGAGCGGGTCAACCCGCTGCAGGCGGGCGCGGCGTACGGCTACGTCGACATGGGCGGCTGGCCCGGCGGCCAGGCCGAGTACGTGCTCGTGCCGTACGCCGACTGGAACCTGCTGGTGTTCCCCGACCGGGAGCAGGCGCTGGAGAAGATCCTCGACCTGGCCATGCTGGCGGACATCTTCCCGACCGGCTACCACGGATGCGTCACGGCGGGCGTCACCTCCGGATCGACGGTGTACATCGCCGGTGCGGGCCCGGTCGGGCTCGCCGCCGCCGTCTCGGCCCGGTTCCTCGGGGCCGCCGTGGTCATCGTCGGCGACCTCAACGAGCAGCGCCTGGCCCAGGCCCGCGGCTTCGGATGCGAGACCGCGAACGTGGCGGAAGGCGACCCCAAGGACCTGGTCGAGGGCATCCTCGGCGTGCCCGAGGTGGACTGCGCCGTCGACGCGGTGGGCTTCGAGGCGCGCGGGCACGGCTCCGACGCCGGAGCCGAACGGCCGGCGAGCGTGCTGAACGCGCTCATGGAGACGACCAGGGCGGGCGGCCGGCTGGGCATCCCCGGTCTGTACGTCACCGGGGACCCCGGCGCGGGGGACGAGGCCGCCAAGCAGGGATCGCTGTCCATCCGGATCGGTCTGGGATGGGCCAAGGCGCACGCCTTCTTCACCGGCCAGTGCCCCGTCATGCGCTACCACCGCAGGCTCATGACGGCGATCCTGAACGACCGCGTCAGGATCGCCGACGCGGTCAACGCCACGGTGCTGCCGCTCGACGAGGCGCGGCGGGGCTACGAGGAGTTCGACAAGGGGGCGGCGCGCAAGTACGTCCTCGATCCGCACGGCATGATCCCGGCGTAGCCCCTTCTACGCTTGGACGTCACGCGCGCCGGCCGCCGGGTTGCCGGGGTCGATCCCGAAACTGATCACGCGCCGGGCGTGCAGGCGGATGATCGGGCCGGGGAACATGGCCGCCGAGTCGACCGGATCCTTCAGCGCCTCGCCGTACCCGCGGATCTCCAGGCAGCGCACCTGCCAGGGATCGAGAGACAGGACGTCGTCGACCACGAACGCCACCTTGCCGTTGTCGAGGACGTTGCGGAACTTGCGGCTCGCCGCCATGTTGTGACCGCTGATGTCGATGGTCTCCAGCTTCCGGTTGTACGTGAACGAGACCGGGCTCACCTGGAGCGTCCCGCCGGGCTGGATGGTGGCCAGCCGCCCGAGGCGCTGGTCGTCGAGGTAGCCGATCTCAAGCTCAGTGAAGATCATGGCTTCATGGTACGGGCTGTTTCATGTGTTTGGTTGACAAATATCAATCAAACGGTTGATTCACTAGAATGCGGTGTATGGCGTCATCGGATCGGCCCCGCAGGTCTCCCGCCCCGGAAGAGCGTGGAAGGGCGGCGGACAGGACGCGCGAGCGCATCCTCCAGGCCGCCGTCGAGGAGTTCGGCGCGAAGGGGTACTCCGGGGCGCGTACGGCCTGCATCGCCGCCCGGGCGGGGGTCAACCAGCAGCTCATCTCGTACTACTTCGGCGGCAAGCGAGGGCTGATCGACGAGCTGCGACGCAGGTGGGCGGGGGCGCAGGCCGCCGTGACACCGCCCGGCGCGACGTACGCCGAGAGCGTGGCCGCCCATCTCGACGCCACCCTGGACCGGCCCGACTGGGCCCGGCTGGTGATCTGGCAGGCCCTCGGCGACGGCCCGCCGGCCGATGAGCCCGAGCAGGACCGGGACGCTTCGGAGCCGGAGGGGGATCGGGACGCCTGTCCGGCGGCGCAGCGCGCACGGCTGCGGGAGGCCGTCGAGCGGACGCGGCGCCGCCAGGAGACGGGAGAGATCACCGATGAGCTGGACGCCGAGTTCATCCTCCTGATCGCCTACGCCCTGACCTTCGCGCCGATCGCACTGCCCCGCGTGGTCGAGGGCATCTTCGGCGTCGATCCGCTGTCCAGGCAGTACCGGGAGCGGGTCGTCGACCAGCTGGCCAAGCTGACGGCCAAACGCCCATGACGCCGTACGTTCCAGGAGGCGCGAGCGGTGGGGGGCCCACCTGGCCGGCGGATGAGAACGGCGTGGCCGCGGGATGCGGCTTGCGCCGTCCTCGTAACGCCGCCGCGTCACCTGGGGACCGGCGGTCTCACAGGAGGCCGCGGTCGGTGAACGCCTTGGTGACGGCGCCGGCCGCGGTCGCGCCGTAGAGCTTGCGCGCCGCGGCGACGGTGGCCTGCGCGGCCGCCTTGAACGTGGTGTCCTTGGCGAAGTCGAACTGCGCCTCGACGATCAGCGTCGTGGCCTTCGCGTCGCCGAGTGCCATGCGGATGTCCCAGAGGGCGCGCGACCAGATCTCCCCGTCGGCGTGCACCTCACCGACGACGTCCTCGGGGTAGTGCTTGGTGCCGTCGAGCCGGCGCAGGCAGTGGGGTGCGGCCGTGTAGGTCACCGAGTCCCAGTCGGCGACGCACGCCTCGTCCGTCAGCGCCGGCCGGCCGGTGGCCCAGTTCGTCACGGCGACCGCAAGGTAGTCGCCGAAGGCCTCGCCGATGGAGCCGGACTCGAGCGTCGTGCCGAAGCCGGGGACCTGGCCGTCCTGGACGCTGTGACCGTACTCGTGGACGATCACCTCGGCGTCCTCGCCGTCGTCCACGCCGCCCTTGCCCAGGGTGATGTTGGCCTTGTCGTCGCGGAAGAACGAGTTGTCGCCGCCGTACTGGTCGATGCGCAGCTCGATCTGGCGCTGGTTCACCGGCCGGAGCGTACCGCCGAAGCCGAGCGACTGCAGGTAGCGCTGCGCCCGCGTGACCCAGTAGTAGCCCATGACCTGCTCGAACTGGTCGACGTCGCGGTGATAGGCGGGGAAGGCGCCGCCGGCGGCCTGCGCGGCCTTGCCCGTCGAGCTCTTGACCCGGACATAACGGCCGGTCAGCGTGCCCGACCCGTCGAGGTCGGTGAGCGTGACCGTTTTGTAGGCCGGCGCGAAAACCGGCAGGTCGGCGTCCTTGGCGTCGGTCAGGTCCTGCCGTCCCAGTTGCGTGACGGGGTTGGGGGTGAACGCCACGCCCGTGGCCGAGTGGGTGTACGGATCGGGGGCGGCCGCCGCCGGGGCCGCGGTGGCCACGACGGGGAGCATGACAAGCGCGAGGGTGAGGGTCCTGGGAGACAACTGTCCTCCGGAGAGCGTTCGGTCTGACGAGCTTGGCCAGCCGGGAGCCTAAGCCTGTAAAACTGACCGTTCTATGTCGTGTCAGCACGAAATATGGCGGACATCGCGACAACCAATGACCAGATTTCGCGGTCCCAGCCGTGCCGTACGGCACTGCGGAGCAGCTCCCGGCTGGGGCGGCGTCAGGCCTTGAGCTCGCCGCCGAGGGGCGGCGGGTAGCCGGGGACCAGGGCGGGCGCCTTCCATGGCTCGTGCACGAGAGAGCCGGGCAGGGACGCCAGCTCAGGAACGTACCGCCGGACGTACTCCCCGTCCGGATCGAACTTCTTCGCCTGACGGAGCGGGTTGAGCGTCCGGTAGGGCTTGGTGTCGTTGCCCGTCCCCGCGACCCACTGCCAGTTGCCGCAGTTGTTCGGCATGTCGCCGTCGAGGAGCAGGTCGGCGAAGTGGTCCACGCCGACGCGCCAGTCGATCTTCAGCCGTTTCGTCAGGTAGGAGCCGACGATCAGCCGCAACCGGTTGTGCATCCACCCCTCGGTCAGGAGCTGGCGCATCCCCGCGTCCACGATCGGCACGCCGGTCATCCCCTCGCGCCATGCCTGGGCCTTGTCCTCGTCGTGCTCCCAGTCGCCCTCACGTGGCCGGTAGTCGCGCCTGCCCAGGTCGGGGAAGGCGTAGGTGACCTGGTAGTAGAAGTCACGCCAGCAGATCTGCCGGACGTACTCTTCCGCGCCGGGCCGCTCGCAGGCCCGTTCGACGACCTCGGCCGGCGACACGCACCCGAAGTGCAGGTAGGGGCTGAGCATGGACGTGCGGCGCGCCACCCTGTCGCGGGTCTCCCCGTACGCGGCCAGGCCCTCGTTCACCCAGTGGTCCAGGCGCCGGCGACCCTCGGTCTCCCCGCCCCGCACGATCCCGTACGGCTGCGCGGGCGGCTCGGGGAGCGCGCCCGGATCCACGCCGCCGGGCAGCCGTACGCTCTCGGGGGCGGGGAGGACCGGTCGCCTGCGGGTGGCCGACCAGACCCGCCAGTACGGCGTGAAGACGCGGTAGTGGCTGCCGCCGGGAGGCGTGAGGGCCGCGGGCGGCACCACGGTGACGCCCGGGAAGAGCCGGAAGCCGATCCGCTGGGCGGCGCAGGCCTCGGCCAGTCGCCGTTCGCGCCGCCGGGCCAGCGAGCTGACGTCGCCGCTCGCCCAGATCTCCGTGGCCCGCACCTCCGCGGCGGCCCGCATCGCCTCGGCCACCGGGTCGCCGTGCCGTACGACGAGGTCGCCCCCGAGCGCACGGAGGGACGCCCGCAGATCGTGGAGGGTCTCGTGCAGGAAGTCCCGGCGGTGCCTGGCCTCGATGGCGGGGTCGAGCACGAACAGCGGCACGACTCGCCGGGCCCGGGCGCAGGCTTCGGCGAGCGCGGGGTGATCATGCAGCCGCAGGTCCCTGTTGAACAGCACGATGACGGTGTCCACGACTATGTATTCGCGCGCGCGTGGCCGGCCGGTTGCCTCTCTTGAGCGCGCCGGGAGTGAGTGGCCCCTTTCCTATGGTGTCGCTCCGGAGTGCGGACGCCCATTCAGCCGGCCGATGGACCTCTTGTCCGCCCGCTGCGTCGTGAGGTCGCGCGTACGCGTGCCGTAATGACGGAAAGGGGGGCGAATAGGGGGCTCCGGTCGCTCAAACATTCCCGATATGAAGGTTATTCGCATTGACGTGACGGCGAGATGGACGTACAAAGTCGAGGTCGGAAACGAACCCCGCCTCGGCGCCCTCACTGCCAGCGGGATTTTGGCGTACGCCCAGGTCGCGACGGCTGATGGAACTCATGAAAGCGCTCTGTCGAGGCATCTCTGGAGAGCTTTGGGCGCGTAACGGCCCCGCCTTCCGGCCTGGTTTCGGACGACCTTATGGGCGTCATTTGCGGCTTATCATCAATCGATGATTTCTCTGGTTCTTTTCCTTCCCAACAGAACGCGGTCAGTCTAAGATCTCGTGCTATGTATCGGTATGCATCAGACTTTCCAGTTAGGCGAGTGCGACTCCCGCGTCGCAGTGATGCTCTGGCCGAACATGCCGTCGTCGCTGCCGCCACGCCTTCGCGCGCATGAACCCGCCCGCCGGAAGCGGGGATGTCGTGCTCGATCCCGGAACGAGAATGGCGTGGGTCGACGAGCACGGCGCGCACCTCGTCGACTACGCCTCCTTTCATTTCGAGCCGTCCCGGGCGGTCGCGGCGGCCGTCGCGGCACTGGAGGCGTGCGCCGTCCAGGCAAGACCTGGGAACGTTGCAGAGCGCGCCTGGCTGATGGCCGCGCTGCGCCGCGAGTGCGCCTCGCCCGGACGCCCCGAGGGGTTCCGGCCGGGGCCGGGCCCGGGTGCGCCCGATGACCGGGCCGTACGGCGCGCGTGGGCGCTGGTGGATCCGCTGGGAGCGGAGACCCTGCGCCTGCTCTACCGGCACGAGCTCGGAGTCAGAGAGCTCTCCTACGTGCTGGCTCTGCCGGTGCGGGAGGTCGGCCGCCTGGTCGCGCGCACGCAGGACATGGTGGAGATCCTCGTCAGCGGGCTGGACGGCCTGGCGCGCGGGCGTCCCCTCTGCCCGGAGCTCGCCCCGCTGGCCGCCGCGGTCTTCCCCGACGGGCCCGGCGCCGGGGCCGGGTACGGCCAGGCCCGTACGGCCCTGCTGACGCACATCGTCACCTGCCTGGTGTGCAAGCGGCCCATCAACATCCGGTACACGGTGCCGCAGGTCCTGTCCCATCCGCCGCTCGCGCCTCTCGCCCCGGACGTGAGGGGGCGGCTCATGGAGGCCGTCACCGCCCTTCCGCCTTCCGCCCGCTCGCGCGGCTCGCTTGGTTCGGCCGGCCCCGCCGGTTCGTTCGGGTCGCCTGGTTCGGCTGGTCCGCTCAGCTCGCCGGATTCTGTGGGTTCCTCCGGCTCGCCCGGATCGCCGGGTTTGGTGGGCTCTGCCGGCTCTGCTGGCTCGGCCGGCTCGCCAGAGCCGTCTCAGGCCGGGTCCGCCTTCCGCCCGCCGTCGTCGTTCGGCGTGCCGCTGGGCGCGCCTGTCGAGACCGCCGAGGAGCCGAGGACCGCCGCCGCGCCATCCCCGCAGTCTCCGCCGCCGCAGTCCCCGCCGGCGTCCCGATCCCCGCAGTCTCCGCCGCCGCAGTCCCCGCCTTCCCGGCCGTCCGGGGCGTTCCCGCCGTCCGCGGCCTTCCGGTCCCCTCCGCCGCCCCTGGGCCCTTCGCCGTCTCCCCGGTCTCCGGAATCTGCCGCCTCTCCGTCCTCCCCGGCGTCGAGGCACACGCCGACGGGGCAGGCGCCCCCGGTGCCGCCCGACTCGGGGGTGACACCCCCACCGGCCGCGGGCGCCCCCCGGGCCGTCCCCAGCTCTCGCCGCCGCTTGCCCCACCAGCCCCGTACGTCACCCCCCGGTTCGCCGCCCGAGCAGCAGGCACGGCAGGCACGGCCGGAGACCGGGCTACGGGAGGCGCGGCCGCAGACCGGGGCACGGGAGGCGGGGCCGCGGCAGGGAGCAGAGGTCCGGCAGAGCCCTCTGCCGGCCACAGGCTCCTCGGCGGGCCCGGGCACCCCCCTGTACGACGCGCTGCTCTCCCAGATCCAGGCACGGGAGTCCCTCGCCCACTCGGCCGCGACCGGCGACGAGATTCCGGCCGCCGATCTGCCGGTGGACGCGCCGGGTCCCCGGCCCGCCGGAGCCCAGATCCGGATCGTGCGGGTCCTGACCCGGGTGGGCTCGCTGGTGCGTGCCACGGCACTGCGGATTGTGATCATCGTGGTGGCGGGCACCGCAGGGACGGTGACGGGGATCAACCTCATGGCGCCGGACGTCCCGCGCACGCCTGCCCGGTCTCTCCAGCCGAGCGTCGCCCAGCCGGCCGCGGGAGCCGCCGCCCCCGGGTCCGTACCCGCCTCGGAGCAGGCGAACGCCCTCGCCACGGTCGAGGCGACCGTCGCGGCGCAGGGAGCCTCGTCCGCTCCTCCGGCGGTGACGGCCGGTGGGATCGAGGCCCCCTCCGCCGTAACGCTCGACGAGTTCGGCCGGGGGCGGCTGACGCTCGCGTCCACGTCGAAGAAGGCCGTGACATGGCGCCTGTCGGCGCCAGGCCTCGCCGTCGAACCGTCCAGCGGCACGCTGAAACCCGGGCAGACCCTGGTGCTCAGCGTGCGCGCCCTCCGAGTGCGCTACTGGTGCGGAGCCCCCGCTCCCGCCTCCGCTCCCCTGGAGTTGCGCGGCACGAAGGGCTCGGCCACCACGACCGTGCGCTGGCGTACCTGCTGACGGCCGCTGATTCCCCTGTCGGTGAAAGGACCCGGTCATGACTGAGACCCACACCCCCGTGCCCGTTCCCGCCGAGCAGTACCCGGAGACGGTGCCACTCACGGCGGAACACCTGCTCACCAACCGGCGACCCGAGCCGACCGGAGGATGGCGGAGGCTGGTCTACCAGGTCTCCGGCGGCCGGGTCATCCCCGCGGAGTCGGCGGCCGAGCTGGAGCGGCGCACGCTGATCGCCCACGCGCAGACGCCCGTCGCCAGCGGCCACCACAGGATCGCGGTCATGAGTCTCAAGGGGGGCGTGGGGAAGACCACCACGACCGCCGCGCTCGGCAACACGCTCGCCTCCCTGCGCGGCGACCGGGTGATCGCCATCGACGCGAACCCGGATCGCGGGACGCTCGGCATCAAGGTCAAGGCGGAGACGGCCGCGACGATCCGTACGCTGCTGGCCGAGGCCCCGCACATCGTCCGGTACGCGGACGCGCGGGCGTTCACCTCGCAGTCTCCGGCCAGGCTCGAAGTGCTGGCCTCCGACACCGACCCCGCGGTCAGCGAGGCCTTCAACGCGGAGGACTACCGGACGGTCGCCGGGCTGATCGAGCGGTACTACTCGATCTGCATCACCGACTGCGGCACCGGGCTCCTCCACGGCGCGATGGGTGCGACGCTGGAGCTCGCCGACCAGATCGTGCTGGTCACGCTCGTCGCGGTCGACGGCGCGAGTTCCGCGGCCGCGACGCTCGACTGGCTCACCGCCCACGGCCACGGCGCACTCGTGAGAAACGCCATCGTCGTGCTCAACGCGGTCGAGCCCAAGTCGCACGTCGACGTCGACCTGCTGGAGCGGCACTTCTCCAACCGCTGCCGCGCGGTGGTCCGGGTGCCGTTCGACCCGCACCTCAAGGAAGGCGCGGAGGTCGACCTGGCCCGCCTCCGGCCCACCACCCGGGGCGCGTACCTGCGCCTGGCCGCCGCGGCCGGGCAGGCGTTCGGGCAGCGCCCAGACCGGGGGAACTAGTGCCGGCGATCATCCCGGACCCGTCGCTCGACTGGGACCTGAGCCCTCCGCAGCGGTGGGATTCACGCCACGTGCTGCTGATCGTCGTCGCGGCGATCACCGTGGTCGCCGCGGCGGTCATCGTGCTGCAGACCCGGAAGGCGGAGCCGGAACCCGTCGTCGTCCCTTCCACGCCGGTCGTCGCGCTGGCGGCGCCATCCGGCCACGACGGCGAGGGGGGGTATCCGGTCGGCTTCCCCCGCACCGAGCTGGGGGCGGTGTCGGCGGCGGCGGCCGCCTTGGAGGCGGCCTGGACGCTGGACGCCGGACAGGCCGAGCAGGCCGCCGTGCTCTACGCGCCGCCGGACCAGCGGGAGGCGGCTCGTGACGGCGCCCGCGCGGCCGTACGCGGCTGGCGCGAGACACTCGGGCTCCCCGCCGACGGCGATCTGCCTGACGGCGCGGCCCTTCGGACACAGACGATCGGTGTCCAGTGGAAAAGCCGTGCAGAGGACCAGATCCAGGTGTCTGTGCTGGTCCAGGTCACGGCGACCAAGGGCGCTGGAGACTCCGGCCCTGTCTACTCCAGCCCGTACGCCATGAGCCTGCTGATGGCGTGGGCTCCCAATATGCGTGGCACGAACAAGGGCGACTGGGTGAACATCCCCGACCCGACGCCCCCCGCGGTGCCCGCCGCCGCCCTCCCCGGCACGCCCGAGTTCGCCGCGGCGGGCTGGAAGTCGCTCATCGGTCCCCGGCCCACCCCATAGATCGAGGAAGAGCCCCTCCATGACATCACGCATGTCCTCCCGGCGCGCAACCCTGGTCTCCGGCCTCCTCCTGGCCGCGGTCTCCGCGACGACCGGCGCCATAGTCGCCCAGCCCTGGGCCGCCGTCGCGGATCCTGGTTCGCCGCCGGTGGACGGTGTCGCCCCCGAAGCGGCCGATCCGGCCGCCGCGGAGTCGGCCGAAGAACCCGCCGCCGACTCTGACGACACCGCCGCCGACACCGCCGCCGACACCGCCTCTGACGACACCTCCGGCGAGTCCTCTGACGATTCCGCGGCGAACGGCGCCTCGGATGGCGCCGACTCCGATGGAGGCGGCTCCGACAGTGGCGGGTCCAACGGTGCCGCTTCCGATGGTGCCGCTTCCGATGGTGGCGGCTCCGATGGTGGCGACTCTGACGGCGCCGATTCGGACGGCGGGGGTTCCGAGGGCGCCGGCGGGGGTGGAGGCGGTGGCACGAGTAATGGTGCGGGCAGCGGTGACGGGGACGGCGGCGCCGTGAACGGGGTCCCTGCCGTGGAGCCGACCCATACGAGACAGGCGCCTGAGCCGGAGCACACCAGGAGGTCACGCCACCGGCCGGAGGCCCCCCGGCAGCAGGAGACCGCGCCCCAGCCCACCCCGAGCCGGGACGAGCACCCTCGCCGGAGCCTGCCCGAGACACAGCCCACCCGGGACGAACAGCCCGGCCCCTCGTCCAGCGGCAGCGCGGACCCCGCACCCAGCGGCACCCCGGACCCCACGTCCAGTGGCGGCCCGGACCCCGCGCCCAGCTCCACTGAGCCCACCACGCCGCACGCCTCGGCCCCCACGTCGACCGCTCCGTCGACCCCGCAGCGCCCTTCGTCCACTACGCCGGTTCCGTCCCCCACGGCGGCGGACCCGGCGCCTCATCCGAGTCGAAGCCCGGGGATCATCGCCCCGCAGCCGCCGTATCCTCGCCACACCCGCTCCACCGCGCCGCGGCCCTCCTCGACGCCTCCGACGAGCACGCCGACCGGCACGGCGGTCCCGACGGGGTCGGCGAGCCCGTCGGCGACCCCCACGGTCACCGTCACCGTGACCGTTACGCCGACGCCCACCCGGAGGGACAGGCGCAGGCCCGGCGCCCCGATCCCTCCCACGACAGTGACCCCGACCGCGGCGACTCCAACGGCGACGGTCAGCCCTCCGTCCTCTCCCACGGCGACGGCGACCGTGACCATCACTCCGACGGCAACGGTCACAGGGACTCCCACCGCGAGCCCTACGGTGACTCGCACCGCGACGCCGACCGCCAGCGGCACCGCGACGGCCACAGCGACGGCCACAGCGACGGCCACCGCGACGCCGAGGGCCACCCCCACACCGACCGGCGGCTCCACTCCCACCGCGACGCCGAGCGGGCGCCCGACGGTCAGCGTGCCGCCGACGCCGAGCCCCTCCTCCAGCACGTCGCCCAGCGCCTCGCCGAGCCGGAGCGTGAGCCCCAGCCCCAGCCCGAAGCCCAGTGCCAGCCCGAGCCCCAGTAAGCCTTCGCCGAAGCCCACTCCCACGCACTCTGCGACCCACCGGCCGCCGCCTCCCACGCACAGGCCGACCGTCAAGCCGCCGGCGCCCAAGCCGAGCGTCACGGCGAAGCCGCCGTCCCCACCCGCGACACCCACACCGGCCCTGACGCCGACCCTGACGCCGACGCCGTCGGCGAGCGTGAGCGCGACAGTGAGCCCCACGCCCACCGTGACGACCGGCCTCACACCGCCGGGTGAGGCGCCGCCGCCGATCGCACCGCCGGTCGCTCGGATCTCTCCGCCGCCCGGGATCGCGGACTCGCTGCCACTGCCGCCGTTCGCCGCCCGGTACCCCCACTCCTGCGAGAGCGGCGGGCCCGGGTGCTGGAGTCTCGCACCATGGCGGGGCCGTACGGTCGGCGTCCGGCACGGCGCGCGCGCCGCCGCGCTCATGGAGAGCCCGCTCGCCACGCCGAGCTGGGTGTTCGCGCCGCCTTCGACGAAGGTGGCGCCGGCCACGAGCGCTCCGGGCGTGTTCGCCGTGCCGATCAAGCAGGGGCATCCGGCGGGTGACCGATCGGGCTGCTGGGTCTTCAGCCCCTCCAGCCGCTGTGCCCGTACGGACTGACCCGGCTCGTTACCTAGCGGACATTCCGGGCATGCCGGTGCACATGAGACAAGAGCCGGATGACGGGGTCACGGTGACGCCATGCGAGGACGGCCCTCTGCTGGTGCGAGGGCCGTTCACGCTCATGACCCAGGATGGGCGCCGCATAGACCCGGGCAGGGCGACGGTGGCGCTGTGCCGCTGCGGGCGGTCGTCCACCAAGCCGTTCTGCGACGGGTCTCACAAGCCGGCCGGGTTCCGCGCGGCGAGCGAGCCGGAGCCGCCGGCCTGACGGCGCCGCAGCAGCCGGACCGGGTGGGCGGCCACGCGCAGCCGCCTCCCCGCGTACGGCACGCCGCCGAGCGCCAGCCGCGCGGTCAGCGCGACCCAGCTGCACGTCGCCCGCTCCAGGACCCATATCGGGGCGAACAGCGCCGCCATGAAGGGGAAAACCCGGCGTCCGCCCGCACGACGGCGGCCGGCCTCGGCCAGGGCGACCGTCAGGCCCGCGCCCATCGCCACCGCTCCGAGGCGCCGCCGGAGCAGCGCCGTACCGAGACCGGGAAGGACGGCGAGGAACGCGGCCATCCGGGCGGGCTGTGCCAGGTCGTCGTAGGCCTGCCGTACGCGCTGTGACCAGAAGCGGTCCGCCCCGGGAGGAAGGCGCCGCACGTAGAGGTCGAGGGGGCGGTTCTCGCGCCCGCCGTACGCCCGGACGGTGCGGATGAGCTCCAGGTTCTCGAACAGCACGTCGCCGTCGTAGCCGCCCATCTTCTCGAAGATGTCCCGCCGGATGCCGAAGGTCCCCGGGTAGTCCGCGCCGACGCTGCGGTTGAGCAGGGTGCGCGCCGTGTCCCACCGGGCGTGCCAGGGGAGCGGGTCGAAGTAGTTCTGCGGCCGGACGAGGTCGGCCCGCCGCAACAGAGCGATCACCCGGGCCAGCCCGTCAGGGTCATAGCGGACGTCGTCGTCAGCGATGACCACGTCGTCGGCGGTGGCCCTGCGCATCCCGGTGAGGACGCCGGCGACCTTGCCGTTGGCGACGGCCAGGTCCTCGTCCGGCGCCAGATGCGTGACCAGCCCGGCCCAGTGGCCGGCGTGGCGCGCGAAGAGGCGAGCCGGCGAGCCGTCCACGACGATGACGCGCGCGTGCTGGGCGATCATCCGCAGGTACGCGGTCAGCTCCTCCAGACCGGTGTCGTCCTCCCAGCGCAGCGGCAGCACGTAGTCGACGCGGCTCACGGCACCGTCGCCGCCGCGACGCCTGCGTCCCGGAGCGACGACGCCCCCTTCCTCCACCGTCCGAGCACGTGCTCAGCGAAGAGCCGGTCGAGGGTGAGCGCGCACCCGGCGCCGTACATGATGTCGCCGGCCAGATGCGGGGCCTCGGCCGCGAGCCCGCCGCACATGTCGTGGGCGGCGATCTGCTCGTGTACGGCGTCCGCCTGTACGTGCTCGTCGTAGTAACGGCGGGAGGCCGCGTCGCCGCCCAGGCGGCGCAGGCCCTGGCTGTACCGGCGGTTCGGTTGCGACGAGGTCATCTCGAACGCCGCCAGGTGCCCCACGAGCGCGCCCCGGTGGCGCCGGTGCAGCCCGAAAAGCGACATGGTGTTGCTGACCGCGAGCGTGATCGCCGGCACGCTGTCCACGTACCCTCCGTAGGCGTCGTCCAGGTCCAGGCCGCGCATCGTGGCCGCGAAGAGCTCGGAATGCATGCGCCCGGGACGGCCTCCCCCGTACTCGTCGGCCTGGATCTCCACGAGCGCGGCCTTCGGGCGGCCGAGCAGGCGCGGGATCGCCCACGTGTGGGGGTCGGCCTCCTTGAGGTGGTAGATCGACCGGTGCACCACGAACTCGCGGAACCGGCCGAGGTCGGCCTTGCCCCGGAGGAAGGCCGAAAGCGACGGCCCTCCGTCGTAGGAGGCGACCAGATCGGCCAGCGCCCGGTGCATGTCACGAGGCTCTGGGGCGGGCGGCCGGGGCACGGCCCTGGCCAGGGCGCGCTCCAGCCGCTCCTCCAGACGTCCGCGGAGGCCGAGCAGCCAGGGGCTCCACTCCCAGCGGTCGTCCACGCCGTCGAGGCCCTGGTAGTGCAGCTCGTAGCAGGCGAACAGGGCGAGTTGCAGGTCCTCGTCGTCGAGCTGTGAGTCGTCCGGACATGAGTCGTCCAGCTCGGCTTCGGCAAGCCCTGGATTGCCCAGCTCGGCCACGTCCAGCCCGGAGAGGTGCAGCTCGTGAACGTCCAGCCGGGAGTGGCCCGGCCGCGTGTCGGTCAGCCGGCGGTCGTCCGGGGTGAACGGCGGCGGACCGAGCGGGTGGGGCGGCTGCTTCAGTTCCCGGAGCAACCAGGCGGTGATCGGGCCTCTCGGCGCGGGCATCGGCATCGGCATCGGAAACTCTCCAGGGTCAGGCGGCGGTCACATGCGGTAGACCGAGATGTGGGCCCGGCTGTCGTCGGTGAACGGGGCGCCGGACCAGTCCGACCACCGGTGCTCCAGCTCCATCCCCGACAGCCGGGCCATCAGGTCCATCTCCGACGGCCAGGCGTACCGGTGGTTGGCCGGGAACAGCCGGACGCCGTCGGACGTCAGACGCACCTTGGTCGTGTGCATCATCTGGCCGGCGGGTGACAGCCGGGCGGCCTCGACGACCACGGCGTCGTCGCCGAGCGTCAGCAACCGCAGCGCCGACCGGTCGCGGAACGCCCCGACGTCGGGGACCCACGCCTCCACCACGAACCGGCCGCCGGGCCGCAGGTGCGCCGCCGCGTTGCGGAAGCACCGGACCTGGGCGTCCTGGGAGGGAAGCGCGAAGATCGTGTTGATGGCCAGCAGGACCAGGGCGAAGGTGCCCTCGACCCGGATCTCGGAGAAGTCGCCCTCAGCCACCGGGATGCGGTCGCCGCCGGGCTTGGCGCGCAGCGCCTCCACCATGTCCGGTGAGCCGTCGATCCCGGCGACGGCGAGGCCACGGGCGGCCAGCGGAAGGGCCAGCCTGCCGGTGCCGATGCCGAACTCAAGGACCGGCCCGCCCTCGGCGAGCTTCTCGATCCGGTCCACCGGGGGCTCGATGGGCAGGTGCTCCACGGTGGAGTCGTAGACGTCGGCGATCCCCCGGCCGTACGCGGACGCGTCGAAGTCCCCGGTCATGTGCCTCCCCCTCGCAGGCCCCTCTGCACGACCGCCTGCGTCAAGTCAGGCGCCGAGATCGCGGACGACGGTGTCGAGCCGGTCGGCCAGCTCGTCGAGCCGCCGGTCGTCCAGATCCTCGGCGGCGATCTGCTCCTCCAGATCGCGCCTGCTGGTGATGACGAGACCGTCGGCCTCGCCGCCAGGCACAACCTGGCATCGCCCCTCGACGAGCACCATCGTCGCGTCCGGCGCGGGCGATTCCAGGAGCGTACGGACATCGTCTCGTCCGACCAGTGCCATGAAGCCCCCTTAACGATTGATTTCGCCGTACCCCTCACATCTCCCCGTACACACCTGTGCGCCGGGCGGCCGCCGCGTCAGTCGGTGGGCAGCAGGGTCCCGAGCGGGCCGAGATCGAGGTTGAGGTCGGCGGGGGTGAGACCGAAGCGGTCGCACAGCTCGGTCATCGCCTCCTCCAGGCGCATCAGCGTGAGGCCGAGCGTCTCGACCTGCTCGTCGGACAGGTCGCCCTGGTCCATCCGCCGGATGCACTGGCGCTCCACGAGCTGGCGTACGAGCTCGACGAGCGTGAGGACCAGGCGGCTCAGGTCGCGTTGCACGGCCTCGGGGTCGGTGTTCAGCCGCCACGTACCGGACCTCGCCGGATCCCGGCCGGGACCGGCGGCGAGGGGCCGCTCGAACTCCTCGAACCGAGCACGCTCGGCCCGGCCAAGAGACTCACGCCGGCCGGAAGCTTCAGCAGGCTCAGCAGCCTCGACAGCCTCGACAGCCTCGACAGCCTCGACAGCCTCGACAGGCTCGACAGGCTCGACAGGCTCGACAGGCTCGACAGGCTCAACACGGCCGGCAGCCTCGCCAGGTGCATGCCGGGCGCGCTCGGCGTGGTCAGCGCCAGGACGGCTCATCGTCACCCTCCGTCCCGTCTCGTACGGCGCCCGCCGCCCGGTGGTAGTCGTCCATGGCGCCGGCCCCCGTGTCGTCGCCCTCACGTACGGAGGCGAGCAGCGCCCGCAGGGAGATGCGGACGAGCTCGATGTCGGCGATCGACAGCACGAGCTCGCCGGTCACGACGACGCCGCCCGCGAGCAGCCGGTCGAGCAGGTCGACGAGCGCCACCCGCTCGGGCGGCAGGCGGCCCTGCGCGGCCGGCCCCGCGCCTCTCCGGTGCTCAACGGTCATCGCGCGCCTCCGGACCGGTCGTGCCGAGCTCCAGGGAGGTGAACGAATAGGGCGCCCAGGGGCCGGTGAGCTGCACGTCCATCCCCTCGGCCCGGAAGGCGCCGAGAGCGGCGGCGAACTCACGGTCGCGGCCGGGCTCGACCAGGTAGGCGCCGTTCAGCACCATGAGGTCGCTCCTGCCGGAAAGCTGGGGATCCTGTGGACGGTGGCGCCTGCTGGCCACGGCGATGCCCCCCAGCGCGGAGTGCAGGCGCTCGGCCTGCTCGACGGCGGCACGCCAAAGGTCCTCCCGGCTTCGCAGGCTCGCCTTGCGCCGTTTGAGGTACGCGGTGCCCGGGCCGCCTGCCGCGCCGCCGCCTGGAGCCGCCGTGACCGGCCCCGCGCCGCCCGTACTCGACGGCACCGGGCCGCCCGCGCGCCCTGTGCCCGCGGTGGCCGGGCCGCCAGGCTGGGCCGCGCCGGTGGTGGCGGCCGGCCCCTCTCCTCTCGCCGCGCGGCTGACGTACGCCTTGACCCCCCACTCGCGCCGCCCGGCGACGCGTGCCAGGACCGCGGCGAAGTCGTCGTGCCGCCTGTCGAGCAGGTCGAGGATCTGGTCCTCCCCGCTGTAGACGGTCACCAGCCGGACGGGGGCGGCCGGGCCGTCGTCCGCGAGGGCCTCGACGACGCGGTGGTGGGCCCGCGCCACCCCCTCCACCCAGTCCAGGTCCTCAAGCAGCCGCCGCAACGGCTCCTCGCCGAACTGGTCGAGAGGAACGTCGCTCACGTACGCGACAAGCCCGCCCCTCGCGATCGGGCGCACCGGCCCGCCCAGCACGCCACGCAGCTCTTCGAGCCGCGGCCCGGCCGGCTCGGGGGTCACGGCGTACAGGTAGACGCCGGTGTCAGTCATCCCGGCCACCTCGTCGTCCCGGTCCGCGCGGCCGTGTCTCGGCGGGCTCCTCGACGGGCTCGTACGCCTCGTCGTACGCCTCGTCGTAGGCGTCGTCGACGTCGCCGGACGGCTGGTCGAGCGCCAGGCGTTCCTCCACGGCGGCCAGCCGCTCGCGCAGCCGGCGGTTCTCCTCCCGCAGCCGGTGGTCCTTCCCGCTCAGCCAGGGGTCGTGCTCCCACCAGTCGATGCCGAGCTCCCGCGCCGTGTCCACCGAGGCGATCACCAGCCGCAGTTTGATCGTCAACAGCTCGATGTCGAGCAGGTTCACCCGGATGTCGCCGGCGATGACGATGCCCCGGTCGAGCACGCGCTCCAGGATGTCGCCGAGGTTCGCCGACTCCCTGCCCATGCTCGCAGGAGGCGCGTACGACTCGCGCAGGACGGGGCGCGACCGGGGATCGGTCATCGGCCGTCACCACAGTCGCCCGCCCCACGGCGGTAGCGCCGGGTGCGGCGGTAGGACAGCAGGGTCCCCTCGTCGTCCATCTCCGCCTCGTAGAGCGCGATGATGTCGCTCGACGAGGGGATCCGGTGGTCCTCGACCACCTCCACGTCCACCACCCAGCCGTTCTCGACCGGCTGCACGAGCGTGACGGCCTCGGGCTCCTTCGCGGTCATGTCCGCGATGTGCCGCAGCCCCGCCCGGCCCGCGGTCGCCGCGGTGAGGACGCGCCGCCGGGGGGAGCGGCGCTCATCCTCCTCGATCACCACCTCGGGCGAGGCCGTGCCGGTGAACGGCTCGTCCTCGTAGCGGGCCCGTCGCCTGGGAGGCACCAGTCCATCACCCTCTCCGCGTGCCCGTCATCGCGTGCCCGTCATCGCGTGCCCGTCATCGTCCGGAGGACCTCCTCGACCGCTTGGGCCTCCTCCTCCTCGGTGATCTGCCCGGAGCGTCTCGCCTCCTCGATGGCCTCCAGCCGGCGCCGGACGGCGGCGGGGTCCCTCAGCTCATGCTCCACCTGCTCCTGGATCAGCTCTCCCAGCCGCATGACGACGCGTACCGGGGCGAGCGGCCAGCCGAAGAGCAGGCCCATCAGTCCCACGAGATCCTCCTCACGATCAGCCCCGTGTTCACGGTCAGGTGACGACGAAGTCGTACGGTGCCATCGGACCGAGCATCCGCACCTCGACCCGGTCGCCCCAGTCGTCGCGCAACTCCTCGATGGCCTCCTCGAAGTCGGCCTGCCGCTCGTTCTCGACCAGGAACGCGATGTGGGCGGCGTCCCGCTCGTGACTCGGCTCCCGGACGGTGGCGGCCACCGTGCAGTCGCCGAAGCGGTCGACCACGGCCTGCGTGTCGGCTTCCCGCTTGGCGGCGATCACCTGCGTGATCACCTCACCCAGCCGGATGCGCTCGTTGCGCGTCGCGTCCTCCGGGAGGCTGCGTATGCGGTCGCGCAGCCGTCTGGCCTCCTGGCTCTCGTTCAGCACCTCGGTCAGCACGGGGCGTTCGGCGTACCTCGCCTTGAGGACGAACTGGGCGCGGCCGTCGATCTCCTTGAGCGCGGCGGCGAACTGGTCGTGGTGGGGCGCAAGCAGCTCCTCGACGACCGCCTCGGGGGTGGTCAGCACCGCCCCGAAGCGCAGGGGCAGCACGGGCACCTCGGCCGCGGCCTCGTCGAGCAGCAGCTCATGGGCGACGAGATCCTGCGCGCGGCCGAGCGGCCGGTCCACGTTCACGTCGCTGACCAGCGCCGCCACCTCGCCGTGCCGTACGAGCTGGATGCGCCCCGGCGGGTCGCCCACGCCCACGGCGTCCGCGCTGATCTCCACGTCCTCCGGCACGATGCCGTACACGTAGCAGGCGACGGCGCGCCGGTCATCGGGGGCGGGAGCGGAGCCGGCCGCTCCTGACGCCTTGGTGGGACTCGACATGTCAGCTCCCCTCTCGCCGTCGACGGGAACGCGGCGCGGGTTCCTCGGCGTAGCCGGACATGAGATCCTGCAGCTTCTCCCCGGCCGCCTCCAGCACGCCCTTCGCCACGCCCTTGGACTTGTTGTGGGCGACTCCCTGCGTGATGCCGCCGATGAACTCGGGCAGGGTGTCCTGGGTCTGCGTGAGATCCAGCCGGTTGACGGCCTCGGCGAAGCGCAGATAGGTGTCCACGCTCGCCACGACGACACGCGCGTCGATGGTGAGAACCTCGATGCCGACGAGCGAAACCCGGACGTAGGCGTCGATGACCAGACCCTTGTCCAGGATCGTGTCGATGACGTCGGCCAGGCCCGATCCGGATGAGCGGCCGGGTAGCCCCCCGCCACCCGCCGGTGGAACCGCTACGGTCATACGTTCCGCCTCCTCGTGTGCTCTCGCGGATGTCGCCGGTCGTCAGGGTGTCGCCGGTCGTCCGGGATCACTCGTCCTGGGCGCCGCCCCTGCGGCCGGCTGGTCGTCCGGCTTCTCCCTGAGGCGCGCGGCGGCGGACCGGGCGCCGCGGCGCCTCGTCGGCCTCGTCGCCGCGGCCACCCCTGGCCGCCTGCTCGCCGCCGCCCTCGCCTTCGGCCTCCGCGCCGGGGCGTCGCGCGCGGGTCGCCGGGGCCCGGCGGGCCGCGGGCTCGGCTCCCGGCCCGGCGCGCCCGCCCGTCGCGGTGGCCGCGCCGCCGGTCCGGCCGGTCCGGCCGGTGCGTCCGGTGGTTCCGGCGCCTTCGGCGGTGCCGCGTCCGGCGCGCGCGGTGCCGGTGGACGCGCGGCCGGTGGATGTGCCGGTGGCCGCGCGGGCGGAGGGGGTGCCGGTGCGCGCCGTGGACTCGGCGGCGCGCCGCCCGGTTCCCCGCTCGGCTCGCGCTCGCGCCGCGCCGCCCGCGGCTCCCGCCGGCCTCCGGGCTCCGGCCCCCGCGTACGCGGGCTCCTCCTCGGCCTCCTCCTCGCCCTCCTCGGGCTCCTCCTCGTACGGCTCCTCCTCGAAGTCTTCGCCCTCTTCGAGCTCCTCGGTGTCCTCGGGAGCCTCCGCGCCCTCGGCGGCCTCCTCTTCACCGGCCTCTTCTTCGGGGGCTTCTTCTGGGGCTTCCTCGGCGCCCTCCTCGAACCCCTCTTCGGGAGCTTCCTCGACGCCTTCCTCGGGCTCGCGTCCGCCCTCGCGCTCCTCGCGCTCCCGCTCCTCGCGCAGGGCGGTCTCCTGATCCTTGGTGACCTGGCTGTCGTGGATCTCTCCGCGCCACCCCTCGAGCTCGTCGGGATGCAGCAGTACGTTCGTCATCACGTGCCGCCGGAAGTGCTTGAACTCCAGCCGCGCCCGCCGGCCCTGTGCGCGCCACAGGTTGCCGGTGCGCTCGAAAAGCCCCTGTGGGTGGTACTCCAGCACCAGCAGGACGCGCGTCATGTCGGGGGTGACCTCGTGGAACGTCACCGCGCCGTCCACATGGCCCTTCGGTCCCTGTGAACGCCAAATGATCTTGCTGTCCGGCACCTGCTCGATGATCGTCGACTCCCAGGTGCGGTGGGACCAGAACACCTGCGCCTTCCAGCCGACCTTCTCGTCGGCCTTCTGCTCGACGGTCTTGACCTTCTTCATGAAGCTGGGCCAGTCCTCGAACTGGGTCCACTGGTTGTAGACAACGCGGACCGGGGCGCCGATGTCGAGGGACTCGACGATGTTGACGACCTTGAGCTTGCCGCCCTTGCCCCCCTTGCCGCCCTTGCCGCCTCCGCCGAAGATGCCCTTGATCTTCTCCTTCGCGAACGCGAAGGCGGCGGCGCGCATGGGGTGGCTCCCCCCTCCGTCGCCGCCGGTCAGCGCGCCGAGCAGGCCTGAGGCGCCCTCGCCGCCGCCCAGCTTCTGCGCCAGGGAGCCCAGCAGCCCGGAGCCGCCGGAACCGCCCGTCAACCGGCTCGTCACCGCGCCCAGCAGCCGGGATCCGTTGCCCCCGGCCGCCTTCCCGGTCACGGCGCCGAGCAGGCCCGGGCCGCCGTGCTCGACGTAGTCCGTCAGACGGCCGGCGAGACCGTCGATCTTGTTCGTCACCGACGACAGGGCGCGCTCGGTCACCGCCGTCGCGAGGTTCTGGAACTCCACACCAAGCCTGTGTGTGGGAAGCTCGTCCGTCGCCGTACGCGGCGGCGTGTCTCTGAGTTGCTCCGACATGCCTGGCTCACCTCCGGGTCCGGGTCACCGGCCGGGTGGGACGCTGCGCTCGGGGCCGGGGGCGCTCCTCGGGCTCCGGCTCCTCTTCCTCCTCGTACGGCTCTTCCTCGTCGTAGGCCTCCTCGTCCTCGAAGTCCTCCTCGGGCTCGGGCTCCGGGGGGCGTCGCGTGGCGGTCCGGGCGGGCCTGCGCCGGCCCGCTTCGGGCTCCTCCTCCGCGGTTTCGGGGCGGCCGCGGCCCTTGGGAGTGCGCAGCGACTCCGCCCGCTCGTGGAGCTTGTCGCTGAGAGAGTCGATCTGGCGGCTGGTGGCCCGCATGGCCGCGGCCTTGCCGATGTCGAGCAGGTCGCCGCGCACGCGCTCGGTGATCTTCCCCACCTCGGGCGAGCTGCCAAGGATCTTGGTCCCCTGTTCGAGGAGGCCGCCGAGGGCCCCTTCCCCCTTGAGCCGCCCGGACAGGATGGCCAGTGCCAGCGCGAACGCGAAGCGAAGCTTGTGGTGGCGCCCGAGGTAATAGCCTGCGATGACAGCCAGGGCCAGCTTCACGGTGTCCTTCATCGATCGCCCCTCCTCGCCTGAGTGCCCTGGAAGCGTCGGTCCGGCCTGAGGCCCGTCTCGTGGTGCGGCGTCGCGCTCCCGATCGACCGAGGCATGCCCGAGAGGTGGACACAAAAACTCACATCTGTACATAACGGACAGATTTGACGCAGGCTAAGCCGCGATTAGACGCACCAGTCACTGGGGGGCGGACCAAGCCGGTGCGCCTCAGGAACGATCAGTCATGCCATCCGGGCGGAGCGACCTCCCGGCTGTCCCGGAGCGGTCCCGGGTGGCGGACCGTCGGGCGGCGATCCCCATGGGGACGATCGACTCTTCCGAAGCGGCCTTGGTTGTTTAGGGGGTTTCCGCTGACACAACCTCGCCCTACCTCACCTGATTACTCTACGCAAACCGGGTATTACCGGCGTGAATGGCAAAAGGCCTCGTAAGCCGGAGGGTCGAAGCGGGGGAATCACATGACGGAGACCAACATGCCGGCCACCGGCCGCGCGACCGCCCAGGGGGACGTGCGCGGCGCCCCGGCGACGGGCACTCAGTCGGGCACTCAGCAGGTCATGACTCGCGACCGTGGCGAATCGCACCTGAGGACCGAGCACGGGCGTACCACCATCGCGGGCGAGGTGGTCGCCAAGATCTCCGGGATGGCCGCCCGTGAGATCAAGGGCGTGTACGACTTCGGGACGGGCACGGCCCGGGCGCTCGGCGCCATCAAGGGCAGGCTCGGCGCGGAGGACGGCGTCACCCGCGGTATGTCGGTGGAGGTCGGCGAGCGGCAGGCCGCCGTCGACATCGACCTCATCGTCGAGTACGGCGCGGCCATTCCCGACCTGGCGGAGTCGGTCCGGCGCAACGTGATCGACGCCGTGGAGCACATGTGCGGGCTCGAGGTCACCGAGGTCAACATCGCCGTCGACGACGTGCACCTGCCGAAGCAGGAGACGCCGGAGGGCGCCTACGGGGAGCCGAGGGTCCAATGAGCGTGGCGGACGCGAAAAGCGAGGCGCCCGCCCGGCGCGTCGCTGAGCGCGTGCTGTCGTGCCCGGACGTCGCCCGCCTGTCCGGCGGGCCGTTCGGCACGGTGGCGACCTACCTGCCCGGCGACCTGGTCCCGGGCGTGGCGCTGCGTGACGACCAGATCGAGGTCCACGTCGTCGCACGGTACGGCAGGCCGCTGCCGGAGGTGGCGGCCGAGGTGCGCGAGGCGATCGGGGATCTCGCGGGCGGCAGAAGAGTGGACGTGACCATCGCCGACGTCATCACCGGCGACGACACCGGAAGGGGCAATTGATCATGGGCGAGTTTCCCGTATGGGCTCTGGCAGGGCTCGCGTTCGGCACGGTGCTGGGAGTGGTGGGGGCGTTCGGCGGTCTCAACGCCTTCCTCATCGTCCTGGTCCTCGGCGTCGTCGGCTTCTTCGTCGGGCTGGTCATGGAAGGCGGCGTCCGCATGCCGACGCTTCACCCGAGACGCCAGTGAACACGACTTCCGGGCGCGGTGACACGATCGTCTCCGACCGGGCCTTCATCAAGATCACCGAGCAGGCCGCGGCGGAGGACGACCGGGTCGCCGGCCGCCCGCACGCGTCAGGCTCGGTGAGCGGCTGCGTCGCCGCCGTCCACCTCGATCTCGCCGTCCGCTACCCGGCGCCGGTGCCCGAGCTGGCGTCGGAGCTGCGCGAGCACGTACGGAGCCGGGTGCGCGACCTGACCGGCATCACGATCGAGAACGTCGACATCGAGGTCGTCCGGCTGGTCCCCGCGCAGCGGAGGGCGGAGGAGAGATCATGACGGCGGAGCGGGCCCCGTCCGACGGCGGGGGGTTCTTCGTCCCCATGCCCCGGGCCGGGGGGAGAGGCGCGGTGCGGGCCTTCCGGCCCACCCGTTCGATCCCCGCGACGATCGCGTCCCTCGCGCTGCTCGCGGTGGGCGTGCTGACCGCGGCTCACGTGGTGTCCGCCCTGCTCAAACGTCCCATGCGGCTCGTGCCGTACGACCGGGCGACCGATTGGGCCCGCACCACGACATGGGACGACGGCCGGGCGGTGGCCATCGCGACCGCGGTCGCGCTGGCCGGGCTGGTGCTGCTGCTGATCGCGGTGGTTCCCGGGCGGGGCCGGCTGATCGCGCTGCGCACCGGCGACCCCGACCTGGTGGTGGGGGTGCCGCGCCGTACGCTCGCGGGCACGCTGTCGGCCGCGGCGTCCCGCGTCGACGGCGTGCGCAGAGCCCACGCCCGGGTGTACGGCTGGAAGACGGACGTCATGGTGAGGACCGACCTGCGCGACACGCCCGCGTTGACCGAGCGCGTGCACGAGGCGGTGGGTGAGGAGCTGGCCAGGCTGGCGCCCGCCCACCCCATCTCCGTACGCGTCCGGGTGCACGGGCCGTCCTGAGCCGGTGCCGCCAGTCGAGAGGAGGACGGTCATGGGCCGTCGGATGGCCGGAGTCAACCGGATCGGGCTTTTCCTGCTCGGGCTGGCCCTGCTCGCGGGCGGGCTGCTGGCGCTCGCCCGGGGGCTGGGCGCTTTCGGGGCCTCCGCGGCGCGCCGGCCGTTGATCGAGGCCGGCTCCGGCCTCGCGGCGGGCCGCGCCTGGTTCTGGCCGGCCATGGCCGGTCTCGGGATCGTGCTCGGTCTGCTCGGGCTGGCATGGCTTCTCGCGCAGATGCGGATCGGCCGCGTGCGGCGGCTGCGGCTGCAGTCCGGCATGTCGGGGATCACCGAGGTCGACGCGCGACCGGCGAGCGACGCGGTGGCCGCGCAGATCGGCGAGTATCCCGATGTGCGCCGCGCCCGTGCCGTCCTCCGTGGGTCGTCGGATCACCCCAGGCTGGATCTCGGCGTGGCGGCCGGCGAGCCGGCCGACCTGAGCGCGCTGGTGACCCGGCTTCACGACGAGGCGGTGCCCGCCCTGCGCTCGACGCTCGGTCTGCGCCGTCTGCCGGCACTGGTCCGGTTGAGCCTGGTCCGGCCAGGCAGGCACACGCGCATCGTGCACTGACATCGGCGCGATCACGGCCCGGTTCAGGGTGGCGGTTCGGACAGGATGTCGGCGAGCAGGGTCGCGTGGCTGAGTGTGACGTCCCTGGTCGCGGTGAGCAGGGTCATCGGCCCGGCGTCCTGCAGGCGGCGAAGCTCGGCGAGGGCCTCGCGCCGCGTGGGGTCGGCCAGCTCGGCCAGGTAGCGGTGGCGGAACTCCTCCAACCGCTCCGGCACGTGGCCGTACCACGTGCGCAGCGCCGCCGAAGGCGCCACATCCTTGATCCACTCGTCCAGATGCGCCGCCTCCCGGGTGAGGCCGCGCGGCCACATCCGGTCGACCAGCACCCGTGTGCCGTCCTCAGGCGAAGGGTCCTCGTAGACCCGTCGGACTACCGCTCGCATGTGCCCACTCCCGTCTTGTGGCCGTCGGCGCCATGGGGGCGCGTTCGCGTGCCCAGCAGGAAGGATCCGAAGGCCAGCACGGCCCACGCCACCGCGGCGGCGCACAACGCGGCCGCTGGAGCCCAGGGGCCGGCGAGGGCCGCGGCGGTCACGGCGAACCCGGCGAGGCCGATGGTCCCGAACGTCGCGCCACGGGCCTCGTCACTCGCCTGGCGCAGGCCCTCCTCCCTCGCGACCAGCGTCAGCGACGCGAGCAGGATCGCGGGAAAGGCCAGGAACACCCCGCCGGCTCGCGGCCCGGCGATCGCGGTGACCGTTCCGGCGAACGCCGAGACCCCGGCGCCGAACACGAATCGGATCAGCCAGTCTCGTGGCCTGGTGCGGGTCAGCTCCCCCGGCCGCAGCCGGATCCCCATGCCCATCACCGGACCGCCAGGAAGCACGCAGCCGCGACGAGCAGCCACACCGCCAGGGCCGTGAAGGTGGCGCGCCAGGTGCCCCACGGTTCCAGGAGGGGCGCCGCCACCAGGCAGTACGCCGTGAATGCCACGGCCCCCGCCAGCATCCCCTCGGCGGCGGCCCGCATCCCGGGCTCCCCGCTGACGAGCGCCGTCACGAGGAGGCTTCCGAGCGCCACCGACGGCGCGGCCGAGAGCACTCCCGCCAGCCTCTTGGGCGCCAGCATCTCCGCGAGGGCGGCGAAGAGGAGCACGAACAGCCCTCCCGCGACCGCCTTGAGCGCGATCTGGACCATCGTCCCGCCCATCGCCGTTCCTCCTCTCCTCTCCCGCCGCTCCGTACGCGCGACGCGAACGGGTCAGGCGCCGGCCACCGGCGGGACCTGGGCCCGGCCGCCGGCTTCCGCGGCGCCGCACTTGGCGGCCGGGGGAGTGGCGGAGGCGCCGTGGAGCGGCGGGCCGGCGGCGGCGGGCAGGCACAGGACGAAGCGAGCCCCCTTGTCGCTGTCCTCGATGCGCAACGTGCCGCCGCACGACTCCGCGATCTGCCGGGCGATGGGCAGCCCCAGCCCGGTGCCGCCGGTGTCCCGGGCGCGGGCCGAGTCCAGGCGGGCGAACCGCTGGAACACCAGCTCGCGCTTGTCCGGGGGGATGCCGGCGCCGTCGTCCAGCACTTCCATCACGGCCGCGCCGTCCGGGAACCGCTCGGGGTCGCACGGCCCCCGCGAGTCGTGCCGTACGGTGATCGCGATCGCGCTTTCCGCGTGCCGCTCGGCGTTGTCGAGCAGGTTCGTGAACAGCCGCCCGAGCCGCAGCCAGTCGCCGAACACCACCACGCCGGCCTGGAGGTGGCACTCGATCCGCTTGGTCCTGTGCTGGTGGATCTTGAGCTCCGCGGTGACCAGTTCGGCGAGGTCCACGGGATCGCGCTCCCCGGGCATGGCCGCGTCGAGGCGGGCGATGGTCAGCAGGTCGCACACGATCGCCTGAAGGCGGTCCAGGCTGCGGAGCATGGCGCCGGCGACGCTCTTCACGTCGGTCTTGTCGGGCGCGAGCAGGGCGTCCTCCACCTCGGCCCGCATCGCGGTGATCGGGCTGCGCAGGTCGTGCGAGGCGTCCGAGGCGAACTGGCGCTGCTGCTCCATCGCGGTCTGCAGCCGGCCCAGGGTGTGGTTGACGCTCTCCGCCAGGGCGTGGATGTCGTCGTCGCCGGGAGGGACGGGCACGCGCCGCCCCGGGCACGTCGCGTTGATCTCGTCCAGCTCGGCCCTGATCTCCCTCACCGGCCTCATCGACACGGTGGCGATCCGGCGCCCCAGGTAGATGATGGTTCCGGCCAGCAGCGCGGTCGCCGTCGGGAGCAGCACGGCGAACACCGGATGCACCCACGGCTTGAACCGCGGCGCCGCGCTGTACACGATCCACGAACGGCCCGCCCGGTGCGCCCACTGCGCCACCACGATCGCGCATTCGCCCTTCGCGAAGACGCCGCCGCAGATGACGGTCTGGGCGGTGTCATTGTCGTCGGGCGGCGTGAACCGGGCCATCGGCGGCCTGCCCCGGAGCTCGGGGGTGGAGGCGAAGACGCGCCCCGCCTCGTCCACGACCTGGATGTAGCGGATCGGGCCCGGGGCGATCGGGTCGGTGAGCGCGCCGAGCTCCATCTCCCTGGAGACCCGGCCGGCGCCTCCCTTGACCTCGTCGGTGAGGTAGGCGTTGGCGAGGCGGTTGATGGCCGTCATCAGCACCACGCCCAGGAGCACGCAAAGCAGCGCCCCGACCACGCCGGTCAGAACGGTGATGCGGGTGGTGACCGAGAGTCCCCGTCCCTCGCTCATCGACTTGTCGTCCCCCCAACCCCGGCTTCCCGGCGCTTCCGGTCAGTCCTTGTGACGCAGGGCGGAGGGTTTGTGCACGGCCGTCTTGCCGCTCTTTTCGCTCTCGACCAGGAACTGCGGCTCCTCGGGGGAGGCGGCGACGCTCCGGCCGGCTTCCTCGGTCCTCTCCGTGATTTTCTTCTTCACCGTGCCGGAGGTGGTGGAGCCGTGGCTCTTCCAGGTCACCCTGTCACCCACGGCCGGCTCGTCCTGCTGGTGTTTATCGGTCATGAGACGTCCATACCCTGGACTCGAAAGCGACAATCCGGTATATATCGCCTATTGGGGAAGAGGTCGGCTTGGGTATGCCGTGTCGTAAACACGGTCGGGCTCGCCGCCCCCATGTCCCGAGCCCACGATGACGGACTGCCGCGATTCCGATCGGAGCGCTCGCCTGGAGCACGGTCAGGGGACGTGGTCGGGGGAGGAGCGTCACGGCCGCCGGCCGAGCCCGGCCTGGCGGGCGCGCACGATCGCCTCGGCGCGGTCGGCGACCTGAAGTTTGGCGAAGATCGCGGAGATGTGGTTACTCACGGTCTTGGGGCTGATGACCAGGCGCCGGCCGATCACCGCGTTGGAGTGGCCGCCGGCGATGAGGTCGAGGACCTCACGCTCCCGGCCGGTCAGCTCGGGGAAAGGGGCCGAGGCCGACGTGCTCCGGTCGCCTCCGGCGAAGAAACCGATGATCCGTCGTGCCACGGTCGGCCCGAAGATGGCGTGACCGGCGGCGACGGAGCGGATCGCCCTGACGATCTCGTCCTGCTGGGCGCCCTTGACGAGGTAGCCGCAGGCGCCGGCGCGCATCGCGGCGAAGACGGACTCGTCGTCCTCGAACATGGTCAGGACGAGGATCCGGGTGGCCGGCGCGGCCCGCAGAATCGACCGGGTCGCCTCGACCCCGTTGACTCCCGGCATGTGGAGGTCCATCACGATGACGTCGGGGTGAGCGAGTTGTGCTTCCCGCCGTGCGGCCTCGCCGTCTCCGGCCTCGCCGACGATCTCGATGTCGGGCAGGGAGGCGACGAGGGCACGCATGCCTTCACGCATCATCGGGTGGTCGTCGACGACGACAACACGGATCGGGGTCTCGGAGGTCATGATCGCTCCAGCGGCAGGAGGGCATGGACGTGGCCGCCGCTGTCGGTGGGCCCCGCGGTCAGGACGCCCCCCAGCTCGGCGGCGCGTTCGTGCATGGAGCGCAGGCCGACACCGTGCTGCCATGCCGGGGCGCGGGTTCCGCCGTCGTCGCGCACCTCCAGGTGCAGGGCGTGATCGGCGCGCAGTGAGATGACGCACGAGCCCGCACTCCCGTGGCGCAGGGCGTTGGTGACGGCCTCCGTGGCGATGCGGTACGCCGCGACCTCGACGGCGGCCGGGAGCACGGGGAGGCCGTCGGGGGAGTCGACGGTGACGACGAAGGAGGAGTCATCGCGGCGCCAGGATTGTTCCGCGTGCTGCCGCAGAGCGCCGAGCAAGCCGAGCTCGTCGAGGTCCGGCGGGCGCAGGTCGTAGACGAGGCGGCGGATGTCGGCGATGGCGGCGGTCAGGTCGGCGCGCAGGTCGAGCAGCAACTGCCCAGAGCGGTCCGGGTCGACCATCTTCAGGTTGTGCGCCGCGTCGGCCTTGAGGGTTACGGCGGTCAGCGCGCTGCCGAGACCATCGTGCAGGTCGCGGCGCAACCGGCGGCGCTCCTCCTCTCGGGCGGCGACGATGCGAGCACGTGACTCGCGCAGCTGGTCCGACAGGCGGACCGCCTGAAGAGCCACTCCGATGGGTGCGGCGAGCAGATCGAGCGCCCGCCGGTCGGCCGCCGACAGCCGGGACTCGCCTGTGCGCGGCCCCACCAGCAGGTCGGCGGGCGTGCCGTCGGCGATCTCCAGCGCCACCGTGTACGTGCCGTCGGGTGCCTCGCCGTACGCCGGGATGAGCCGGCCGTCGGGTGCCTCGCCGTACGTCGCGACGAGCAGGCCGTCGGCGCTGACCGCGGCGTACGGCAGGCGCAACGCCTCGCACACCGCGCGGAGCACGCCGTCCAGCCCGGCGCCGAGCCTCACTCCGACGCGGGCGGCCGCCGCCGCCGGATCGTGGCGCTGGCCGTACATGAGCCGGTCCACGCACGACTGGACCGCGGCGCGGGCGGGTGCGAAGGCGAGCGCCACCACGCCGGTCGCGACCAGGGGACTGGCCTCCAGCTGCTCACGGGCCAGCGCGCCCAGGCCCGCGACGATGCCGAGGTAAGCGCCGATCACGCCGAGTGTGAGCACCCCGTAGACGATGGAACGGTTGACGACGAGCCGGATGTCGTAGAGCTGGTGACGCACGATCGCGATCGTGGCGGCCGCGGGGATCAGCGGCAGAGTCAGCAGGAACATGATCGGACCGTCGGCGGTCACGACGCGCTGCACGTTGAGGAGGAGGAAGACGGCCGCCGCCCACAGCACCCACATCAGCTGGAGGCGTTGCACGCCGCCAGAACGCCGGACCCGCAGCCACAACACGAGGACGGAGGCGACCAGCACGAGCCCGACGGCGGCGACGGCCACCGGGACGATCGCGCCCACGACGCGTCCGGCCGCTTCGGGCAGCAGGGGGCTGCGATCGGCGATCGGCTCACGGTCGATCGCTCCCGGCTGCAACGTCAAGGTGGGAGTGAGCAGGAGCAGGGCCACGGTGATGCCCGCGAGCGGTCGCCATCGGGAGGACAGCGGTGTTCCGTCGGGGAAGAGTTGCAGGATCAACGGCAGGCAGACCGCCGGGGCGGGAATCCATACGGTGATGCCGAGCACGTCGATCAGGCGCTCCCACCCCGGTGACAGAGAGATCACGCCCGACAGCAGGCCCAGGCACGCCACGCTCGCCGCGTAGCAGGCGCCGAACGCGACGAACAGCAGTCCGATGCGGTGCCGTGGCCGATGCGCCAGCACGAGCGCGCCGAACGCGATGAACGTCACGGCCATCGCCGTGTTGGTCGACAGGTACGTCTCGGCCGCGTCACGCAGGCCGTAGCCGCCGGCGAACCATGACACCCATGCCGCCGCGATCACCATGATCGTGATCGCGAGTATCGCGATCGGCCCTGCTCGCCTGGCTGACATGCGCACCATCATCCGGCTCCGTGACTCCCGCGACCATAGGGGCGGACTCCCATCCCTGGAGAGGGCGCCCGGGAACAGATGGGAGCCCGCACCCACGATGGCGGGACCTCCGGCGGCTCACTGTCTGATCGAGAACACGATCGCAGCCATCGGAGGATCGATCCATGGAACACGAGTCCCGTACAGAAACGATGGGCCGGGCCGCGGCGCCGGCGACCGGCAGGCCACTGCGAGACGTCCGCACCTTCTGGCGGTTCCTGCTGGCGGTGATCACGCCGCTGCCCCTGCTGGCCCAGTCGCTCTACCAGCTGCTGTTTCCGGACCTCGGCGACGGCGACTTCGCCGGAACGCTGAACGGTGTCGCCGCCGCGCCGGGGATGGTGGGGGCGCTCCAGTGGGTGGGGGCCGTGTTCACCGTCACACTCGTCCCGGCCACGTGCACGGTGGCATGGGTGGGCAGGCGTGGCGCTCCCCGCCTCGCGACGGCCGGCGCCCTAGTTGCGATCACAGGGTTCCTCGCCTCGGCTCTGTTGCCGAACGACCACCTTCTCGCGCTGGTCACCCTGCGGGACGGCCTCGACCGAGGCGTGGTGACCGCGCTCGACCAGGCCCTGTGGGCGAATCCGGTCGTGGCCGTCGCGTCGGGCCTGTGGATCCTGGGGCTCACGGTGGGTCTGGCACTTGCCGGAGCGGCTCTGTGGCGCAGCCGTGTCGCCCCCGCCTGGATGGGCATCGCGCTCATGGTCGCCGGGCCGACGCACCCGTTCATCCCCGGCCACATCGGCAGCGCCGCGGGCCTGGCGGTCGGTGCGGTCGGCATGGCCGGCGCCGGCGTCGCCCTCCTGCGCATGCGCGACGACGAGTTCGATCTGCCCCCGGGCGGCAGGGCCTGACTCATCTGATCCGGAAACGTGTGCCGCCGGCGCGCGGCCGGCTTCGCCCGGCGCGCCCCGGCGGTTATTGGGAAAGGCAGCAGAGGACGGGGTGGTCCCCGGAGCGAAATACGGGGTGTTGGGGAAGA
>NZ_JBEZDW010000033.1:20602-100262 GCF_040802045.1 Microbispora sp. NPDC049125 | reverse complement strand
CGACATGCCGCAGTTCGGCCGGGCGATGATGGAGCTCTTCTCGAAGTCCATCACCTCCGCATCGGCATGAGCACACCTGGCCTGTCCCGGTGACGGCACTTCGGACCGTCACCGTCGACGGATCCCCCGTCCACGTCCTGGACAGCGGCACCGGGCCCGCGGTGCTGATGCTGCACGGCTCCGGACCCGGTACGACCGGATCCGGAGCCTGGGCGACGACCGCACAGGCGCTGGCGACCGGCGCATGATGCAGGCGGTGGCGCAGGTCGGCCAATGGCTCGGGCTCGGCGGCTCGATCGTGGCCAACCTGTTCAACCCGCGACTGATCGTCATCGGGGGCTACTTCGCCTCACTGGCCGAGTGGCTGCTGCCTCACGCGCAGGATCAGCTGCAGCGGCTCGTGGTGGCCGCCCCCGCCGCCCAGTGCCGATTCGTCGCCTCCACGCTCGGCTTCGGCGCCGCTTCCCGCGGCGCGAGCATGGTGGTCAACCGGATCATCGACGACCCGACCACGATCATGGATTCACTACCCCGGCCGACAGCCTACTGACGACCCCCACAGACCTGGAGGCGGCACCTCTCCAGCAACCCCCCGTATCCGCAACCAACGCCAACAAGCGGCAACAAGCGCGGCGGCGCGCGCCTTGCCTGACGCCCCCCGGTCAGGAAAGGGTTTCCCATGTCACCACGTCATCGAACCTGGGCCAGGCTGCTCGACGCAGCCCTGCCAGAAAACGGACGACGTCCGAGACGTCGCACCGCGACCACGATGGCCTTAGCCCTCATCGCCCCTTTCATCACGCTCCTCGCGACGCCGGTGAGCGCCGAGGCCCCCACGGCGGCTGAGCCCGCTTTCGGCGCTGTAGCGGCGCTGCTGCAGCCGTCCGCGCCTGCCGCCAAGGCCGCACCACCAGACGCCGGCTTCAAGGTACTCGTGGTGCGCAGCACCCAGGACGCGGTGTCGTCGGCCGGCCTGGCCGCGATCCGGGATGCGGCCAGAACCGGTGATTTCACAGTCGTGGCGCCCGGGCCCGCTGACGTGGGCGACCAGTTCACGAAGAAGAAGCTGGAGCAGTACCGCGCGGTCGTGTTCTTGGACACGGGTCACGCAAGCCCGCTCACGGACGCGCAACGCGCGAACTTCGAGAGCTACTTCCGCGACGGCGGCGGCTTCGTCGGCGTCGGCTCGGCGGTCGAGACCGACGAGTCCTGGTCGTTCCTGACTGACCTCCTGGGGACGCGTGCGTCCGACAGGACCGACGTGCAATCGGGTGACGTGAAGGTCGCCGACCGCGTCCACGACGCGACCAAGGATCTGCCGCAGATCTGGTCGCGGACCGACAACTGGTACAACTTCACGAAGAACGTCCGCGGTGTGTCACACGTCCTCGACACCGTCGTCGAGGACCCGTTCGGGCCGCAGCCGCAGGGCGCCGACCTCGACGGGATCGCCGGGGGCACGATGGGCGCCGATCACCCGGTCTCGTGGTGTAAAGACTTCCAGGGCGGCCGCTCATTCTACACCGGCCTGGGCAACACGGCCGCGAGCTTCGACGCCGACCTCACCAAGCACCTCAAGGGCGCGATCGGCTGGGCCGCGGGCCAGGCCGACCCGGTCTACAGCGATTGCGGCGCGACCGTGCTGGCCAACTACCAGCAGACGAAGATCGGCTCGCCGCCGAACCTGCAGGAGCCGATCGGCTTCGACCAGCTGCCGGACGGCCGCGTTCTACAGACGGACCGCCTCGGCTCGCTGCGCATGCACGACTCGACCACGGGCGTGACCACGGTCGTCGCCAACTTCGCCGATCCGAGCCTGCCGATGACGCAGCAGATCTACTCCGCGGGCGAGGACGGGCTCTATGGCCCGGCGGTCGACGCCAACTTCGCGACCAACAAGTGGGTCTACCTCTACTACTCGCCGAAGGAGGTCACCGACGTCAAGCTGAGCGACGGATCGGTCGTCACCCAGATCACGCCGAACACCACCCCGCCGGACGTGGCGGCGTCCAAGACCGCGTGGGATCCGTACGTGGGCTATTTCCAGCTCAGCCGCTTCAAGTTCGTCGACGCCACCGACAGCACGCCGGCGCACCTCGACATGGGCTCCGAGCAGCAGATCATGCGCGTGCCGGTCAACCGCCAGGAGTGCTGCCACGTCGGGGGCGACATCGACTTCGACAAGCACGGCAACCTCTGGATGGTCACCGGCGATGACACGCCCGCGGGCGGCATCAACGGCGGCGGCTACGGGCCGTACAACTCGCAGAAGACCGACGAGCAGCAGACCGTGCGCGTCACCAACGCGACGGGCGGTACGTTCACGCTGACCTTCGAGGGCCAGACGACGGAGCCGATCGCGTGGAACGCGGATCGCAATGCGATCGACGCGGCGCTCGAGGCGCTCTCGAACATCGAGGCGGATGAGATCCAGACCAGCGGCGGCCCGGTCAACACGTCGAACGTCAACGTGTTCTTCCGCCGCGGCAAGCAGCAGTCCGATCAGCCGCAGATCACCGCCGACGGCGCCGGCCTGACCGGCACCGCCACGCCGGCGATCGCCACCAACACGGCGCAGGCGGGCGGCTGGTATCAGCGGCTCACCGGTGACTCGCGCCGCAGCGCGCTGAACACCAACGACCTGCGCGGCAAGGTGCTGCGGATCAAGGTCAAGGACGGCAACATCTCCGCCGCCGACGCCAACAAAACCGACTTCGGCTCCGGCACGGGCGCCTACTCGATCCCGTCGGGCAACCTGTTCCCGCTGGTCGCGGGCGCGCCGCAGGACAAGACGCGGCCGGAGGTCTACGCGATGGGTTTCCGCAACCCGTTCCGGATCCAGGTCGACGAGAACGACGTGGCCTACATCGGCGACTACTCGCCCGACGCCCAGACACCGCAGCGCTCGCACGGCCCGGCGGGCACCGGCCGCTACGAGATCGTGCGCAAGCCGTCCAACTACGGCTGGCCGACGTGCTACAAGCGCGACCTCGCGCACTACCAGTGGAACTTCCACGAGTTCGCGCCCGGCACCACCACCGCGGGCACGCCGCTGAACAACCCGCCTCAGAAGTTCGACTGCGACGGGCCGACGCAGCGCAACGACTCGCTGTGGAACATTGAGGGCGGTCCGACGGTCGAGCCGGGCCTGAGGGACGTCCCGCCGGTCACCGACCCGGACATCTGGTACTCCTACCGCGACAACAACCCGAACGCGCCGCTCGGCACCCCGTGCGAGGCCTACTACGCGCCGACCCCGGGCCCGATCGCGCCCGGCTCGACGACCGAATGCCCGCGGCTGTTCCCCGAGCTCTACACCGGCGGCGTCGGTCCGCACGGGGTCGCGAAGTACCACTACGACGCGAAGAACCCGAACCCTAACAAGTTCCCGCCGTACTACGACGACTCGGTGATCATCAGCGAGTGGACGCAGGACACGCTGCGCGAGGTCAAGCTCGACAAGCAGAACAACCACATCCAGAAGATCAACAACTTCCTGGACTGCGGCAGCCGTGCGAACGCCGGGGCAGGCAGGTTCCGGTTCGAGTGCGACAACCCGATGGACGTGCAGTTCGGTTCTGACGGCGCGTTCTACATGCTGACCTACGGCAACGGGTTCAACGTCATCAGCCCCGACGCGGGCATGTACAAGTGGGAGTACGTCAAGGGCAAGCGCGCGCCGAAGGCCGTGCTCACCACGGACCGCACCGACGGCTCAACGCCGCTGACCGTGAACTTCTCCAGCGCCGGCTCGCTGGATGAGGATCCCGGCGACTCGATCCGCTACGAGTGGAACTTCGGCGACGGCTCGGCGATCGAGACCGACCCGAACCCGACACACACCTACACGCAGTCCGGCCGCTACACGGCCGTGCTGACCGTGCTCGACTCGTCCGGCAAGCAAACCCCGACCAGCACCGTGATCACCGTGGGCAACACGAGCCCGACGGTGGTCGTCAATACGCCGGTGGAGGGCGGGACGTTCGCGTTCGGCGACGACATCCCGTTCTCGGTCACGGTCACCGACCCCGAAGACGGGACGGTGAATTGCTCCGAGGTGCAGGTGACGTTCGTGCTCGGCCACGACTCGCACGGCCACGCCGAGGAGTCCGTCAACGGCTGCTCGGGCGTGCTCCACACGACCGCCGACGACGTCTCACACGGCGGCACCGTCTCCGGCGTGGTCCAGGCGCGCTACACCGACCACGGCGGTCCGGGCGGCGTCCCACCGCTGACCACGACCGGCCAGCACCAGATCCGCCAGAAGCACCAGGAGGTGGAGTTCGTCGTCAACCAGTCCGGCACCAACACGGCGACCGACACCGACGGCGGCGCCGGCGGCGCCGGCGTGCACCGGGGCAGCCTGGGCTCGGGCGACTGGCTTCAGCTCAACGGCCCATTCAACCTGACCAACATCGATTCGATCACGTTCCGCGTGGCGGACGCGGCGACCGGCCGCACGCCCGGGTCGCCGCTGGCGGCGGTCGAGGTCCGTCAGGACTCGATCACCGGGCCGATCCTGACGACGGCCAACCTCGTGTCCACCGGCGGGACGGGAACCTGGACAAGCCAGACGTTCCCGGTCTCGATGTCCGGGACGCATGAGCTGTTCCTGGTGTTCCGCTCGGTCACGGGTGGCGCCACGGGCGGCAACCTGTTCAACCTCAACTGGGCCGAGTTCGTCGGCACAGGCATCGGCACCTAGCGAACCCGCCCGTGCCGACGAACCCGAGTTCGTCGGCACGGGCATCGGCGCCTTGCGAACCCGCCCGTATAGCGGCAAGAGAGAGAAGACACTCATGCGAAGAAGATTTCGCACATCGGCAGTGACCGCCTTCCTGATGGCGGCCGCACTCATCCCCGCGGCACCGTCGTGGGCACAGGAAACGACACCGCCGACGATCAACGTGGCGACGCTGTCGCCCTCTGCGCCGACCGGCCAGAACAGCTGGTACCTCGGCTCGGTGACGCTGAACATGTCGGCGACCGACGACGTCGGCATCGCCAAGTTCCAGTACTCGCTCAACGGCGGCGCCGCCTACATCGACGTGCCCGTCGAGGGGGCGCCGGCGTCGGCCACGGCGTCGGCGGTGGTCACGCAGGAGGGCAACACCAGCGTCCGGTACCGCGCGGTCGACACGTCCGGAAACGTCGCGGCGTTCCGCTCGATCTCGGTCCGGATCGACACGCGCGCGCCGGCTGCGTCGTACCCGGCGATCGCCGACGGTCACGTCGGTCACGTCGCCACACTTATCCCGACGCGCACGGACCCCACCCCCGGCTCGGGCGGAGTGGCTGTGCTGAACATGTACCTCGACGGCAAGCTGGTCCCGCCGTTGCCGGTGCAGACCTCCGACCTGTCGCTCGGCGTGCACACGCTCGCGGTGCATCTCTCTGACGCTGCTTCCAACAGCGCGAAGTACACGCAGACGTTCATCGTGACGACATCGTTCGCGGACGTCGGCACGCTGCTCACCCGGTTCGTGACCGCCGGCAGCGTCCCGGCGGAGGTCGGCGCGGCGCTCCAAGCCAAGCTCGACGAGGCGAAGGCGCTCGCCGACGCCGATTCGGCCAAGCGCGCGAGCCAGGTCCTGAACGAGTTCGTGTCGATCGCCGGCGACGGGATCGCGCCCGGCTCGGCCCGCAGCACACTCGTGGGCGATGCGCGTTACCTGATCGACCAGCTCAAAGGCCGGCTCGCGCCGGAGCCCGCGACGGGCCTGAAGTCTGAGCCCGCGGAGGGCCCGAAGTTCATCCCGGACCCGGTGCTCGCCCCGCTCCCGCACAACCCGGACGCCGACTACAACGTCCTGGTCTTCTCCAAGACGACGGGCTTCCGGCACGACCACATCCCGCACACCGTGGCCGCGATCCAGAAGCTCGGCATCGCGCACAACTTCAACGTCGACGTCTACGACCCGCAACTCCCGACCGTCACGCTGCCCACGAGCCCGTTCCTGAGCCTCGACACGCTCAAGCAGTACGACACGATCGTCTTCGAGTCGAACGTCGGGCACCCGGGCCCGCTCAATTCGATCACCGAGCAGCCGAACTTCGAGGCCTACATGCACCAGGGCGGCGGCTATGTCGGCATCCACGGCGCCGCCGACTCGTTCGAGATCGGCACCTGGCCGTGGTACGGCGACCTCGTCGGTGGGTTCTTCACCAACCATCCGAACGGCCAGAACGGGTTCGGCCAGTGCGGCAGCTGCATCCACACCGAGGTGGTGACCGAGGACAACACGCACCCGGCGACCGCGCATCTCCCTGCCAAGTGGATGACGGTCGACGAGCTCTACAACTTCGACCGCAACATGCGGGCCGACGTGCACACGCTGCTGAGCCTCAACGAGGACAGCTACCAGCGCAGCCTCAACAGCGGCAACGCGGCCACCACCCCGCTGCGGCTGATGAACGGCGACCACCCGATCGCGTGGTGCCAGAACTGGGACGGTGGCAAGGCGTTCTCGCTAATCCTCGGCCACTTCCGGACGCAGTACTACGACGACTCGTTCATGCGGATCATCCTCGGCGGGATCGAGACGACCGCTGACCGCACGGGCGCCAACTGCTCGTCCTACCGCGAGACCAGCCTGCTGATCGAGGCCGACCGAGCGGCCGGGCTGCTGACCGCGGCCGCCGCGGACGCCGCCGATGCCGCCCTGGACATCGCGCGGGACAGCTACCTGGCAACCAACTACACCACCGCCATCCCGGCGCTGAACTCGATCGTCGACCTGGCTAACGACGACGCCTCCGGCGACGCTGCGGCGCGTTCCGAGCTCGCGCGGCAGGCGCGCGAGCTGCGGGAGTGGATGCAGAACCTCAACCGCCGCTGATCCGTTAACGCGGCGGGGGCGGTGGATCGCCGCTCCCGCTGCGCTGACGCTGGAGCGCACCACTTTCGCGGATTTATGCACGACCTTCTCTTGATCATCGACGAAGCCCATCCTCCGAAGGGAGCGGTGATGGGTCGTGAAATGAGGACGGCCATCGCGTGATCCTTCGTGATTGCGACATCAAGCGAAGGAGAAAGAAAGCGATGGCCGTGAACGACAGTGTGGACTCTGGCGCGTGGCTGGCGAACGCAGCGTCTCGGCGGTGCCGATGCCGAGCTTGGTGGCGACGGCGTTGATCGCCGCCCACTGGGTCGGATAGTCCGGACGGACCTCGGCGACCATCCGCACCGCGCGCTTACGCAATTCCGCGGGATAGGGGGACTTCGCTGCCATGACTCGATCCTCTCAAGGGAACGAGCCTCCATCGAAGCCGGAGCGCTTCAAAGTGTGCTCAGGTGTACGGTTAGAGCCGTTGAGCTGCGAAAACGATCCCAGGATGTCCGCGCAAGTCCAGCGGCGTACGTGCTCGTTGTCACTCAGTTCGTCACCCGCCCGCAACCCCGCAAGCTCTCGCATACCTCAGCCACATCATCAGAGCCATGCGCCACCGGCCTCGGTAAGGGCGACAACGATCAACGCGGTGAACACGTCACGCCATAGCCAGTTGTCCACATCACGCAACACATCAGTGAGCTGATCAACTGGGACGAGAACGGCCTCATTCGGATCGATAGGCCACGTGGGAAAGGTGCGCACCTGCACCAGGCCATGGCATGCCAGAGAGATAAGCGCATCCGCGAGAAGCGGCACTGCTTCGATTCGCTCATCTTGGGTGCCGTTGTGCGTCAAGGTCGCCGCAAGCTCCCACAGCAGGACGTCGTCCGCCTCTGCTTCCTCCAACACGAAGTGCTCGACAGGCGTAAGACCCGCAAGGTCAGTCACAGCACATTCTGGCTGATGTGGTCCGCTGGCCGCCAGCGCTCTTGCAACCATGCGCGCCATGAGAGAGACGTTTCACTTATTCGGCAGCCGAAAGGCTCCTCGCTCTATGCCTCGGTGAGGACGTAGAGGAGGGCGGCGAGGGTCGTTCCGCTGACTATGTCGCGCTTGTCGATCAGGCGGCGGATGTCCGTGAGCGGGACCCAGTCGATGCGCTCGGACTCCCATGGCTCCGTGGGCACGCCGATATGCGTCGACTCGTCCGCGCGAAAGATGTGGTGCGCGGAGTCGGAGATGCCGTTGGTGGGCTGGGTGTAGAGCAGCGGGCGCAGCGATCCGGGCCGCCATCCGGTCTCTTCCCCGGGTGGAGTGCGGATCAGGCGGTGGTCGAGGTGCCGGCCGTCTGGGAGTTCGACGTCAGCCAACCGGATGTCCAACCATGGGTCGGTGTAGAGCGGCTCCTCCGAGTTGACCTTCCAGCGCATGCGGCGGGCTCCCGGCTTCGGGGTCGGATCTGGTGCCCACGCTACAAGGGAACACCGGCCTGCCGCTGCACTCGTGTGAGGAACTCCCGCACGACCCGGCCGTCGTACAAGCGCAGGGACGGCTACGACATTGCTAGTGATGCCGTTCATGGCCTCACAGGCGTTCAACCTCATCCGCGCGGAGGGAAGATCAGCTGCCAGGACGTGTCGATGTGGGTTGATGTCTGCTACCTGGTGCCGGGAGCCCGTGATGGCAAATCGATGGCAAACGATCAAAAGGCCAGGTCCCGGATCTTGGGAACTGGCCTCTGAGCTGGTGTTTCGTGGTGGGGCTACCAGGACTTGAACCTGGGACCTCTTCCTTATCAGCCTTCCCCAGCCGTTCAACCCTTCGTGGCCTTTTGGTGACTCAGAGCATAAACTCGCAGGTGAAGCGGCATGACACGGTGACGCCAGGTCCCGCGAAATGCCACTCCCTGATGCGAGATGCGCTAACGAGTCACTAACAAAGGATCATGAAGGCGAGGTCGAGTGGGTTACTCGTTCAAGCGGCTGGGTCGCAACGGCAAGCCGCGGTACACCGCCTGTTACCAAGATCTGAAAGGCAACATCCTCTCGGCAGGCACCTTCTCCAACAAGAAGGACGCCGACAAAGCCTGGCAGATGGCCGAGGCGGAGGTGGCCAAGGGACGGATCGGCGATCCCAAGCGCGGACGGCAGACCTTCAAGAGTTACGTCGGGGGCACCTGGTTGCCAAACCATGAGATGGAAGCCACGACGCGGCAGACCTACACCTACGCGATCAGGAAGCACCTTCTGCCCGAGTTCGGCGCCATGCGCATGATCGACATCATGCCAGAGCATGTCCGGGCCTGGATCGTCGCCATGAAGAAGAAGGGGGCGTCGGCCGTAACTATCCAGAAGACGAAGATCGTCCTTAGTGCGATCTTCACGACCGCCCTGAACGATCAGGTGACCTTCATTCACCCGTGCAAGGGGGTCAAGTCGCCACCGGTGGTGGCCAAGCCACGGACGATCATCTCCCCTGAGCAGTTCGAGGCGCTCTACCGGGCCCTGCCGGACGCGGACACGAAGCTTCTGGTCGAGACCGACATCGAGACTGGCCTTCGTTGGGGTGAGCTGACCGAACTACGAGTTGAGGATCTAGACGCAGGCTCGCGGATCCTGACCGTCAGCCGAGCAGTCGTTGAGGTGAATCCCCAGTTCCACCCCACGGGCGGCCGCTTCCTCGTCAAGGCGTACCCCAAGGACAAGGAGTTCCGGCGCCTCAAGCTCACGAGACAGCTCGTTGACAAGTTGTTCCTTCACATCGAGGAACGAGAGCTGGGGCCGAATGACCTGCTCTACATGTGGCGGCAGGAGCCAACTGCCCGAACCAAACTGCATGCGGTCCCCGCTCCTGACCACCTGGGCTTCACTTCCCCAAACGCGGCAGGCCATCAGTACCAGCACGGCACGCTACTGGGCTACAACTCGGGCAAGTGCCGCTGCGAGCATTGCCGATCCGCCATCGCCCTTTACCGAGCGAGGCGCCGCCAGACCGAAGGCAAGGACAGCCCTCGCGGACGCCGTATCCGCGACACCGACGGTCACGTGCCTGCGGAGGCCTTTCGAAACCAGATTTGGAAGCCCGCCCTCGCCGCAGCCGAGCTCGCGGTGAAAGTTCGCATCCATGACCTTCGGCATGCACATGCGTCCTGGCTGCTTTCCGGTGGCGCGGACCTTCAGGTCGTCAAGGAGCGACTCGGCCACGCCTCAATCGCGACGACAGAGAAATATCTGCACACTCTGGACGACGCCGACGAGACAGCGCTCGACGCCTTCACCAAGATCCGGCACCGCAGCGGACGCCGGTCGTCTTGAGCTATCCATGCCGTTCGCTCCGGTACCGGTATAGCGGAGCGAGCCTTGACCACTCAGTTGGAGGAGGACGAGGACCCGTGGCTGAGCCCACGCGCGACGCCGACCAACGACATATCGAAAGGATCATCCTCAGTACGACGATCGCCAGCGTTGTCGCGCTCGCCCTCATCGCCGGCTCGATCTCCTACCGGCACCTCCACCTGCTCGCACTTCGACACGGCGAATCACCCTGGACCGCGGCGCTTCTACCGTTGAGTGTGGACGGGATGGTGCTCTGCGCCTCGATGGCCCTTCTCGCTGATTCAAGGCGCGGGAAACGAGGTGGCGTGCTGCCATGGACGCTCCTGGTTATTGGCAGCCTCGCCAGTGTCGCGGCCAACATTGCCGTCGCGGAGCCATCGATCATCGGCCGTGCTGTGGCAGCCTGGCCGGCCTTCGCGATGATCGGCGGCTTGGAAATGGCCTTCAGGTTGGTACGGCAGAGCGTCGCCCAACGGCTCTCTCCTGGGGAGTCCACCGCCATCTCAGCGTCTGTTTCAAGCGACGGCCCGGCTCATGTCGCAGGTGGTCAGCGAGGACGCACCCTTCAGCGAGAAGCATGGGAGTGGGCACTCCGAAATCGCGGACCCGACGGAGCACTCCCCCGTTCCACCGATCTTGCCCGACAATTCAGACGAAGCCCACGATGGGCTCGCCTCGTTAAGGCGTCCGGAATGAACGGCTCGTTGACGTAACTCCACAGGCAGGTTGCTATATCGGGTACAACGCGGTCGCCCCCGTAGGGCGACCGCCACTGTGAACGGCGATGTTCTGGCCGGTGTCGTCGAACCCGTTGCGACCCTCGATCGCCCCGAAAGGCGACCGTCACTTGGCCAACGAGGCGGACGAGTATCCAGGCTGCGGGTTGCGATCCTCGGTCGCCCCGAAGGGCGACCGCCACTGGATCGCGATGTTGTTGCCGGTGTCTTCGAATCCGTTGCGATCCTCGGTCGCCCCGAAGGGCGACCGCCACACCCCAGCGGCCTGCGCCTGCCTGGCCAGCTCACGGTTGCGATCCTCGGTCGCCCCGAAGGGCGACCGCCACGCGTCAGTAAGAGCACCGGGTACCTGCGGATCCTGGAGCGGTTGCGATCCTCGGTCGTCCCGAAGGGCGACCGCCACGGGGGCAACGAACTTCCAGCGCGAGACCCAAGAGATCGTTGCGATCCTCGGTCGCCCCGAAGGGCGACCGCCACCCTCGTAGTCAAGCGAGTGCGGGAGGCGTACAAGACTGTTGCGATCCTCGGTCGCCCCGAAGGGCGACCGCCACTGCATCTCACCAGCCATCATGCCTTGATTAGTGTTGATGCCTACCAGCGCTAATTCACGCGTCAAATGACAAATCGGGCCATAACACCCGAGAAAGCTACGGCGTGTCGCATGAGCACTTGTGGTTCCTAACCACAGCGGATGCTTGAAATCGTGCTGATGCTGCACCTTGTTGAAGGGTATAGCTAACACCCCGACGTGATCTTTATTCGGCTTGCGGGAAGGAGGAGCCTGAGGTGCTCACTGCCTGCCCCACTGGAAGCCAGCCTCTCCCATGAGAAGCGATCATGCTGTTCATCGGAACGCTTTGCTCTGAACTGGCTGAAATTGTCGGTGGCGTCTCCTACAGTTCAGGTCTCGCAGATCTTCCGTAGAGAGGTGGGCGTGGCCGGACTTATGTGGGCGCATAGTGCCCGGGATGGTGATGGGCTTCGTCATGAGCTCGGTGACCATTTGCGAGGGACGGCCTGGCGAGCGGGTGCCTTCGGTGAGGTCTTCAACGCGGGCCCCCTCGCAGCTCACTGCGGGCTCGTTCATGATATTGGCAAAGGCTGCAGTGATTGGCAGTGCGGACTGATTCGGGCCGAGAGCCGTGGCGGCCCGGTGGGTGTGCCGCACAAGCACGCAGGCACTTGGCTGCTGGATCAACAGAATCTGGGGATCATGGCGGCGGTCGTGTTCGGGCATCACGGCGGACTGCCGAGCCAGTCACGGCTGAAGGAGGAACTGCATTTCGCCGACGATGACGGCCCCGTCGCCGAGGCGATCCGCCGAGTTGAGAGCATCGTTCCGGAGATCCATTCTGCAGCGCCCATCGCACTGCCGGCGTGGCTTCCCGAAGCGGCAAGGGATGACCCGTACGCGCTGGATCTGCTGGTGCGCATGGTCTACAGCACCGTGGTGGACGCGGATTTCCTCGATACGGAGGCGCATTTCGCCGCCGCGTCGCGGCCGTTGCATCCAGTCTCCGCTGCTGATCTGGCTGAGCGATTTGAGCATGGACGCCAGGGCATGCTGGACGGCGCTCGGTCGTCTCCGGTCGACGGGCTGCGCCAGGCGGTGTACGAGCAGTGCGTGGCGGCTGCGCAAGGTCCGCGGGGGATCTATCGGATTCCCGCTCCGACGGGGTCGGGGAAGACGCTTGCATCGGGTGGGTTCGCGGTCCATCATGCTCGCCACCATGGGTTGAAGCGGGTCATCGTTGCGGTGCCGTTCATGTCCATCACGGAGCAGAACGCTGCCGTCTACCGTGACCTTCTCGAGCAGGACGGCGACGGACATCCTGTGGTCCTGGAACACCACAGCGGCATCGATTTGGACGACGGCACGCCAGGACGGCCGTGGCAGCGCTTGGCGGCTGAGAACTGGGATGCCCCCTTTGTTGTCACCACCACGATTCGGCTGTTTGAGTCCCTGTTCAGCAACAAGCCCGCGGCGATGCGCCGGGTGCATCGGCTGGCCGGCTCGGTGATCGTGCTTGACGAGGTGCAGGCGCTTCCGGACCGCTTGCTGCTCCCAATTTTGTCCGCGCTACGCACGTTGACACGGTGGTTCGGTGCCACGGTTGTGCTGGCCTCGGCGACGCAGCCGCCGTTTGAGCTGCTATCCCCGCTCCGCGGAGAACGGATCATGGACGTGATCCAGGAGCCGAAGCCGCTGTATGAGGCATTAGGAACGCGGGTGCGCTATCGGTGGCTACTGGATCCCAAGCCCACGATGGCGCAGATCGCCGAGGAGGCTGCAGCGAAGCCGCAGGTGCTGGTCGTGGTCAACACCACCAAGGACGCCGCTCGGATGCATCGGATGATGGAGGAGCATCGCTCCGCGCTTCACCTATCGACGCGGATGGCGGCCGCGCACCGGCGGAACACGCTGGAGGACATCAGAAGGCGTCTGGCGGCGGGTGAGCCGGTCGCCGTGGTGAGTACGCAGCTGGTGGAGGCGGGCGTTGACCTGGACTTCCCGGACGGGTTCCGCGCGGCTGCCCCGGCGGACTCCTTGCAGCAGGCCGCCGGGCGGATCAACCGCAGTGGGCGCCTGCCGTACGGCACGGTCACAATCTTCGACCCCGAGGATGGCAATGAGGCAGCCGGCATCTTGTACGGGCCGGCGCTGCAGGCCACCCGTGACCGGTTCGGGCCGGACTGCTCACCGGATGATCTGGACGCGCTGCAGGAGTACTACCAGGCCAGATTCGACTTTCACAACGTCGAGCAGGCCGGGCAGGAGATCCAGATGGAACGCCTGGCCCATGACTTTCCCCGCGTCGCAGACCTGTTCCGCATGATCGACGAGTGGACCGTTCCCGTAGTCGTGCGGTACGGCGACATCGAAGAACTCGACCGGATCTTGTCGTACCTGCGGGATGGTCGCCCCGGGGCAGGGGCCAAGCTGCGGGCCCTGCGTCCCTACCTGGCCACCCTGCCGCGTGGTGCCGCCCGCCGGGCGGTTGAGGAAGGACTGGCCGCGCCCGTCATCGGTGACCTCGTGGAATGGCTGGGCGACTATCACCCGCAGCGAGGCATCGAAATCTCATCCCTTGACCCTCAGGAGCTGGTGTTTTGACCACCCGTCATGCTCACCATCCACCGCCCGCGCTGGCGGTGGAAGTCGAGGCGCCGTACGCCTGTTTCACCCGGCCGGAGTTCAAGACCGAACGGCTGAGCTACCCGATGATGACTCCGTCGGCGGCCAAGGGTGTGCTGGAGGCGATCTTTTGGAAGCCGGAGTTTTCCTACGTCATCGAGCGGATCGAGATGCTGAGGCCGATCCAGTGGGCGTCCTTTCGCCGCAACGAGGTCTCCTCGATGCTGACCATGGGCTGGGTGCGGGAGGCGATGACGGACACCTCTTTGCGGTTCGATGCCGAAGCCGACCGTGACCAGCGCAACATGGTGTGCCTGCGCGATGTCGCCTACCGGATTCACGCTCAAGTACGGCTGCGCCCGCACGCGACCGATCCCGAGGCCAAGTATCGCGACCAGTTCCGGCGCAGGGTTGAGCGGGGCGCCTGCTTTTCCCAGCCATTTCTCGGTGTCCGCGAGTTTTCGGCGTCCTTCCGTCCGAAGACCGACCAGGACCCATTTCCCCACGACGAGATCCTGGGCGTGATGCTGCACGGCATCGACTACCGGCCCGAGGGCGAGGCATACCGGTGGTTCCACGCCGTACTGGACAAAGGCGTCATGGAAGTTCCGCGAGAAGGCGTCGAGCTGCCCGGTGCCGCCGCGCGTACCGGCGGTAGGGGGTGAGCGTCGAATGCTGATCAGGCAACTTGCCGTGCATGCCCGCGAGGGCCTTCCCCCACCGAATTACCGTAACCGCAGCGTCCGGTGGGCGATCGACCTCGATGCCGACGGACGCGCACGAGGCGGCCGGCTGGTGGACTTAAGCAGCGCCGAGGCCAAGGCCGGGGCGCTGCTGGACACCCCGTACGTGCAACGCTCGGGCATTGGGTCGCTTCCGTTCCTGCTTACCGACACCTTGCAGTACGTGCTGGGCATGCCGAAGGACGACAGCGACAAGCAAGTTGCCGATGCCCGCCGCCGCGCGCGGGATTTCGCCGAGTTGGTTCACCGCTGGGCCAAGGACGAGCCACTTGCCGCACCCATGGTCGCCTTTCTGCAACGTGGCGTCTCCTCCCAGATCGAGATTCCCGTTGAGGCCAAACCATCCGACGTTGTGGCGATCAGGACCGATCAGGGATGGCTGCACGCCTTGCCCTCCGCCGCGACGGCCTGGGGACAGATCGTCCGCGAGCGCAAAAGCTCAGCTGGCGGCCAGGGCATCTGCCTGTCGTGCGGGTACCTCGCTCCTTTGCTGGACACCATCCCCGAGCCGGTCAAACCGGGCGCGATCCCTGTAGCGGGTGGCCGGGGCCGCGATGCCCAGCTGGTGTCGATCAACAAAACCGCCCAGGGCCGGGGCGGTATCACCCAGCTGGGCAACACCCCTATCTGCGACACGTGCGGGGGGCAGGCCATGTCGGTGTTGAACGCGCTGCTGGCCGATCCCCACCATCGTTATCGCGGCAGCGACAGCGTCCTGGTGTGGTGGCTGCGCCGGCCTGCGCCGGTATCGCTGCTTGGCGCCGTACGCGACGCGCAGCCCAACGACGTCGACGCGTTCATCGAGCAGGTACGGCTTCCGCCCGCCCGGCGCGCCGCCTGGCTGGACGGCAACGCCTTCTACGCCATGACCCTGTCGGCGAACCAAAGCCGGGTGGTCATCCGCGACTGGATCGATGTGCCCTTGATCGAGACGTTCAAGCGGGTGGATGCCTGGTTCACCGACCACGCGATATGCGACATGTGGACGGACGGTCCCCAGCACGTCGCGTTGTGGCGCTTGGTCGCCGCACTCGGCCGGTACGGCAAGCAGGGGTATGTCAGGGATACCGCACCGAAGTCGGCCGAGCGTGACCTCATGGCAGCGGCCCTTCGCGGCACCCGGCCACCGGCCTACCTACTGGCCGGCTTGATCCACCGCGTACGAGCGGACAACCGTGTCGATCTTCCCCGCGCCGCTCTGCTGCGCCTGCTGCTCATCCGTGCCGTCCCCGCTATGAAGGATGTCCTGGTGGACCGTCTCAACCTCGATACCGATGATCCGGCCTATCTGTGCGGACGCATGTTCGCCGTGCTGGAAGACATTCAGCGCACCGCGCTGGACAACATCAACACCACGATCGGCGACAAGTTCTTCGGAGCGGCCATGGGCAGGCCGCTTCCAGTACTGACCATGCTGCGCAAGAACGCCACGGGTCACCTGCGGCGGCTTCGCGGCAACAGCAAGAAAGCCGCCGGCATCGCCTTAGACAGACGCCTTGACGAGATCGCCCAAAAGTTCACCACCGAGATCCCTCCCACCCTGGACCTGTCCGGCCAGGGACGGTTCGTCCTCGGCTACCACCAGCAACGCGCCGCCGACCGGCAAGCCGCCCGCGCTGCTGCCGCGCTCAAGGCCTCCGCCGCCGAATCTGTCTGACCTCGTCCTTCTCATCCCCTGAAAGGAACCCGCTGGACATGTCCGTCCACCTCGACCCCGCACGCAAGCACGACTTCGTCTTCCTGTTCGACGTCCGCGACGGCAACCCCAACGGCGACCCCGACGCGGGAGGAATGCCCCGCACCGACCCGGAAACCGGGCAGGGCCTGGTCACCGACGTGGCGATCAAACGCAAGATCCGCAACATGGTCGCCCTCCTCCATGAGGGAATGCCCGGCTACGACATCTACGTCGAGACCGGCACCTCCCTCAACGCCCAGCACGAACGCGCCTACGCCGCTCTGAACCTGGACCCCAAGCAGCGGCGCAAGTCCGAGATCGAAGCTCAGCAGTGGATGTGCCAGACCTTCTACGACGTCCGCATGTTCGGAGCCGTCATGTCCACCGGAACCAAACCCTGCGGACGTGTCCAGGGCCCCATGCAGCTCACCTTCTCCCGCTCCATCGACACCGTCCTGGCTCAGGAACACGGAATCACCCGGGTCACCCAGACCCGCCAGGACCACATCGACAAGGGCGAGACCACCGAAATGGGCAACAAGCACCTCATCCCCTACGGCCTCTACCTCGGATACGGCCACTTCAGCGCACCACTGGCCCGCCGAACCGGCGTGACAAGCCAGGACTTGGAGACGTTCTGGCGAGCGATGACCCTCATGTTCGAACACGACCGCGCATCCACACGCGGCGAGATGGCCCTGCGCTCCCTGTACGCATTCAGCCACGACGACCCGTTCGGTAGGACCCCAGCTCACGAGTTGTTCGACCGCGTACAGGTGTCGCCGAATAAAGCGGTACCGCGTATGTTCACCGACTACACAGTCTCGGTCGGCGACGACCTTCCTGAGGGGGTCACCCTCACTCGCGTCCTCGGGTGAACGAGCCGAGTCAGCGGGCCGCGAGGAGCGGCCCGCTCGCCCAGGTGACCCTGTCAGCTCTGGAACACCACGCTTACTGCCCTCGCCAGGCCGGGCTGATCCTGCTCGAAGACGGGTACGTCGACGACGCGGCTACCATCCGCGGAACGCTCATGCACCAGCGTGTCCATGACCCCGGCCAGGAGACCCGCGGCGCGGTCCGGACTCTGCGTGCCCTTCCTGTATGGCACGACGAACTCTCACTGATCGGGGTGTGCGATGTCGTGGAGATACACCATGACGGCCGCATCATCCCCATTGAACACAAGTCCGGCACCTACACTCCTGGCGGTCCCGCCGATGTACAGGTGGCGGGCCAAGCCATGTGCCTGGAAGCCATGTTCGACTGCTCCGTCCCGCAGGGCGTGATCTACTCGGCAGCCGACCGCCGTAGACACACCGTCATCATTGACGCCGCCGCCCGCGCGCGTGTGCTGGAACTGGCCAAGGCAGTACGGGGCACCATGACCACAATGACGCTGCCCATGGCCACCGCCGATCAGCGATGCCGGCGATGTTCAATGCACGACATGTGCATGCCACGGGTTCTCGCTCGGACACAGGCCTTCACCCGAATGGCGTCGGCGCTGTTTGTTCCCTAACCGGAGGCAGCGTGGGATGACTGAACTCCTCAACACCCTATACGTGCAGACGCAAGGCGCCAGCCTGCACCTCGATCATGACAGCCTCAAGGTCGTCGCCCCCGATAGTCCGAAAAGAACGCTGCCTCTGCGCCGTTTGGACAGCATCGTCGTCTACGGTCACGTGGCAATGTCCGCCGAGCTCTTGGCGCGATGCGCCGACGACGGCCGATCCATCGTATGGATGAGCCTTTCCGGGCGTTTCCTCGGACGAGTCGACGGACCCGTTCGAGGCAACGTGCTGTTACGCCACGCACAGCACCTCGCCCACGCCAGCCCCGAAGCCCGCCTGAAAATCGCTCGATGCTGCGTCGCAGGCAAGCTGCAGAACTCTCGGCAGGTTCTCCTACGTGGAGCACGCGACGCACTCCCCGAACTCCAGCAGACACTCAGATGTAAGTGCGAGGACGTAGAGGAACTACTCAAACGCGCTGACCAAGCCGCCGACCTTGAGGAACTGATGGGTCTGGAGGGGCAGGGCGCCCGCTTGTACTTCGAGGGACTGTCTGGCCTGCTTCGTACCCCGCCGGGCGTCGCGCCGTTCATCAACCGCACCCGTCGGCCCCCCACAGACCCGGTCAACGCCTTGCTGTCGTTCCTTTACGGACTGACCCGCAGTCTGGTCCACGGAGCGGCCGAACAGGTCGGTCTGGATCCTTATCTCGGTTTCCTCCACGGCCTGCGTCCGGGGAAACCCGCTCTCGCGCTGGACCTGATGGAGGAGTTCCGGCCCATTCTGGCCGATCGGCTCGCGCTCAGCCTGCTCAACCGGAAGCAACTCCGCCCAGAGCACTTCGAGACGCTGCCCGGCGGCGCCGTTCAGCTCACCGAGGATGGCCGGCGTATCGTTCTCGTCGAATGGCAAGGCTGGAAGAGCAGGGAATGGGCGCACCGGCTTCTCGGACGAAAAGTCGCAACTTCGCTACTTCCAGTCGTACAGGCACGGCTACTGGCTCGGTACATCCGCGGCGAACTGCCCGCCTACGTTCCCTGGACCGTAAGTTGATGCAGCTCCTTTTAACGTATGACGTAGTGACGACGACGCCCGAAGGGCGACGCCGACTGCGTAAAATGGCCAATCTCTGTGAGGGGTACGGCCATCGTGTGCAGAAATCAGTCTTCGAGATCACCTGCTCGGATGCCGATCTACTGACCTTGCTTGATGGTGCCAGACGGATCATTGCTGCATCCGACGACTCGGTACGGATCTACCGGCTTCCGGCTAACGGCTTCACCGCCGTCCACAGACTTGGAGTTGCCGAAGCAGTACCTCATCATGATCCGTTGATCCTCTAGTTCGGAACCTGGAGTGCTCACGCGACACGCCATGGGCTCCGAAGGAGATATCGCCGTGTATGGTGCTTGAAAAGTAAATTGGCAAGTTCCGCTATCGGCAGCGTAGAGGCATAATGCCTGCTCAGATGCCGTGGCGGTCGCCCTCCGGGGCGACCGAGGGTCGCAAGCCACGGGCGGCCGAATCTGAATTCGGCGGCGCCGGGGTGGCGGTCGCCCTCCGGGGCGACCGAGGGTCGCAAGATTCGGCGCAGCGTGGTGCGCGAGGATCTGCCCGAGGTGGCGGTCGCCCTCCGGGGCGACCGAGGGTCGCAAGACTTCGGTCTGACCTCGCTGGCCGGGCTGGAGGTGTGGCGGTCGCCCCGGGGCGACCGAGGGTCGCAACGAGAAGTACCTCACCGAGCAGCGCTGAGCATCAAGGTGGCGGTCGCCCTCCGGGGCGACCGAGGGTCGCAACATCGGGGCCATCGCGGCATCCCTTCCTACGTCCAGGGTGGCGGTCGCCCTCCGGGGCGACCGAGGGTCGCAACCTCCAGGTGCTCAACAACGAGCTGGAGACAGCCGGGTGGCGGTCGCCCTCCGGGGCGACCGAGGGTCGCAACACCCCACGCGTCGAGGCGAGCGGGCTGTAGGCGCCCTTGTGGCGGTCGCCCTCCGGGGCGACCGAGGGTCGCAACCTCGTCGTCCTCCCAGATGACCATGTCGTCAGGGGTGGCGGTCGCCCTCCGGGGCGACCGAGGGTCGCAACGCCCACACACACGCCGCTCGAACGTCGCACCAGTGTGGCGGTCGCCCTCCGGGGCGACCGAGGGTCGCAACATCTCGCTCGGCTTCTAAGAGAGGGGAACACGATGGTGGCGGTCGCCCTCCGGGGCGACCGAGGGTCGCAACGCCGAGTCCAAGAGCGTCGACATGGCCGTCATCGAGTGGCGGTCGCCCTCCGGGGGCGACCGAGGGTCGCAACGGCATCGACGAGGTCGAGACCATCGTCGACACGATGTGGCGGTCGCCCTCCGGGGCGACCGAGGGTCGCAACATGAAGATCGCCTTCGCGGACGCGCTGCGGGACACCGTGGCGGTCGCCCTCCGGGGCGACCGAGGGTCGCAACGACGGGTTCAGGAAGATGTGGCTCGACTATGCCGACGTGGCGGTCGCCCTCCGGGGCGACCGAGGGTCGCAACCACTCGGCGCGTGTGATCAGGTCGATGGGCATGTGTGGCGGTCGCCCTCCGGGTCGACCGAGGGTCGCAACTGTACGGGTTCACGGCCTTGATCAATGTCCTGAACGGTGGCGGTCGCCCTCCGGGGCGACCGAGGGTCGCAACACCCACATGTCGTAGGTGCCATCGGACAGGGGCACGTGTGGCGGTCGCCCTCCAGGGCGACCGAGGGTCGCAACGTCACCAACGACAGCGGTGAAGCCGTCGGCGGCCGCCACCCTCTCTGGGGCGGAAGATCAGCAGCATGGCGTCTTTGTCCGATGCGACTTCACGCTGCTCCGTACTTGCACGACATGCGAAGCGATCGGGCTTCGCAAGTGGCCAGTGGTCAGGAGTTAGGGCAAGCCATCGGAGGTGGAATCACAGCCAGGAGCGCTCCGCATCTTCACTTGTCTCGGCCTTTGCAAGGTGCTTAATCTACTCTCTGCGACCAAGTGACAACTAAATGTAATAACAGATTGTGATTCCAGATTGAATGCAGGCCGAATAGCTACTCGCCGCTCAGCAGCGGCTATCTGCGCAGTGGCCGTGTTGAGTGCTTGCCAAGCGGAACGTCCTACCTCCTTGCCGACTCAGCCTTCAGCGATACCTGCCTCGGCGCCTTCTCTGGCCAGAGCAACCCCATCGTTGACACAAGACGTGATCGTCGCCACCTATAGCGAGTACTGGAAGACGCTCGCAGTTGCCGCCAGGACGTCACCGGAGGAAGCCCGCACTCTCCTCAAGCGGTACGTCAACGGCCCATATCTTGATCACCTTGTGGACGGGATCCGCCGGATGGCTGAGCAGGGGCGGGAACCATACGGCGAGGTGATCCCACGCTTGAAAGAGGTGCGCGTCGGCGGTAAGCGGGCCGAGGTTACCGACTGCCAGGACACCTCCAAAGCCGGTATGGCTGACCGGCTCACTCACAAGCTCATCCCCGGCTCTATCAGGGACAACTCAACGGCCAACATCAAGGCAGTGCTGGAGCAGTCGACCGACGGGCGGTGGCGCCTCACCGGATTGAGCATCAGGGAGGCGGCATGTACGCCACCCTCGCGCTGACCTCGCTTCTTGCGGCCTCTGCCTACTCAGTCGACATTCCCAAGGACGACGACCACGGAGCCTTCCCGTGGGGAAGCAGTTGGGTCGCGTACAGCAGCCACGAGACCAGGCAGCAGGGCCGACCACTGAGAAGCGGCAACGGCGGTGGCGGTCTGATCAACTGCCACGCCATCGGGGGCGCCAACGGCGCCACCTACCTGCAGTGCGATAGCGGGCCCGGCGGCCAGCGCAACGTCTTTCAGGGCGTAACCCCGGGAGATCCTGCGGCGCCTGCCGTAACACCGGAGATGCTTATGGAACAGGCGCTCCGCCAGCTCAAGCCTCCCGTCCCGCGGATCGCTACGGCGCCACCCCGCGGCCGTGACGGGCTGGTCGGCCTCCCGCATCTCTTCTGGGCCGAGCGCAGCCAGTGGCATTCGATCAGCACAAGAGCCGCGAGCGGGCCGGTCTGGGCCGAGGTCACCGCGACCCCAGCAACGATGGTCATTCGGCCGGGCGCGGGGCAAGCCACAGCGACATGCAAGGGCCCGGGCACGCCGTACACCGCGTCGAAGGACATACGCGGCCAGAGAAGCAGCTGCTCATACCTGTTTACCCGCTCCAGCGCCGGCCTGCCCGGCTCGCGCTACAAGGTGATCGTCTCCATCGTCTGGACGGCCACCTGGACCGGGTCCGGTGGTGCGGGCGGAACGCTGGCGCCGATGACGACGTCCACGACCTTCCCGCTGCGGATCGCCGAAGGCCAGGCACTGATCCAGAGGAGCTCCTAGATGGTCCGCAGATCAATGCCCGCTCCACCCCAGCACGCTGGCAACGGTGTCGCTCCTCCCGTGCAGGTGCCGAAGCTTCCAGTCCAGCCACGACAGCGTCGCCGAGGACTGCTGCTCCTCGGACTGCTCGTGGTGAGTGGCGGTGGTGTGGTGAGCTACCAGACGGTCACCGGCATGAGCGATCGCGTACCGGTTCTCGTGATGACTCGTGGCGTGGCCCTAGGTCAGCAGTTAACGGCCAGCGACGTCTCTACTACGACGGTGGGCGTCGACGACCTTGTAACTACGGTTCCTGCCGAAGAGCTGCGCCGGGTGATCGGAATGCGGGCAGCCGCCGACCTCGTGGCAGGCATGCTCGTGCAGCCCAAGCTAGTCACCGACCAACTCTCCCCGCTCGGCGACCAGCAGCTCGTACCCGTCGCGGTGAAGCCGAGCCGACTGCCGGCTCGTGGGCTCCGGCCGGGCGATCCGATCCTCGTCATCGCCACGCCAGAGAGCCAACCCGTGCCGACAGCCAAGACAACTGCCAGGACCGCTGTCGAAGCGCTTGTCGACCAGGTGAAAGGACCCGATACCGACGGACTGATGGTCGTCGACCTCATCGTCAACAGGACGGAAGGCCCCGAGCTCGCCACCTTGGCAGCTGACGGCCAGGTCGCCATGGTCCTCAACCCCCGGAGCACCTGAATGGCGACCTACACACTGATGAGCCCCGGCGGCTCGCCAGGCGTTACCACCACCGCTCTTGCCCTCACCTACGCCTGGGGAGACCGAGCCCTGCTCGCGGAGTGTGACCCCAAGGGCGGCAGCGTCCTCCCGGGATTCCTTGTCGGCCGGATGGAAGGGCCGCCCAGCGGTCTCCTGGAGTTCGCGCTGGCCATCGCCCACGAGCCCGACCCACAGACTCTGTGGAAGTATGTCGTCTCCCTCGACCAAGACGCCCGCGAGTGGCTCCTGCTACCCGGCATCAGGGACCCACGTCACGCGGCGCAGCTCGAGACGGCCTGGGACGCGATCTCGGGTGCCATCACGTCGGCCACCCACGACGTCGTCGATGTCGTGCTGGACGTAGGCCAGATCGGAGGGCCTGACACCCCCATGCGGCTGATCGCGACGTCGGATATGGCTCTCATGGTGTTGCGCCCGTGTCTGCGCCAGGTCGCGGACGCTCGGCCCAGACTCGACGCGCTCGGCCGCTACGTAGGGACCAAGGTGCCGGTGGCCCTCTGCCTGATCGGCGAAGGCGACTACAGCAGCAAGGAGATCAGCAACGCGCTGTACGGCCTCCCCGTCATCGGCGCGATCCCCCATGATCCGAGGTCAGCCGAAGTCCTGTCTGACGGCAAGCGGGCCAGGCGATCCTTCCGCCGATCACCGCTGATGCGCGGGGCGTCTTTCCTCGCGATGGCGATGCGCGAACACCTCGAAAGCCTGCAGGAGCCGGCTGAGGAGATGGTTACGCGATGAGCAGCCGGCGACCCGGCGAAGTCTGGCCTCCGCGTCCCATCACTGGCCCTGGTGACTCCGGTCTGCTTCCGCGTTCGGCAACTCCAGCGGAGGAGATCGGCCAAAAGGCATTCCGGGAAGCCGTGCTCGACATCACCGCCTCGGTGGCCGACGACCTGAAAGACACCGAGGATCGAGACACGGCCCGGCACGTGATCCAGGCCCGGGTGCAGCACTGGGCTCATGGGCGGTTGTCCGAGACCGGCGCCGTGAGTTTCGCGACCCAGCGCCGGCTCGTCCAGGCCGTCCTGGACGAGCGGTTCGAGCTTGGCGTGCTCACGCCGTACGTCAATGACAGCAGAGTCGAGAGCATCGACATCAACGGATGCGACGAGGTGTGGATCACCTACAGCGACGGCGCCTGCGAGCGCGGGCCGGCCGTGGCCGCTACCGACGACGAGCTGATCAAGATGATCCAGATGTGGGCGCTCCACAAGAGTTACAACCCCCGCGAGTTCTCGGCCGCGAACCCGCTGCTCAACACGGCGCTCCGCCCCGGCGACGGAGACGATGGCGTCGGCGTACGGCTCAGCGCCACTATGTCCGTCACGAGTCGCCCCTGCGCGAGCATCCGCTGTCACCGCCTGGTCGACGTGACTCTCGACCACCTGCTGAGACTCGGCACGGTCAACCGCAGCCTTTACGGCTTCCTGCGCGCCGCCGTGCTGTCCCGGCTGAACATCGTCATCACCGGTGGTACGGCCGCCGGCAAGACTACGATGCTGCGGGCCTTGGCATCGGCGATCGATCCTGCCGAACGGCTGGCCACGCTGGAGTCGGACTACGAGCTGTTCCTGGACAAGCTGAGGCATCGGCACCAGAACGTCATCGCCTTCCAGGTGCGCCAGGCCAACTCCGAGGGCGCCGGCGCGGTGACGCTCAACGACCTGATCCCGCACTCCCTGCGCAAGAACATCAAGCGGATCATCGTCGGCGAGGTACGGGCCGACGAAATCATTCCGATGTTCGAGGCCATGAACACCGGCCACCCGGGCTCGATGTGCACGATCCACGCGGACGGCACCGAAGAGATCTTCAACCGGATCGTCATGCTCTGGACCCGCGGAGTCGGCGCCCAGACCCCACCCGCCGTCATCCACCTCAACTCGGGGGAGACCATCGACCTGGTCGTCCACCTGCGGATGGATCCCAAGACGAACACCCGCTTCGTTTCCGAGGTCCTCGAGGTGATGCCGCCGGCCGACAGCGAGCTACCCAGTCGCAACCGCGTCTACAGCCCGACGGGCCCCGGCGGGCGGGCGATGCCGGACATCACGCCGCAGTGCCTGTCCAGGCTGAAGGCCGTGGGATTCGACCCCGCGCTTCTCGACCCGTACGCCGCCGTGTGGGAGGTGCGGTGAACACGTCTGCCCTGCTAGCCGGTTTAAGCACCTCCGCGGTGCTGGGCGGAGCCATCTGCATCGTCCTCGGTGTCATCGGTCGGGGGCCCGATGAACCGGTACGACCCCCTTCCCGATGGCTGCCCATCCGTACGGCGCTGGTCGCACAGCGGCGGCTCATCGTGCTTTCCTTGGCCGCCTCGGTCGCCGTCCTCGGCGTGACCGGATGGCCGGTCGCCGCCTGTGCCACGGCATTAGCCGTACTCGCCCTGCCGAAGGTGGTGTCCGGCCGCCCCGCCGCCCAGCAGATCCGGAAGCTTGAAGCGCTGGAGCTGTGGACTCGACGCCTGGCCGATCTGCTCGTGGCCGGCCGGGCGCTGGAACAGGCATTGGAGCAGAGCGCCGCTCGCAACGTCCCGCTCGCCATCGCCGGCCCGGTCTCCGCTCTCGCCCGCCGGCTCCACGTCGCTCAGATGCCCTCCGAACAGGCGCTCCGGCTCTTCGCCGACGAGCTGGACGATCCGGTCGGCGACCGCATCGCCGCCGCCCTCATCTTGGTGGCCCGGCGACGGGGCAGGGGCGCCAGTGCCCTGCTCCAACAACTCGCCCAGCTGGTCGCCAAGGACGTGAGCGACCGCCGAGAGGTCGAAGCGGCCCGCGCCGAACACCGCACAACGGTGCGCTGGATCAGCGGAATCCTCATCGCCTTCACCGCGATCGCCATCACGCAGCGGTCCTACGTCGCCCCATTCGGCACCCCAACGGGTCAGGTCGTGCTCGCCATGGTGGCCACCCTTTACGGCCTTGCCCTGTGGTGGCTGCATCGGCTCGGCAGCTCCGCCGTGGGGCACCGATTCCTCACCGATTCGAGGACGCGGCGATGAACATTGCCGCTGTAGCCGGAGGAGCGCTGATCGGCCTGGGGCTGGTCATCGTCGTGTCCGAGCTTGTTCCCGGCCCTCCACACCTCGACGCCGCGCTCGCACGGCTCGACGGTGCGGGCCGTCCCAGACCTCGCCGCTGGTTCACCATACGGCTGTCGCGTCTCCCCGTTCCACGCGACGACCTGGCGCTCCTCGGCATCAGCGTTGAGCGCTTCACCCTCCAGCGCGTGGCCTTCCTGCTGTTCGGCTTGGTGTTGCCTCTCCCGCTGAGCGTGCTGTGCACGGTGGCCGGCATCTCCCTGCCTTGGGCCGTACCGACCGGAGCAGGTCTTCTCTGTGGACTTCTGTTCGCCCTGATCCCCGACTACGCCGCCAGGAGCCAGGCGCGAGAGCGCCGTCGCGAGTTCCGCGCCGCCCTGGCGACCTACCTCGACATGGTGGCGCTGGAGCGAGCCGCCGGCGCGGGGCCACCCCAGGCGCTCCAGGCCCCAGCTGAGGTGTGTACCGGCTGGGTGTTCCGCCGCATCGCACAGGTGTTGGAGCATTCGAAACGCGCCGGTGAGCAGCCGTGGCGCGGTCTCGCCCTCCTAGGCGGCGAGGTGAGGATTCCGGAGCTGACCGAGCTCGCCGACATAGCCGAGGATGCGGGTTCCGAAGGAACCCAGGTGCTGTCCACTCTTCTGGCCAAGGCGCAGTCCATGCGCACCACCGCGTTGACCGAGGCACGCGCCCGCGCCAACAGCCAAACAAGCGAGATGCCCATCGCCATCGGCATCTCGGTGTTCGGGTTCTTGGCGCTCGTGTGCTTCCCCGCCGTCTACCGAATCATGAGCTGAGGAGATCCACATGTCCCCTCTCCTGCCGCAGGAAGCCGCCTACTGCCTCGCCCTCAGGAAGCTCCTGCAGGACAGGCTCGAACGAGCACGCAGGCATCGGGACAGAGGTGCGATGTCAGCAGAGGCGATGATCATCATCGCGGCGCTTGTGCTGGTCGCAGTCACCGTCATGGGCATCGTCACCGCGAAAATCATCTCCAAGGCCAACTCGATCAACCTGTGACTCCGCAGCTGAAGGTCAGAGGCGATCAGGGATCCATCACCGCAGAAGTGATGATCACCCTGCCTGCCGTCATGCTCACGATTCTCGTCTGCATGCAGCTCTGCCTGCTGTTCTACGCCCACTCTGTGGCGCTCGCCGCCGCCCAGCAAGGCGTCCGGGCCTCGCGAGCCGATGGTGGTTCCCGTACGGCCGGCGCGGGCGTGGCCAGAAGCTACGCCGAGCGGACAGCAGGCGGGTTCCTTGACTCCATAAGCGCCAGCAGCGGCGGAGACTCGACGCGTGTGCGGGTGACTGTCCGAGGCCGTGCGCTCTCCCTCGTCCCTTTCCTGCCGTCGATCCAGATTTCTCAGGAAGCCGCCGGAGCCGTCGAGCGCTTCACGACTCCTGGGCGGACGTCATGAAGGACCGCGGCAGCGCAACGGTGGAGGCGATGCTCGCCATCACGGCCATCGTCCTGGTCATCCTGCTGGGGGTGGCCGGTGGAAGGATCACGGTCGCCAGCGCAGCGGTGGAGGCGGCAGCACGCGATGCCGCCCGCCAGGCCTCCATCGCACGGTCAGCCGCCGAGGCCGGCAGGCGGGCTGGGGCGAGCGCGCGCGAGTCGCTCAGCAGCCGAGGTGTCAGGTGCACTTCGGTAAGCGTCCAGGTGAGCACGTCGGGATTCAGTCGGCCGGTAGGAAGCCCTGCAACCGTCTCGACAACCGTCGCCTGCTTCGTCCCTCTCGATGACCTTGCGTTCCCCGGCCTGCCGGGGAACGTTTGGCGCCGGGCCACCGCCACCAGCCCGCTGGACCCTTACCGCGGGAGGGAAGCGTGACAGCGTGCCTCTTCTGCACCCGTGACGCTGACCGCGGATCGATCACGCCGTTCGCGCTCATCTTCATCGTGACCCTCATACTCTTCGTCGGCCTGGCAGTCGACGGAGGCGCCAAGCTGCGAGCGGGCTGGGAGGCAGTGGGCATCGCCGAAGAAGCGGCCCGAGCCGGGGCAGGGCAGATCGACCGACGTGCCGCCTATGAGGGCCGGGTGTTCATCGTCGATCGCGGCGCCGCCGTACGAGCAGCCCAGGCGTATCTCAGCGCTACGGGCCGACCCGGGAGCGTCGCCATCACCGGCCCGGACTCGATCCGGGTGCGAGTCACAGTCACCAAGCCGACATGGCTGCTCTCACTGGTCGGCCTCTCCTCCGTATCGATGACCGCCACTGCCACCGCTGACCTCGTCTCCGGCGTCGAGAGGCCCAACTGATGACGCTGTCTCGCCTGCTCCGTGCTCTGGCCGCGACGATCGTGCTGGCCGGCACTGTTGTCGTCTTTCCGATCCTGTTCTACCGGCTTGCCGGCTTTCCGCTGCCTGATCACCTCCCCAGCGTGCACGAACTCGGTGAGAGGCTCGTTGCTCAGGATGACGGCACGCTGCTCATTGCCGCCCTGAAGCTCATCGCCTGGGGGGCGTGGGCGGCGTTCTCGGTCTCGGTGCTTATCGAGCTCGGTGCTCTGCTGGTTGGGGCACGACTCGCCCCGCGGCTGCCTGGTCTGGGTGCGATGCAGCGTATGGCGGCATACCTGGTCGCGTCCGCCTCGTTCATCGCCAGTGCCCCTGCGGCAATGGCTGCGGACGCAGCTCCTCCTCCTGTCGTCGCCATGGCGCCGACGCACGCTCTCGGTGGTGACCTCACGCTTGACGAGCCACCAGCGGATCATGAGCGCACTTATCGTGTGAAGCAGGGAGACAGCCTGTGGGAGATCGCGGACGACAAGCTGGGTAGCTCCCGCCGGTGGACACGCATTTGGAAGCTGAATGCCCACTCCGCCCAGCCCGGAGGGCAGAGGTTCACTGATCCCGGGGTCATCCATCCCGGCTGGAAGCTCCGGCTCCCGCTGAAGGACAGCAAGCCACATCGCGAAGTTCCGCGTGCCCCAGAGGGCTCCCACCAGCCGACAACGTCCGTCGCTCCTCTTACGCCTGCCCAGGAGCCGGTCGAGCAGGGAACCGGGAGCGTCATCGAACTGAACTCGGGATCGCTGGTGGCGTTGGCATACGCGGCAGGCATCAGCACGGCGTACGTGGCCAATCGTCTGCGCCGGCGTCGGCGCTGGACCCCGCCGCCGGCATCGGAACCTGTGGTCATGACACCCGAGCCGAAGCCGGATCCTGCCGTGGAAGAACTCCGACGCGCTCACCTACGTACCTTCACGGCACGCGGCGAACAGCCTCCCCCAGATCTCGAACTGCTCCGCGAGGCGCACTCGATCGATGTACCGCAGAAGAGCGCCATCGGGAGACGAGCCGATGATTCCACCATCGACATCGAACTCACCGGCGCAGGCCTCGGCCTCACAGGAGATGGCGCCCACGATGTCGCCCGCTATCTGATCGTCGATCTGCTTCGGCAGGCGAATAACTTCCGAGTCGAGGTCGTGATCTCCGGCGAGCTGGCAGAGAGCCTCCTCGGGACTCCGGCCGAGGAGCTCCATTCGATGGCGACGTCGCTTCCTGGTCTGGTCGTCGCGCCTACGCCGGACGCCGCACTCAAGCACTTCGAGCAGACGTACTTCACCCGTAAGCGGACGCTGCTCGAACGCGAGGCGAAAGACATCGAGGATTTGCGGGAGCGGGATCCCGGAGAGGTTCTACCGACTCTCGTCCTGGTGGCTGAAGTCGACGACGAGGTCTTCGACCGGGTCTCGGCTCCCCTGGTCACCTCCTCAACGACAGGAGTCGGGGCACTACTCCTGGGCGAGTGGCCATGCGGCACGACATGCGAGGTCAACGAGGACCACCAGGTCGTCAAAGTCGAAGGCCAGCTCGCCGACGAAGTCTCCGACGCTCAGCTCTTCCACGTCACCGACAGCGAAGCGGCTGCGCACCTGAGAGAGCTGCTGCCCGAGGAAGCGCCGGCAAGCATCGCGGAGGAAGCTTCTCCGGACCCAGCACCCACAGCCTGGGACGGCCCGCAGTTGATTCGCTTCTCGGTGCTCGGCCCTCCCACCATTCGCGCACGGGGCCGCTCCACTCCATGTGAGCTCGGCTGGCTGCAGCTCAACGCGCTCGTGTTCCTCGCGCTCCATCCCGAAGGCGTCACCCGCGACCAGCTCACGACCGCCCTTTGGCCTGAAGACACCGGCAAGGACGTGCACAACACACTGCGCCACCTTCGCAATGCCCTGGTCGCCGCTTCGGGCTACGAGAATCCCGACCGGAAGCGAGCACCCTTCATCAACGCATCGACCACCCAGGACGGCGCGGCTTACCGCATCGATCAGGCGCTGATGAGCGTCGACTTATGGGACTACCAGGCGGCTCTGGAAGAGCTCAGAGCGGCATCCGAGCCCGCGGTCAAGCTGACGGCTCTTCTCAGGGCCGCAGGGTTGTGCAACGGGGAACTGGCGCATGGCCTGGAAACTGAGTGGATCGACGAGTACCGCTACCCACTGACCCGGTCGCAAGCCGACGTCCTGAGCCAGCTCGCCGAACAATCCGAAGAGGAAGATCCGGAGCAGGCGCTGATTGCTCTGGAAAGAGCTCGCGTGCTGGACCCTGACACTGAGGAGACCTACCTCCGCATCGTTCGCCTGCAGTTACGCCTTGGCCGGCGAGACGACGCGCGGCGGACCGCCAAGCTACTCCGTCAGCAAACTGGCGCCCTAGGGATCTCCACCAGTCAGCGAACCGAACGGCTTCTTGCTGCGCTGTTCCAGGAGGGGTCGGGCGTCGGTCCGAGCTAACGGCCAGGGGCGTCAAGCATCACACTCACGGCGGCACTACGAAAAGGCGCGGCCAGGTCCCCAGCAGATCGAGGTCGCGATCTCGATAGGCACGCAAGTCCAAGGGTCAGCGACGACGCGACACAAATACGGCACCTCCCTCGTGGGGCCGTTCTTGAAACGGCTGGACAGAGGTTGACGGCTCCAGGCACAGATCGCCTGGCCGGTTCCGTCGCGCCTCTGGGATGATCTCCACCATCCGTTCCCGCCGAGCAAAGGGGGCCTCTGCTTGAACCCCGGACACCCGCCGACCGCCGACCTGCGCGAGCACTACCGGCAACTGATGAACAGCACGCAGTGGCTCGGCGTAGGCATGTGCTGGACGGTGGTGGTGCCCGATGATGGGCAGGCACTCACATTGGACCAGGTCGCCGCCCGGCTCGCCGGGAACACGCCCTACCGGCTGCACAAGCCGGCGACGCTCAACGCCGTCGGGCCGCCCGAACGCGACGCCTACCCCCTGTTCGTCGACGGGTTCGGCTCGGCCACCGTTCTCTTCGAATGGGACTACCTCGGGGCAAGCCCCGCCGTGCTCCGGCGGCTCAGCGAGAGAGCGCGCGTCTACAGCGCCTGGTGGAACGTCAACGCCAACACCCTGCTGAGCTTCGCGGCCGGAGGCGAGCACGTCCTGGCGATCGACGCGCTCTTCCCCGGGCGGCAGGAACACCATGCCGGCCTGACTCAGTGGCCCGAGCTGCAGGCGATGACGGACTTCTTCGCCGCGCCCGCGTCCGAGGACCCCGATGAGGCCGAGGAAGAGGATGAGGACGACCTCGACGACCGCGCCGACTACGACTGGAGAGCCGCCTGCCTCGCAGTCATCGACCGCACCACCGGGGCGCGGCTGACCGGCGAGTGGCTGGAACAGCCGCATCCCTACGTGACGGTCCGCATGCCCGACGCGACCCGCTGACCCCTGAACGATCAGCGCCCGAGCTGCGTACGCGGGAAACGATCATTCTCTTTGCGGGAAGCGATCTTCTCAACCCCTCTTGCGCCCCATGCCAGCCCTACTCGTGAACACCCCTCGTGTCGATGAGCACAGCCTGTTCAAGGTGGTGGAGCAGATACGGCAATCGCGTCAGTGCGGGCGGCCAGGGCTCGCCGCGCCGGTCAACCGGGTTTGAGAGCTACGTATCACTTGATGAGGACAGTCAGCGACGCCCTCCCTCTGAGCCACAGTTTCGCTGTCTGACACGATGCCCCAACTTTTCTGTCCTCTCCCGCCTTAAGTGAGTGCCGGGGTTCAATAGCGAGGAGAGGGGGTGGCCGGTGCTGCCGTTCCTAGCCAAGGATCCAGAGCTAGCAGCCGCATTGGTCACGTTCACGGTAACCAGCGTGAACTGTGTGAAAGAGGTGATGCGTTGGCGTAAGCGAGCGGTCGTCGTGAAGACCCTACACGTGCATATTCATGTATTTGGTGAAAGCCACATCATCCGAACGCTGTCAACAACGGACTCAGAATCATGAAGGGGTCATGGTCCAGGCCATCACGACAGTCGACCGGGGTACTCATCCGCGACGACCTCCCCAGCGAAGAGGCTCTCGCACTATTCTTCCTGGAACACCACCGAGCGTTGCGTCGCTACCTCATCGCGCAAGGTTGCGCAGATAGCGACAGCGACGACATCGTCCAAGATGCCTTCCTGATCGTACGAGAGCGGTGGTCAACTATCGCTTACTACGACAGGCCCAAGGCATACCTATACAAGATTTCCATCCGTCTGTGGTATAGGCAGGCAGCCCTTATCCGCCGAGGCGGGTACAGGGATGACCACGACAACATCCTGAATGCTCTTCCCGACTCCGTCGATGCAGCCTCTGACATAGAGCTCGCCGACACCCTTACCCGCTGGTTTCGGCAACTGCCTCGTCAGCAACGCAATGTCGCCGGCCTTCGCCTTATCGCGGAGCTAACGGAAGTAGAGACCGCCGAAGTTATGGGAGTCAGTCTAGGGACGGTGAAGTCTCAGCTCAACGCGGCCAGAAAGACTCTTCGAGAACTACGAGATCGAGACGAACGAGCAGAGCGGAAAGAGTCGGGAAGGGAGCCAAGGTGATGACCATCGACGACATAATTCGACGCATGGCGGCCTCCACCGACGCGCGCAACAAGAACGACGAGACGGCACTGCGAGAGTTCGCCTCAGCCGCGCAGAGAGTCGACAACGATCCGAGCGAGGCACGACGTATCCACGCTCTCGCCGAGCAGATCGATGTGGAAATCACCGCCTACGACCAAGGCATAGCTGCACTTGACCGCGGCGACGCCGACGCTGCTCAACCCCTGCTATGGATAGCAGCGGGCGCAGAGCAGGGCGAAGCTGATGGAATACTTACCCAGCTCCTGGCGCAGCCTCCGGCCGATGCTCCTTCACTCAGTCTCCGCCAACGCGCCGCAGAGGTCCGTGCGCACCGGGCCGTCTTGAAGGCCGCGTACATGAAGGGCTCGACCGGCACTGCCACTCCTTCCCAACGGCTATCCACCTTGCGGCGAATGGGCACATGGTTCCGGCCGAAAGCCAAGATCACGGCCGACGACCTGGAAGAAGTCCTTATGGCGGCTATGGAGAGTAAAGACCCCTTCACTCGCCGGCACAGCGAGTGTATCTCCCAGCTGGTTGTCCTCATCGGACGCGAGGTCGGTATGCCCCCCGCGAAACTAGAGGCTGCCCGTCTCGGCGGACTGTTCCACGACATCGGCAAGCTTGCTGTTCCCACCACCGTACTCCGCAAGACCGGGGCTATCACGGAAGAGGAGTTCACTCTCATCCAACTGCACGCGGTCCGCGGCATGCGTATCGTCCAGGACTTGCCGGAATTCTTCGACGGCGTCCCTGCCGGCGCGGCCCGCAAGCTCCTTATGGCTGAAACTCTCGCGGGTATCCTGCATCACCATGAGAGGTTTGACGGCGGCGGCTACCCACTTGGCCTAGCGGGCGACGAGATTCCTGAAGTATCTCGAGTCATTGCTGTTGCTGACGCCTTCGACTCTATGACGACCATTCGGCCATACCGACCTGCGCGACTCATCGATGAGGCGGCAGCCGAATTGCGGCGCCATAGCGGTATCGGTTTCGATCCCTACATCGTCGAGGCCTTCCTCACCATCATCAACACTCATCGGGACCAGGTTGAAGGCCTGGTTTGTGGGCATCAGTCGCCTGGCAATGCGCAAAGTTGCCGAGTACTCGACATGCCTCCTAATTAAACCCGGTCCGTCCGACTATCCAATATGGTGTCCCGTAAACGATGCTCTACGGGACACCAGCGGAAGTGGCCTGCACTAAATCGACCGCGACTGGGTCCGGCGGTGACCGAGTTGCCTCCCGAGTTGAACGAGATGAGGTGACAGCCGGAGGGCAAAGGTCCGGCGGACGACTTCCGCGGCCTGCGCCATTTCGCCGAACGGATGGGAGGCGACTTCGTGGCCGGTGGCGTCCTCTGCACCGCACCCGGACCTTCCCTTTCGCCCCCCGCATACGCGCCATGCTGGTGAGTGCCCTCTGGCATAGTTCGGCCGAGCTTTAGGGGCTGGCAGTCCGTGGTCGTTGCGCTACGCAGCCGCATCGATCACCTCATGACCGTCATCGAGCACCCTCTGAAGCGCATGCAATACCGGCCTGTCTCCCTCCGACGGCTTGATCACCGAGACCGACGCAACCTCGGACCGCCGTAACCCGTGAACCGAAGATTTCTGTCCGGTACTCAAAATTAAAAAGGGCATACGTCTTTCTTAGCAAATTCCAGAAAGTAGTTCCACGTGACTGCAGATCCAGGCACGCCGAGCCAAACCTGGTCTGGCTTGAGATTTTGAACGTCATTCAGCGTAAATCCCACTTGACCAAATATTCCTTCCTTGCCATCTCCAGGCCACGCTTCGGCCATGTAGTCTACGTTCGGATCGAGCTTTGCCGAGCCCGAGGAGATCTGCCACTGCGGCTCTGGAGAGGTTATGTCTACGATTTGGTAGTCGGAGTTGCCGTCAACCTTGGGGTTCTCGTATTTAACGACGGCCTTCCAGGGGTTTGGCTTTAAAATCCAAGCACCCATGGTCGTTGGCCTGTCGCACCATACGATAGCTATCGCCAGGTTCCCTTTGGCGGTCCGGATAACTCCTACAGCTCCGTCTATACGGTTCACACAACCCGCTACCGCGCCCAGCAGTAGGGCAACCGATGCTAGGCGGGCTGAGGTCGGGATCACTAAGTTAGTCCGCACTGCGTTCCATACCCTCCCGCCACAAGGCCCGCGTCCTTCTCATACTTGTTCGTGCATGGATTAGTTCCTTCCATCCAGTAGTATACAGCGAATGCCCACCACCGGCCCGACAGCTTGTAGTATTGCCACCACTGATACACATGGACCGTCTCATGTGAGATCAAATTCTTGTTTTTGAGTACGGTGCTAAGGGGGTACGATGTTAAGAACACTCCGCCGACAGTAGTTCCACTGCGGCCTGGAAGAGCTGGCAAGTTACCACAGATGATCAGATCGCCGGACTTGCCACATTTCTTCTTGGATAACGCTTCGGCCCACTTTACGATAGCGTCATTCGCTTGTTGCATGGTATTCAGATCAAGGAGAAAAGTAGGGAGGTCAAACAGAGTATTGAAGATGACGGCTGCCGCCTCCTTAAGCCCCTTAACGATCGCCTTAGATGTCCATGCTTTGCCAGTATTGATCCAGCTGGCGATCTTATCCTGCAACCACTTTAATGAGCAATTCTCGTCGTTGGTTACGGCCGTGCAGAACGCCTTCCGCACCTCCCGTGCAGCATCCGGACCATAATAGTTCTCTATTTGCTGCAGCCAATCTCCGACTCCTCCTCGAGGTAGCATCGGCATGAAGTCGAGTTTGCCCTTCGAGTCGACTCTCGCGTTTTTGATCAACACCCACATCAGATTCAACTGAGCGTCGGTGAGGCGCGGGTCGAGGCCCATGTCGTATGCTTCACGTTTCGCCGACGCACCAGATGCGGAGCTCCAGTACTCCTTTGGAGCCTGGTAGCCATATGTGGTCACTCCAAGCTGTTGTGCGATCGCGTCCTTGAAGGGAATGTCCTGCTTGAGCGGGGGATTATTCTCCAGCCAGTTTTGATAGAAGTAATCGGTACAGGCGTTCAGATCCCCGTGACAGGTGCCGCTCTGATCGATGGCGAACCCTCCGGGCCCGAGCTTCACGTCGGGTACCGGTGGGTTGAAGTAAGCATCGCACTGGCCGACGGTGCCGTGACACACTCCGTCCGCGCCGATGTCGACCTTGGCCACATGCCCCGTGGGATCAGTCCTGATCAAGGGCGACGCCAGCCCGTAGGCGTACCGGTTCGCCTGCGCCGAAGGCACCGGATCCAGCGTCACAGAGTCCCGGCTGGCGAAGGTGCCGGTGCCGGGCTGGTACCAGCGGGCGTACATGTTGACCTCGCCGGTGTCGGCGTCGGTCCATTCGCCCTGGAAGCCAAGCTGGGATCGGGCCCCACCGGTGGCGGTGACCTGGCCGAACGGGCTGTAGGCGGCGGAGCCGGCCAGACTGGTGGCACCGGCGGTGAAACCGGCCACGATGTCACCATGCAGATCGGCCATCTGGAACTGGGGCGTTGCGGTGCCGATCTTGCTGGACAGAACGTCTCCAAACGCGCCTCGGCTGTAGGTCTCCTGCTTCGTCCCGGCGTTGTCGGTGACGGCGGCCAGGTCGTTGCCGGTGTCGGCGTAAAGATACTTGGTGGTCGTGCCCGCCTTGGTGCGGCTGGTCATGCGGTCGAGTGCGTCGTAGTCGTAGGTGGCGTTTCCGTCGCTGACCATCCGGTCGAAGGCGTCGAAGGAGTAGGTCCTGGTAGCGCCGCTTGTGGTTTGCGATGTCAGGGTGCCGCGGGGAGTGTAGGTGTAGTCGATGCCGGCGCCGGAGGTGAGGCGGTTGCGTTCGTTGTATGTGAAGGTGTCCGCCCCGGCGCGTGTGCGGTTTCCCGCGGCGTCCCACTCGTAGGTGGTCGTGGTGGAGGCGGGGTTGGTCCAGGAGGTGAGACGTCCGGCGAAGTCGTAGGCGTAGCTGTTGCTGCCCGCGCCCGCGGTGCCGGAGGTGACCTTGGAGGTCAGGCGGTCTTCCTTGTCGTAGCCATAAGTGATGGACGCCAGCGCCGCACCGCCGCCGGTCTTGAGCACATCGCTGGTCGGCCGGTTGAGGGCGTCGTAGCCGTAGGTGCGTTGCGGGCCGCCGGTGCCGTACGCGGTGGAGGTGAGACGATCGGCCGTGTCGTAGCCGTAGCTGATCGTGACGCCGGTGAGCGGGTCGACGGCCGTCTTCAGCCGGTCCTTGCCGTCCCAAGTGAAGGTCGTGGTGCCCGCCGCGTCGCCGCGTTGTGCCAGGCGGCCGTTGGCGTCGTAGGCGAAGGTAGCCTGGTCGACCCCGCCCTTTGTGGTCTTGAGCAGCTGCCCTCGGTCGTTCAGGGTGAGGGCGAGATCTCCAGCGGAGGTGGGCCGGCCGGCCAGGTCGTAGCCGAAGGTTTTCGCGGCCGTCGGAGCGGTTCCACCCCCGCTGCCCGCCTGCTGGGTGACCCGCCCGAGGTTGTCAAAGGTGTTGGTGATAGTGACACCACCAGGCTGGAGCTGCGAGACGGGGTTGCCAGTGGCGTCATATGCCGTGGTCCAAGTGCGGTCGGCGGCATTGGGGTGCTGGGTGGTCGAGGGTTCGATCACCGACTCGGCGAGCCCGAGACTGTTGTACGTGGTAATGGTGGCGTTGCCGCGGCCGTCGGTGTACCGGGTCCGGGCCCCCGCCGCGTCATATCCGGACGAGGTGGTGATGGAACTGCCAGCGCTGACCGGCTCAGCCATCTGCTTGATACGGCCGAGGGCGTCAAAGTCATAGGTGGTGGTGTGCCCCTCGGCATCGGTACGGCTGGTCGGGTTGCCGTTGAGGTCGTAGTCGATGGACCTCGTGCGCAGGACAGCAGAGGTGGCGTCCAGGTCCTTGACCGTGGTGGCCCGGCCGGCCAGGTCGTAGGTGATGGTGCTGGCCTGACCGAGCGGGTCGGTGACCTTGGTCTGGCGTCCCGCCAAATCGAAGGCGAAGGATGTCGTGTGGTTGAGCGGGTCGGTCAGCTCAGTGGTCTCGCCCGCAGGGTTGACGGTGGCGGTGGTGGTGTCGCCTCCGGGCCGCTTCTCGGTGAGGAGGTTGCCCGCGTCGTCGAAGGTGGCGTACGAGGTGAGCGTCGCGGTCGTGGGCTTGCGTTCGATGACGGTGGAGGTGACCTGCCTGCCGAGGTCGTCGTAGGTGGCCTCGGTCCGGGCACCGGTCGGGTCGGTGAGCGACAGCAGCTCGCCGTTGAGGGTGTAGGTGTAGTCCGCATGACCGGGAGTGGCGCCGGTGGTGGCGGGTGGCTGGGTGACCCGGACGAGCCGGTCGAGGGCGTCGTAGGTGTTGGTGGTGACGTTGCCCCGCGGGTCGGTGACCGTGGCGGGCCGGCCGGCCGCATCGAAGGTGTAACCGGTCGTGGGGGTGATCGCCGTGCCCCCGGGCGGGGTGTACGCAGGCGCCGCCGCGGTCGTCATCCGCCCCGCCCGGTCGTATCCCATGGAGCTGGTCCGGCCCTCGGGATCGACGGTACCGGTCCGCTCACCGGCGGTGTTGTACCCGTAGTGGACGGTGGGCCGCTGGGTGGCCGGGGCACCGCCCGCACGCTCGACGGCTACCGGCGGCTGCTTGCTCTCGACGAGCTGCCCGATGGGGTCGTAGCGCATCAGCGTGGTGTAGTCGAGCCTGTCGACGCCCGAGGCGTTGCCGGGCGGCGAGGTGACCTCGGTGACCAAGCCCCGGTCGTCGTACTTCCACGTGCTGACCAGGTCGGTGGCGCCGTTCTCGGTGATTTGCTTGACGAGACGATCGGCATTGTCGTACTCAGCGGTGACGCTTTCGATTCGGGAGGTTCCCGTGGCGGTCTTCGCGGTGGAGACAACGTTGCCGTCGGCGTCGTAACCGTAGCTGGTCGTGCGGGCGAGCCCGGTCGGATCCAGCGTCTGGGAGGTGAGCCGGTTGGCGGCGTCGTAGACGTAGTCGGTGCGCGTCTTCCCGCCACCGGTGATCGTCTGCAGTGGGTTGTTCGCCCAGTCGTAGTCGTAGGAGGCAAGTACGACGTCACGAGTCGTGGTGGACCCGTTGAGGCGGACATCGTCGGCGATCTTCTGGGACAGCAGGTTGTCGTCCCAGTAGGTGAATCGGGTGGTGCGGCCCATCGCGTCCGTCTCCGAGGCCGGCCGGCCCTCGGGGTCGTAGGCATAGGACTTCAGCACCACGTCGGTCGCCGGCTGCGGGTTGGTCGGGCTGCCCGTCCAGGCCTTGAGCGTAACCGTGGCCTTCTCGCCACGCGGCGTGTAGCCGTACTGCAGGACGGTGCCGATGGGGCTGGTTGAGGAGATCAGCGCGCCAGTGACATCGAAGGAGTACTGCGTGACGCCGCCCTCCGGGTCGGTCACCGTCTTGATCCGCCCGAAAGTGTCGTAGGTGTAGCCCCTGACGCGGTCAGGATCGGTCCCGGTGAGGTCGTCGAGCGTGGAGGAGGTGGGGTTGCCGTCCGCGTCGAAGGCGGTGCGAACTTCCGCGGTGTGCGTGGCCGAGGTGACCTCGTTGGTGACCCCCGGAGCGGTCGTCGTGGTCACCCTGCTCAGGCCGTCGTAGGCGTAGCTGATAGTCACCCCGGCGGGCTGCGCCGCCGACACGACGGTCTGGCTGGTCGTGCGGCCGAGCGCGTCATAGCCGAACCGCGTGAGCAGGCCCGCCCGGTCGGTGGTGTCGGCGAGGTCACCGTTCGCCTTGTAGTGGTAGACAACCTGCGCGCCGTTGGGCTGCTTCACGGTCTTCGGCAGACCGGCTGGGGTCGTGCCGCCGCCGACAGCGGCCTCGGTGCCGTCGGTGTAGGTATAGGTCGTGGACCGGCCACTGGGGAAGTCGAGCGTGACGGGAGTAGTCACCTTCGCCAGCTCACCCGCGCTGGTGTACTCCCTCTTCGTCGCGTACGTGTTGTCGGTCTCGCTGGCCGATCGCCCGTCACGGGAGACGGTGAGCTGGTCGTTACGGGGATCGAGCGGGTCGGCCGCGTTCAGGTAGTAGGAATAGTAGTCAAGGTGGCAGCTCGTGCCGGAACGACACCTCTTTAGGATGGTGACGTTGCCCCGTTCGTCGTAGCTGAGGTCGGTGACGAGCCCGTTCCGGTCGATGATCTTGTTCATGAAGCCGCCGGTGTCGAACTCGTGCCATGTGATCTGGGCGGACTGGTCCTGCACCCCGTACAGCCGCATACCACGCAGCGGGTCGTGGCCGTAGACGATGGTGTTGTTCTTGGGGTCGGTGACCGTGATCAGCGCCTCAGCGCCGGTGACATAGCGGCTATAGGCCGGAAGTCCTAGCTGCCAGAGACCACCGTTGCGGTCGGTGTGGGTGGCTAGCCGGTCCATGCCGACGTTGTACGTGTTGGAGGCCCACACCTTGCCGGATGGAAGCGTGACGGATGTCAGCTGCTGCGCGGCCAGCCGGGCGGCGTAGTGCTCCTTCACCCGTGCCAGGGTCATCGGCGAGTTGAACAAGGCCACCTCATCGAGGTCGCCGGTGAAGCCGAACCGGCCCTTTGTGCTCCTGGACGACGGCCAGCTGGACGAGGCGATGCCGTCGCCGAACTGGGCGTACCGCATATACCCGTGATCGATGGTCCCCGACAGCGTGCCGACGACTTGGCCGTCCAGGTAGAGAGTCTGGGAGTTACCTGACCCCGACAGGACGACCTGGTGCCAGGCACCGTTGTTCACCGTGCCGGCCGAGGTAATCGGAGCGCGGATGCCCTGCCAGAACTGACCGCGCAGTTTCCCGTCGGTGCCGACGTAGACAGCCGGCACGTACGACGAGGACGACCCCGTGATTGAGGCATCCTGGTAGCCAAGGATGACGCCGGAGCCGGTGGTCTTGAACCATGCCTCCGCCGACATGTAGCCGCCGCGCTGCACCAGCGACCAGTCGGGGAGCTGCACATACGATGAGCCGGCCAGGCGGACCGCGGTGTCGCTGGTGCCCGTCAGCGCGCCGGAGACCCCGTAGGTGATGCCGGAGGAGTAGGTCGCGTTGTCGTCGCCGAAGTTGGTCGCCACGGCGCTGGCCGCGGTGGCACCGCTGGACTCGCCCAGCCTCCAGTAGCCGCCCGCATCGGAGTTCAGGACCGTGCTGCGCATGTGTGAGCCGGTCCCGTACGCGTACGTGGTGCAGTTCGGAGCCGCGACGGGCGCGCAGACCTGGGTCAGGGTGTCGCCGGTGTAGGTGTAATTCCACGTCAGCGGAGCGCCGTTGACCGAGTCGGTGCTGACCGAGGCCACGTGCACGCCGGACCAGGTGAACGTCAGGTGTCTTCCGCTAGGGGTGGACGTCACCTGCGACAGATTGCCCGTCGTGTACGTCAGCTGCAACCCGCGGCCATGCTGGTCCGTCAGGGACGACAGGCGGCCGGAGCTGTCGAACACATAGGAGATGCCGGACTTGTCCATCAACCGCCAACCGCCTGCGGCGACCGTCGCCAGCGTCAGGTACTCGCCGGGTGGAGGCTGGAAGGTGCCGTCCCCGTTGTCGGCGAAGCGCATTTGCTCGCCGCTCGGCATGGTGACCAGCAGGGTCGCCGGAAGGCCAGTCTCCTGCTCTAGGCGCATGTCGTACAGGGTGGACCATCCGGCGCCGAACAGGCCGGTCGTGCGCGGGTCGAGGCTGTTGTAGGACCGCGAGACTGACAGCGACGGACCGGCGCCCGGCACCGATGCGTCGGTCTGGGAGGTGGTGTAGTTGCCGACCATGTGGTTGAACTCGCGGCCGTCGGTGCCGGCAGCGAGGTTCGACGTGATCCCCGGCTGCTCGACACCGGTCAGCAGCAGATACCACGACGACCCCACTGAGGCACCGCCCCCGTCAGAGGCCTCGATCCCCCAGTAGTACTCCGTCGCCCACTTCAGGCTCCCTGCCGGAGGCCGCCACGTCTGCGCCGTCTGCCACGACGACTCCTCACACCAGTCCCAATCCTCGTACTCACCCGCACAGATAGTGAACTTGTAAGTCGGGGTGGAGGAGGGGTAACCGTCGACCGTTTCGGCCTCAGCGAAAAGAAGCGGGCGTAGCGATCCGACGCGGGCGTTGTTCCCCGGAAGCAGATTCACGATATTAGGAGGCAAGTCCCAGGACAACGTACCGAGAACACTCGACGAAGACGCCTTAGCCGAAGACGGGCTCGCCACGACCAAACTGTCCACTGCTTGCCGTGGGGCACTCGTGCTGTCCGCCTTCGGCTGCGGGAAATACGGTTTACCAACGGCGCGAGGCACTCCGGGGACGGCATTGCGCCGCTCCCCATGAAGAGTGGTTTTGACATCAGCCGCCACCCCTCCCTTGACCGGAAGTGTGGATCGCGTCGCCTCTGCGGGCACGAGATGACCTCGCTGCGCGGCCGAACCGGCCATCTGCTGAGGCGCCTCACCGGCGGGCAACTCGACCGACGCACCAGGCACTCCGGACTCCGCCGATGCGGACTGCGGCATAACCACCAGCAGCACCGGTGAGAGTACAACTACCGCAATAGCTAACATCTGAATCAGCCAGCGGGCAGGATTCAGCCAGGTCCGGCAACGCGCCATTAGTCCTTCACACTCCAAACACGCCCTGCGAACAAATCGTTCGCGCTCCCCCCGCAACGGGTCCGCCCCCGCGGTGTGGCGTTCAGAGCATGATCTAGCAAACGATCAGAAAGTACCTCGGGTGCAACAGCGGATCAAGAGAAGGAAGGCGGTCTTCTTTCGCAAATACCCCAAACCTATTCAGTTAGGTCGGAAGGAGCTTATAATCGCCCATGCGCCATGTATTGATGTGCCAATGATCGCGTCAAGTCTTGGGTTATGTATGCCATGCCCAGACGAGGAAATAAAGGCAAGACCAGCGGGTTACGTCTTCAACACGCAGAGTCGATGAAGCGAACCGGCACCCCCGGTGACTCGCCCTCCCCGACAACATCCGGCGATGCGTGTTCAAATAGTCGCCAAGGTGGGTCTCGTAAGATCAGCTAATAGATGATCAGTTGAACAGGTCACGCAGCCGGTCTGCTTGCCGCGCCAGGGTGCCGTGCGGGTTGCGCCCGGAGAAGACGCCGCCTGGACCGAGCGTGCACAGCCAGGTGAAAGCGAGCAGGCGCTGGAGGTCCAAGACTCGCGCCGCCTCTGCCACGGTCAGCTCGACGTACGCCAGCAGCGTCGCCCCGTCGAATGTCCCATCGAATCGTGAGATGTGCTCGATGACCTCGGCGAGTTCGAAGGCGCGGTCGCTGCGGCCGGAGTCCTCCCAGTCGACCATCTGGACGCGTTTGCCGTCCCACAAGTAGTTGGCCAGGTTGCCATCCGACAGGCCGAGCACCGGCGTGGCCTCTCCGGAGACCAGCTCTTCGGGCGCGCAACTATCGAGCCACTCCGCGCCCATCGCGAACGCCCGCAGCACCACAGGGTCCTCCCCCAGATACGGCTGCTCTGCGCGAAGCCGCCGGGCCTTGGCCACGGCCACGCTCGGATTCCAAGGAGAAGGGGCCATAACGGCCAGCGCGGACGCGGGAACCGACTTATGCAGGGTCGTGATCGCCTCGGCCATGGCTTTGATCTGCTCGGCGGTGACCGTCTGCCCCCGCAGCGGGACGCCGTCCAGCCGGGACATCACCACGACTGGGGGCTCGGCGTGCAACTCCGCTACCACGGGTAGCGGCGCCAGATCGGGTGCGTACTGCGCCAAGATTTTCAGGGCGCGCCATTCCTGCTCGTGCTCGCCACGGTCCCAGGAGGCGTAGGTCTTGACGACTCTGTCGGCGTGCATCGTAATGCCGTGGGTGCTGGACTGGCTGGCCATATCTTCCTCCCGCGGTCCCATAGCGCGCCTACCGTGAGCAGGCTCGTCGATGCCGGTCACCGAGGTTAGTCCAGGAAGCGTGGCTTCCATGCGTAGACCTTCATTCACCTTGCCGATCCCTCCGGCCGGAGGCCTGCTCGTAGAGCTCCTGATAGCGATCGGCCACGGCGGTCCAGCTGTAGTAGCGGTGAGCGTTGCGCGTGGCGTTGTCGGCACGTCGCGCCCTTTCCGCCGGATCGGTCAGGGCAGCGATTAGAGTCGCGGCGAGGTCGTCGATGTCGTCCGGCTTCACCAGCCAGCCATCAGCCCGACGGCCATGGCCCGTGATGATGCTGGCAGGACCGCCCGTCTTCGTGGCTACCGGCGGAGTGCCGCAGGCAGCGGCCTCGACGTAAACCATGCCGAAGCTTTCGTTCACGGCGGGAGCCACCATGAGGTCGGCGCAGTTGAGCCCCTCGGGCAGCTCGTCATGACCGCGCCAGCCGATGAAGTAGACGTGTTCGCCAATGCCGAGCCGTCGAGCCGCTGTCAGAGGGTGCTCCCCCTCGGCTTCCCCGGGGTAGCCACCCCACAGCAGCAGAACCGGCGCGGGATCGACCTTTCTGCAGGCCACCGCGAATGCTTCAAGCAGGACATTAAGCCGTTTGACCTGCTGAAACCGGCCGACCCACAACAGGACAGGACGCAGAGCGCCATCAGCGTCGCGCATCCTCGCCAGGTCCGCCTCGGTGTAGCGAATGCTGCCAGGCTGCTCCCCTGGTCCCCATCCTCGCGGGTCTTTGATCAGCCACCGGCGCAGGCGGGCCAGGCGCTGCGCGTCGTCGAGATGCAGCGGCACGAAATGGGCTGTGTCCACCCCGTTGGGGACTACAGTGATCTCTTCCTCCGGAACGGCCAGCAATCGGTTGACCTCGCCACGATCGCTGTCGGACACCACGACGATGCGGCCGGCCTGCCGTACGTAGCGCTTCATCTGCAAGCACCACAGGTCGGCGTACCGCCAGAGCCGCCAGTCGATCGCCTCCACCCGTCTGCGCTCGTCATCGCCGAGAACCAGGCCGTGCAGAAGGCGATCCAGCAGGACCTGCTTGTCCTCCGAGGTGTCACAGGCATCGGCCATCGTGGTGAGCGGGATCCCGAGACGGGCGGCGAACCGGCTGATCTGCCGCGCCTGCTCTAGGAGCTTGAGGTCCGTGCCGTGGAAGGTAGTGATGACAGGGATACCCGGGTAGGCGTGACGTGCTGCGGCCTGCAAGTGGCTCAGGTGGTGCACGTGAACGAGATCCGGGCGATCGCTCCGGTGGCGGTGCAGGAACGAGTGCCAGGCACCAATGAGGTGTTCAGTGGTGCTCGGGGCCACCGCGGTGAACACGCGATCGGGCGCGGCGGGCCCGCGATCCTCATAGGAGGGGTGGAACGGCGAAGGCTGCCCGTCCATGCCGCTGGCGCCGTCTGCGTACGCCGCTGCCGCAGGGTTGTAGTCCATGGCGGCCACGGGAAGGCCAGCGTAAAAGGAGGGTGCGTGGCTGAAGTCGCCGCTGGAGCCCAGCGATCCGCAGAGAATCTGGACGGCATGGCCTCGTCCGGTGAGCTCCCCGCCGAGGTAGCGGATCACCTGAGCTGATCCGCCACGGGGAAAGAACTGGACGACGGTGTCCACAGTGAGCATGCGATGTCCTGACGAGTAGAAGCCGGAGCGTCACCGGCGGGCGAGGATGTGGTCGGCGGGCGTCACGCAGGTGCCGGTGCGTGCCGCGCTTAGGATCGCCTCGGTCGCCGCGACGGCGGCAGCGCCCTCGCTAAGCGTGACGATGTCAGTGGGGAGGCCGAGCAGAGCATCACGGAAGGCTTCGTGCTGGCTTCGGTACGGTTCGACGCCCGGGACCTCGTGGCTCGTCACCCTGCCCACCGAGGAGCCGACATCAGGCTCACCATGCGCGTAGTGAGTGAGGGTGCGTGTCAGGGCGTCGGCCATCACCCAGCCCTGAGCGGTGCCCGCGGTGACGATCCGCTCCTTGTACGGAGAAATGCGGCTGACCTGGAGGTTGCCGATCTCGCCCCCGCTGAGGCGCAGGACGGCGACGGCGAGGTCTTCGTGGACGCGCCCGTCGACGTGGCCGATGTTGCCGACGACAGAGGTGATGTGGCTCCCGGTGAGCCACATGGTCAGGTCGACATCGTGAATGGCGATGTCGGTGACGACGCCGACATCGCGAATCCGGTCGGGGAACGGGCTGTGGCGGCGGGTCGTCACCTGGTAGACAGCACCGAAGTCTCCGTCGCGCAGGCGCAGGCCGAGCTCCCTCACTGCCGGGTTGCGCCGCTCGGTATGCCCGACGGCGCCGATCAGGCCGGCGTCATCGAACGCCTCGACCAGTCGCATAGCGGCTGGCAGGGAGGCAGCGAGGGGCTTCTCGATCAGTGCGTGGATTCCCGCCGCCGCCAGGGCCAGCCCCATCTGCTCGTGCTCGGCCGTCGGCGTGGCGACGACGCAGTAGTCCAGCTCCAGGCTCAGCAGCTCTTCGAGGCCGGCCACGGCCTGGACGCCATCGAACGCCGCGCGCCGTACCGGATCAATGTCGGCGACAGCGACCAGGGCGACGCCGTCCAGCGAGCGCAGGACTCTCGTGTGGACGCTCCCGGCCCACCCGAGGCCGATGACCGCCGCCCGCAAGGGTCTCGTCATCTGTGTTCCGCCGTGGTGTGAGCAGCGGCGCCGGCATTCCAGCTCGCGATCCGATCGCTCTCGCCGCGGAGCCAGTCTGGGATGGCGGCGGGTACGGCACGCAGCCACTGGACGTAGCGCGCGATGCCGGTATCCACCGTGACTTGCGGTTCCCATCCCAGGGCATCGGTCATGCGCGCGATCTCCGCGCATCCACCGAGGGGATCCTGCGCGGGCCGGGGCGCGTCTTGGAATTGCGCGTCGAGGAAGTGCGTTCGGACCAGCTCGGCGACCCGTCGTACGGAGGTGATACGGCCGGTGCCGAGGTTGATGGTCTTGCCGCTCGCGGTCTCGGCTACCAGGGCGAGGCAGATCGCTGCCGCGGCGTCTTCGACGTGGAGGAAGTCGCGCACCTGGCGTCCGCCGTTGTTGAGCGGCAACGGGTCACCGATCATTGCGTACATCGCGAACTGGGCGATCACCCATGAGTAGGCGCCCGGCTTGGGAATCTGGCCCTCGCCGTACACGCTGAACGGGCGCACCACGACGTGATCGACCTTGGCCGGCTCCAGGAGGAACCGTGTTTGCCACTCTCCCCACGCCTTCGCCGCCGCGTAGAGGTTGAGCGGGCTGATGGGCTGATCCTCGCTGAAAACCTGGACCGCGTCGGTTCCCGACGTCCCGTGGCCGTAGACCTGGGCCGAGGAGATGAACGCGAAGCGGCGTACGTTCCGGGTCTGGGCCACGGCGCGCAACACCGTCTCGGTACCCGCGATGTTGGAGTGGAAGGCGGCTTCGAGGTCCCGGGTGCAGCCGGCGACGGTTGAGAACGCGGCGGAGTGGACGACGTAGTCGCTGTCGCCCACCAGAGCTCGGACGAGGTCTTCGTCGCAGATGTCGCCGACCGCCAGGCGTGGGTCGCGTTCGTCCACACCGAGCAGGGCAAGGGTCGCTCTGTCGTAACCGCTGAGGTCGTCCAGGACGGTGACAGATGCCCCGGCGGACTCCAGCGTCCGACGCAGCGCCGCGCCGATCAGGCCGGCACCGCCGGTGATCAGCACGCGCGCACCCTTGAGTGTGGTGAGCCAATGATTCATCGATCTCGTTTCCTTAGGCAGGTCAGGAGCAAATGAAGGAACCCGTGAACTTGGTCAGCGCGAAGTAGCCGTCGCGAGCGATGACGTCTTCGACCCGCGCCCGTGCCCGCGTGTGCAGCTCCTCGAAGAAGTTCTCACCGAGATCTCCGGGCTCCGATGCCGCGCAGCAGTAGTTGTGCGCGGAGTAGAACGCCATGAACGCCTCCGCGCTGGCGAACCGCAGCTGGTCCTGCCATGTACGCAGCTCCACGTTCGCGAAGTGCCGGCGTAGGTACTCTTCGCCGTTGGCAAGCGAGATCCGGGCCTTGGGCGTGGCCTTGAACAGCCGCTTCGGCGCGTCCATGTCCCGGAGGACGGCGAAGTGCATCTCGTACATCTCCACCATTGAGTCGGTGCGGTCGGTGGTGAGCACGAATCGTCCGCCAGGACGGAGGACGCGCCTCACCTCGGCGAGGCACCGATCGATGTCGGGGACGTAATGCATCATGTACGTCGCGATCACGCGTTCGAACGCGTGATCGCCGAAGAGGGACAGGTCATCGGCGCTGCCCTCCACCCACTCACACGGAGTCGCGACGCCTGCGAGCCGAGCTTCGGCGGCTCGCAGGACGCCGGGGGCGATGTCCAGTCCAACGATGTGGCCGTCGGCAAGGTGGGGGCGAAGGTGCTCCAGAACGAAACCGTTGCCGCACCCAATGTCGAGCAGCGTCTCCGTGCCCGACAGCTCGAGCTGCTCCACCAGGTGGTCGATCAGTGAGCGGGGATTCGTTCGGTACCGGTTGTGGGCGAGCTGCTTGCCGTCCAGCATCCGAGTGTCGGCGAAGTACACGTCCCGGGCTTTCTCCGCGGACAGCTCGAAGAACTCCTCCGGGATGACCTCGGCGGCGAGCTTGTCCACCTCAGGCGTGCGGAAGTCCATGACGCTCCTCTCGGGGCAGTCGGATGCGGTGGTCGGCCACTTCGTGCCGACGTACTTGTCAGGCAGCAGGTCGGCGAGCGCAACGCATCTGCCGGTGAGCACCACTGACAGATCGGGCGCGTGGTCGAGCAGGAGCTCACGGCACAGCCCGCACGGAGGGACGATGCGAGCAGGGCCGTCCTCGGTGGGTTTGGGGAAACGCACCGCGGCGACCGCCACCAGGGCCGTATGAGTGGCCATGCGCGCGGTCCCGAGAGCGACGGCTTCGGCGCAGATCGCCGCCCGGCCGACCATGGCGTCCAGGTGCAGGCCCAGATGCACGCCGCCGTCGGCGTCGAGAATCGCGGCTCCGATCTGGTGGCGTGCGAGCAGGTAGCGCCGGGCGATCAGTTCGTACGCCGCGCCGACCAGGCGGCGGCTGACCTCGTCCTGGCAGGTGCCGCTCGGATCGAGGCTTTCCTCCACCCTCACGCTGCTGTTCCTGCGGCGAGGAAGTCCTCGTGGATACGGGACTCTTGCGGTCCTCTCGTGCCCTGATACTTGCCGCGGTAGAGCGTCACATCGCCCTGAGTCGTCCAGAAGGTCACCTGGCCGATGAGCAGGCCAGGATAGATGCGGACGGGCTGCACGGCGTGCAGTTGCAGCGTCCACTGGTTGACCGAGCCGATGTCGATCAGATCAGCGGTCACGTGGACGAACAGGCCGAGGCGGGCGACCCCTGACCGCGCTCGGATGACGGGGACGTAATGGTCGCTGCCCATCACCTCGACCGTACTGCCGAGGTAGATCCGATCCGGCTTGAGGATCAGGCCCGTCTCTGGAATGACGAGCTCCTGCGCCGGGTTCGGACGGCGGACGTCGAGCATCTCGTCGGTGTAGACCTTCAGCACCGGGCCGAGCCGGAAGTTGTAGCTGTTGGGGTTGACCTGCTCGGGGAAGAAGGGATCGATGGTGATGCGCCCGGTATCGCGCTGGCGGGCGATCTCCGGCCCAGTAAGGATCAACGAAAGGGCTCCTTTCGGGCGTTCAGCAGCCTGAGGTCAGCAGGCTGGGATAGGGGGTGACGGCCTCGGAGAATTCACCGAAGTGGCCGTCGTAGGGACACTTGTCGCCGGAGGGGGTCCAGAAGGACACCTGGCCGACGGTCATTCCCGCGTAGACCCGGATCGCCTGGCATACGACGATCTCCAAGGTCCAGTGGTGGATCGCGCCTAGATTTCCCAGATCCGCGGACACCTGGAGGTACACACCGAGCCGTCCGAGAGAGGATCGGCCGATCAGTGATGGCACATAGTGAGTGCTGCCGATCCGCTCGGCTGTGGTGCCGAGGTACACGCATCCCGGCCGGAGCAGGATCCCTTCCGCCGGGATGGCCGTCTCATCCAAGGGATGCGCGCCCAATGCATCGATCACGGGACCCGCGTGAGTGCGAAGCGCCGGCCCCAGCCGGTAGTTGTAGCTGTTCGGGTTGACCTGCTCGCAAGAGAAGGGCTCGATGCTGATACATCCCGCTTCGCGCTGCCTGATGATCTCGGGGCCCGTGAGGATCATGGGAGCATCTCGCGTGCGAGCTCGGCCGCTCGAGTGCGCAACTGCTCCGCGTCGCCGTCGTTGACCACTCGGTAGTGCGGGTCACAGGCTGGCACGGACTCGGTCGGATGCTCATCGGACCCCAGCGAAAGGTCCCTACGCGCCACCTTGCGAATGTGGCGTAACTCCTCAGGAGCCGACACCTCCACGAGCGTGAATCCCAAGGAGAGCAGCGAATCAACGTCAGGAGCCCGCATGTCGTCACAGAGAGCCACACCGTGTGGGTGCAGGGCGGCGGCCTGGGCGACGCGTTGGGCGAAAGGCGTGGTCAACGCCGCAGGATTGATCCTGCGCAGATGAGCGGCCAGGTCGTTGAGCAACAACCCATCCTGCTGATGGACGTCGATCAATGGATGGCCGGCGAAGGCGTGGATTACGGCCTGAAGCGTGTACAGCGGAGCGGCGAGCTTGAGAGTGACGACCGGTCTGCCCATGGCCGAGAACTCTCGGCCGAGGAGCTCGGCGAGCGTCGACTTGCCGGCACCAGGCTTTCCGTAGAGAGCAAGCTTAATCACAGTGGCGTCCTGAGCAGCGAAGGGAACTGGTAAGGCGGGACGGCGTGGAGCCTTACGGGGGCTCTGGCCCCACGCCGTCGCGCCGGCTTATCGGTCGACCTCGGCGAGGACGCGCTCGATACGATCGGCCGCTGTGGCGAGATCGCCTACGGGGGCGATCCGCTGGGGCCAAGGAAAGAAGAAGCACCACTCGCCGTCGCCATCGGCCGCGGTGATGACGCTTTCGGTGAGGACCGGCGCGGCAAGGTTGACCACATGCAGTCGGGGCGTCCGCCCCTCACCCACACGAACTCGGGCGGAGAAGCGGCCCTCCAACTCGGCGGCCAACATCTGGAGACATGTAAGGGCTTGCTCCGGATCCATCGTCACGGCAGATCTCCCGAGTCGCGGGGAACAGGGATCGGACAACTCATGGGAATCGCGAACCAGACGGCCTTCCCGTACAGGGCTTGGCTGGTGGAGTAAGCAACGTCGTGACGGCAGCCGCAGCGGCCTCCCGACACCTCGAAGACGATGCCCAGTCCGCGACCGTGCTCCTCATCGACGCCGGCCGTGCGCATGACCGGGCTGATGGTGCCGCTGTCGACGATCTCCACGTACAGCTGGCTCTGCTCGGTCCGCAGCACGAGCTCGAAGGGAGCGTCTCCGTACAGCACGGCGTTGCCGACGAGTTCACTCACCATTAGAACGGCGTTGTCCACGGACTCTGGGGAGATTCCGAGCACGGCAAGCGCACCGCGGGTCAGCTGTCGCGCCTGGGCCGCCGCCTGAGCGTCCTCCCGCAAAGGCCAGGCGGCGATGATGATCGACCGCTCCCCGACTAGAGTCACCAAACCCGCCTCCCTCGCTGATCTCTGGCGCCCTCCAACTGTGTCGCGGTTCGATTACTGCTGGTAGCGAGAGATAGCCGCGCCGGAGTGCGGGGAACTCTCACCGCGAGTGCGGCGGATCCACACCATCGAGACACCGTCCTGGTCGGTCTCTCTGATCTACCGTCGTCATATGCCTGGTCACGACCTGGAATGCGCCGGGAGGATCCGGACGGGGGCTCCGGGCAGGCCCCTGAACGTGATCGCACAGGAGATCCGTGCCTGCTGCGGTCACTCGCCGCTCAAATCACATCGGCTCGCCAAGGGATGGACCATCGAGAGGGCGGTCGAGTCATTCCACGAGATGTGCGCCCGCGAAGGTCTCGGCGCACGCGGCCTGACCATCCGATCCTGGATCGAGTGGGAAGGGGAGCACCTTCCCAGCGCTGACTACCAGGATCTCCTCTGCCGCCTTTTTCTCACCGGGCCCGTGCAACTGGGGTTCGCGCGAGCGTACGGTTCGGCCGGTGAACCCGCGCGACCGCCGTTCAATCAGCAGGCTGTGGTCATCAACGTGGCGCGGGAATCGCTTTCACACGCCGGCGCAGCCCATCTCAGCGACGTCAGCGCGATGAGCTTGGAGCACCTCGACGGCGAGATCCGTCGCCTGGCGAGCGAATACGTCTACGCCGACCCGTTACCGCTCTTCCGCACGATGCTTCAGCTCCGCGACGACATCTTCCGGCTTCTGGACGGGCACGTTCGTCCTGGCCAAGCCGCCCAGCTCATGCTGTTCGCCGGTCAGGTGTGCGGCCTACTCGCGAACGCGAGCCTCGACATGGGAGACCGGGCCGCGGCGATGACCCAGGCGAAAGCGGCATGGACCTATGCATCCGTCATCGACCACCATCCGCTGCGGGCATGGGTACGGGGACTCCAGGCGATGATCTCTTATTGGAACGGCTGCGCGGCCATCGCTGGAGATTTAGCTCGCGACGGACAGCGCTACGCACCCAGCCGTACCGCGTTCGCGCGTCTCGCCAGCATCGAAGCGCTGGCATCGGCGGCAATGGGGGCGGAGGCCCAAACCCTTCGGGCTGTCGGCGGCGCTTGGGATCGCAAGGGGGACTACGACGAGATCCACGACGGTGTCGGTGGAGAGTTCCACTTCGACATGGCTAAGCACTTCTATCTCGCCGCGGGCGCGTATGTGCATCTACGCCATGCGGACGCTGCTATCACCTGCGCTGACCAGGCCATTTCTCTTTATCGAGCAGGCCCGCCCCATCTTCGCGCCTACGGAAACGAGGCGATCGCGTACTCAGATCTCACCGTTGGCCACCTCCTGAAGGGCGATTTGGAGGCTGCGACGAGCGTGTTAACCAACGTGCTTGCCCTGCCGGAGCGGCAGCGTATCGACGGCCTGGCCCAGCGTCTGCAACGCGTACGCGGCTGGGTGACAGCCGAGCCGCGATTTCGCGGGTGCCCCCACGCGCAAGCCCTCGTCGAGCGCATCGAGGAGTTCGGCGCTTTCGCTCCTGGACGGGAGCTGGCACCGTGACAACCGTGCTTTCAGAGGACCGCACCCTGCTCGACCTCTGCCACGCGGCAGGGATCGACTGCCGAGACGCACGGTTGATTCGGGTATGCGCCAACACGGTCTTCCACCTTCCCCGGACCGACGCTGTGGTGCGCATCGCGTCCGCGAGGACGGCGGCCAAAGCGCGGTGGGCGATCCGGATGGCGCACTGGCTCGAAAGCATCGGCTTTCCGGCAGTGCGTGTACATCGGGATGTTCCCGAGGCCGTTTTGGTGGACGGCGCTGTCGCCACCTTCTGGGAGTACCTTCCTCAGCCACGCGATGCGCCCTCCGTCGTACGGCTCGCGCCGCTCCTCCGGCACCTGCATGAGGAGTTGCCGCCCTTCCCGCTGCCGCCGTGGGATCCCGTGGCGGACGCCCGTAGCAACCTCCATCTGGCCACCGGGGTACTACCGGACGCTGACCGCGAATTCCTGCTGGGATGGTGCGACCGCCTCGATCGGAACCTTCCTTCGAATCGGTACCGCCTGCCATACGGGCTCATCCACGGCGACGCTTGGGCGGGCAACCTGCTCTGGCGCGGCGAGGAAGTCGTGTTGTGCGACCTCGACCAGATGTGTCACGGGCCCCTGGAGTGGGACCTGGTGCCCACAGTCGTGAACGGCCTCCGCTTCGGCCACCCTTCGGCTGAGAAGTTCCTCGCGGCGTACGGGTTCGACGCCACGGCAGCAGAGGGATTCTCCCTGCTCCGCCAGGCCCGGGAGCTCATCATGCTGACAGGAGCACTGCCGGCTCTGTCCAGTCGGCCATCCATCGCGGATGAGGTCGGCAGGAGAATCGCCAGCCTCCGCGATTCCAGTAGCCAGCACCGGTGGACGCCGTACGAGTAGCTGCGGGTGCACCACTCGTGACGTAGCGTTGGAGTGGACCTTGCGTGGGAGGCTCCGAGATGGCCAGGCCTGTGCACGATGGCGAGTGCGCCCAGCGCATTCGCATGCTCCGGCTCCTCCAGGCCACCGAACCTCCCTCGCTTGCCGTGCTATCGGCGATCGCGGTGGAGATCGCTCAGTGTTGCGGCCACCATCCGCTCAAGTGCTTCCGGCTGGCGCATGGATGGAACAGCGCGGAGAAGGCCGTCCAGGCGCTGCATCGAATGTGCGACGAGCAGGGGCTTGGCGCACGAGGGCTGACCAAGCGATCCTGGCTTGACTGGGAGAGCGGGCACCGGCCGGGCGCGGACTATCTGGACCTGCTGTGCCGCCTCTTCCGGACCGGCCCGGTGGAGCTCGGCTTCGCCAGCGATTACTCGCCGGGCGTGAAGACTCCGGTCCCCACGACGGAACGGGAACTGATCATGAGCGCCGCCAGCGAATCCAGCGACCACGCCGCAGAGATCGAGGCCGCAGCCATCGGACCGAACGCGCTGGAGCAGCTCGGCGACGACATCATCCGTCTTGCCCGCGCGTACGTGCATGCGCCGCCGCTTCCGCTCTTCGGGGAGCTGACCCGCGTTCGCAACCGCACGTATCGCCTGCTGGAGCGCACGCGGAATCCAGGACAGCAGCACGACCTGTACTTGGCGGTCGGACAGGTCTGCGGGCTGCTGGGCAGCGCGAGCTTCGACCTTGGCTACCCGTACGCCGCAGCGGAGCAGGCGAGGGCGGCCCGCGTGTATGGGGAGGTCATCGGCCACAACGAGTTGTCAGCGTGGGCCGACGGGCTGCTGGCATGCGTAGAGTTCTGGGCCGGTCGCCCCGCTCAGGCGCTCCGGCTGGTTGAGCGAGGGCTGGCGATCGCGCCTGCTGGCACGACCCGGGTTCGGCTGCTCAGCATCGCCGCGCGTGCATCCGCTCTCCTCGGCGATTCCGATAGCACTCGCGACGCCATCCTTGCCGCCCAAGAGGCGCGGGGGCCGCGCGGGGAACTGCACGACGACGTGGGCGGCGAGTTCAGCTTCGACGAGGCGCGGCAAGCTTTCTGCGCTGGCTCGGCCTACTTGAGCGCGGGCATGGCAGCGGAGGCCGAAGCCGAGTGCGAGCGGGCACTCCAGCTCTACCGTGACGTGTCCGAGGAGCAGCGCTGGTACGCCGCGGAGGCGAGCGCTTCCGTCGATCTGGCTGCAGCGCGATTGCTTGCCAGCGACGTTGACGGAGCAGGCGATGCGCTGTCTCCTGTTTTTGCCCTACAGGCGGATCGGCGTGTGGAAGGGCTTATAAAGCGCGTTATGCATGTCCGTAACTCTCTTGCTTCCGTTCCTGCTTCGCAGGCAGGCCAGCTGGTGGAGCGAATCGATGACTTTGCGACGGAAACGGCTACCCGAGCGCTTCCGTCGATTTGATACGTGTATGGATATTTCCTGAGGCGTACACATCCCTGGGCGCCCTGACCTACTCGTCGCCTTCCACGTCACGTTGCCTCGGTCGCCCCTCACCTGCAGTGACACCACGACCAGCTTTAATCGCTCGCTGACCACCGTCAGTTTGCCTAGTCCGTGGCGTACACAGAATCAGGGCTCAATCGCAACCGATTCCTCAATTAAGGTAGGACACCAAATAAGAAGATGCGAGGTCATCACCCAGCCACCGCTGGAATCAGGTGCCACGGCTGTGACGCCAGGGAACCGGTAAGTGCCTGTTGATATCAGGTCGATCCTCCGTAAGATGCGGAAGACCAGAGATCGACAAGAGAGCCGAACCCCGTGATTCGCTTGGATGGCACAACCGGCCGGGAGAGGTCGGCCTGTTGACTTCGACCCAGCGTTTTCGGCATGTCATCCCCCTTATCGCCGCCCTGGTCACCGCAGTGGCGGTCTTCGCGGGCATCGTGGCCGGGGTCAACGATGGCGGGGGTCTAGGGCAGGAGCAGTTCATCTTCGCCATGGTGGCGTCGATGCTGTCTGGTGGCATCGCCTTCTGGCAGGTGAAAGACCAGGTTGCAAAGCAGCGCCAGGAGATACCGGCAGCGAACGGCATGCACCTTCCCCAGACAGGACGGCTGTACCAGCTTCCGCCCGACATCGAAGACTTCACAGGTCGGGCAGAGGACGCCGCAGAGCTCGCTCGGCTGCTTATCTCTCGTAGGGCCGACACGGCGGTTGTCGTGACCGCCCTCTCCGGCAAGGGTGGCGTCGGCAAGACCACGCTCGCGCTGCACGTCGCACACCGCGTTCGCGACCAGTTTCCTGACGGGCAGTTGTATGTGAACCTCCGTGGCGCTGAGGCTCAAGTTCTCGATCCCGCTGAGGTCCTCGGCCGGTTCCTACGCGAGCTGGGCGTCGACTCCGAGAGCATCCCTGAGCACCTGGAGGACAGGGCGCGGATGTACCGGGCCCAGCTTGCCGACCGGCGCATCCTTCTCCTGCTGGACAATGCGCTCAACGAGCAGCAGATACGCCCACTGCTCCCGGGAAGCGCGAGCTGCGCCGTACTGATCACGAGCCGGTCCCGGCTGGCTGCGCTGTCCGGAGCGCACATTCACCCCCTCGACGTCATGACCCACGAGCAGGCCTTAGATCTACTCCGGCACATCGTCGGCAAGGCACGGGTGGCCGCCGAACACGAGGCCGCGCGCGAGATCGTGCGACTGTGCGGACGGCTACCACTCGCGCTCCGCATCGCGGGAGCCCGGCTGGCATCCCGCCAGACCGACCGGCTCGCCGGCTTCGCCGTACGGCTCCAGGACGAGCAGCACCGATTGGATCTACTCAAAGTCGGTGATCTCGAAGTGCGTGCGAACTTCGCACTTAGCTACCAGGGGTGCGACGAGGAACTCAGGCGGGCGTTCCGGTTACTCGGTCTACCGAAGGCCGCTGACTTCTCCGCCTGGACGCTGGCCGCGCTAGCTGGCATGTCACTGCATGCGGCTGAGGAGATGCTGGAACACCTGGTCGATGCCGAGCTGATCGAGATCGGCGGCGAGGACCGGACAGGGATTCGGCGCTATCGCTTCCATGACCTGTTGCGCGTGTTCGCTCGCGAACGGCTGGCGGAAGAGGAGAACGAGGCGGGCCGTGACGAGGCGCTGGCTTGGCTGCTGGAGCTCTACATCGCATTGGCGACCAACGTCTCGGTATTGCTCGAGCCAGGTGGATACGGCGAGCCGATGCGCGTGGACCCGGTGCTGCTTCGAGCGATCCAGCATGATCCTCGCGAATACTTCCTCACCCATGAGACTACGTTTCTTCTCGGTGTTGAACTCGCCGGCGAGGCGGAGCACTGGCGGTCTGCCTGGCGGTTGACCAGGGCGCTTCCCGCTACGTCACTCTGGCCGTCCGACTGGTCCAGCTGGATGCGCGCCCACCAGATCGGGTTGGACGCCGCGCAGCGAGACGGCAGCCGCGAGGGCGAAGCCGAGATTCGCTGCCAGATGGGAGCTATTTACCGAGCGCAGGGCGACTACGTCTCCGCCGAACGGCATCTGCGCCTATCGGCCGAGATTGCGGAGGAGATAGGTGACGAGCTCAGGAAGGCCGTCGCCTTGAGCATGCTGGGCGACACCTACCGCTACACGGGCCGTCTCGAACAGGGGGTGCGCTGCTTCACGCAGGGATTGGACGTGTTCCGCCGACGCGGCATCCCGCGGTACGTCGCCTGGGCGCTCAACGGCCTTGGTGACCTGCAGCGTGGACAGAGCAAGTGGCAGGAGGCGACGGACAGTTTCACCGAGTGCCTCCAGATCTTCGACAAACTCGGTGACCGGCTGGAGTCTGCTCGCGCCCGGGTACGGTTCGGCATCGTCTACCGGGATCAATGCCTGTACGGAGAGGCGGAGCGCCTCTACCTCAACGGCCTGGGCGTGATCCGCGAGTTCGGCGATCGCCGCTGGGAGGCACGAACTCTGCGCCAACTGGGCGTCCTGTGGCGCAACATGGGCCGTACCAACCAGGCGATTGAAGCGTTGGACGAGGCGCAGGAGATCTTCGAGGAGCTTGTGGACCGGCGTGGTGTCGCCGTCGCACTGCGGAACAAGGGGGACGCCTACCGGCGCGCCGGTGACTATGAGGCAGCGATGGAGTGCCTGGAGGACGCCCTTGAGCGGTTCCAGGAGCTGGGGGATCGCCGTTGGCAGGCCCGCTCCCGAATGAGCATTGCCGACACAATTCGGCACGCCGGGCGCTGGGAGGAGGCGGGCGCTCACCTTAATGCAGCCTCCGACATCCTGCAGGAGATCGACGACCGCCCCGGTCAGGCCCGTGTGCTGCGCACCTTCGGCCTGTTTCATGCCGGACAGGGGCATTGGCAGCAGGCCATCGAGGCGTATCAGGAGGCGCGGACGATTTACGAGTCGCTCGGCGACCGTGCCTGGTCTGCCCGGACGATGGCCGAGGAGGCGGCGGTTCATCACGGGAGAGGCGATGAGGAAGCGTGGCGTGACCTGCGGCAGCGGGCTGCACAGCTCTGCCGCGATTGTGGCGCCCGTACCGACGAAGAGGTCGGGCTCTGGCTCACATCATGGTGATCTGCGGGTGTGGCTCTGTGGCAGGCGAGGAGGAGAAGCAGTGGAAGTCACCCGGTATGAACAGACCCTGGCCGGTCACGACGGGCTCGCCGCCGCCATGGCCGTGGCCTCGGCGCAGGCCCGCGCCACCGTCCCCGCGTCTACGTCACATGAGAAGGCGATCCGCGACATCGCAGCCGGGGTCGCCGCGCCCGTCCTGGTTGGCTACGTCATCTGGCTGCTCCGCACGGCACAGGCCCGCCGTCTGAATCGGTTGTGCTTCCTGTCCCGGGATGCCCAGGTCTTCTCCGAGATCGCCCTGCGCCTGGCTCCTCGGCTGGGGGTGCAACTTTCCATGGATTATGTGTACAGCAGCCGCCGCACGTGGAGCCTGGCCGCCTCCGACCCGTATGAGTTGGAGAAGGCCGACTGGCTGTTCAACAGCTTCATGCGCTCCAATGCAGCTGATGTATGTGCCCGCCTCGGCCTCGACATCGACGAATGGACGGGGACGTTGGCCGCCGCCGGTGCCTCGCTCTCGCCGTCGGCCCGCGCGGACGACCCGGAGCAGAACGCGGCGTTGCGGCGGTTCGTGGCGACGCCTGAGGTCGCGGAGGCGATGCGGCCACGCATTGAGCGGATGCGGCAACTCGTACGCGACTACGCCATCCAGGAAGGCATCGCCTCGGAAAGTACGGGCCTTGTCGATGCCGGCTGGACCGGACGGATGATCGGCGCCCTGTACTCGGTCCTCACGTCCGTCGACCTGCCTGTGCCTCAGACCTTCTTCTGGGGACACGAGCCGCGCGCATCCGGGTGGACCGACCCCAAGCTCATCACCGCGTACATGTACAACACCGTTGCGGAGCCGGGGGTGCAGTGGCGAGTTCCCGATGTGCCCTACATCGTGGAGACGTTCTGCATGGCCGACCACGCCATCGTCTCCGGCTACCGGCGTACGGAGTCAGGACGAATCGAGGCTGTGCTCGAGAACACCAATGCCCCGGTTTCCGCCTGGGGATTCGATGTCTATCGCGCTGCGATCTACGCCTTCTGCTCAGCGCTTTCTCTGTCCCACGTGGGTGAGGACATCCGCCCAGTGCTCTCGTCCCTGCTGTCGGACTTCTGGATCACGCCCACTGAGCAGGAGGCCGCGGCCTGGGGGGCCTACCCCTACGACTCCGATCCCCTCGGCAGGGCGACGCTGCCGCTGGCCCGCGCTCTCAGCAAGCAGGAACTGGACCCCCTGCTGAACGGTGGCGGCATGTTCGACCAGGGGGATCGGGCGTGGCTGCAGGGCTCCCTCGCACTGAGCGGTCCGGCTGGCAGGCAGGCGGCAGCCGTGCTGTCTCCTCAATACGCCAAGCTGGGCAGCCCCGCCACCGACTGACTGATCAACAACGGTCCCATGCCACAACGGAGAGTGCAACGCGGACTGTTCCAGCGCTGTAGCAGGATGAGGGGACAGAGTGGCTGAAACAAGAACACTTCCCCGAGAAAATATCTTGCTAGCAAAATACTCACATTACGTTTCCAATAAGTGCATGGTTTTATTGCATTACATGCAATCAACGAATGACATGTTCCTCAATAGCACAAATCTATCCATTCCTTATATCGGCGAATCGCCATTGATGTAACTGCTCTACTCCTGGTCGCGGCCCCCACCCCGTTTCATCGTAAGGGGAATCAGCGAAGAACGATGCGCTAGGGACGGCGAGACCGTATCTGAGTGCTATCAGCTCAATCTGAAGTAGATGATCGAGGGTAGCTTCGTTGTCGACGGCGCCATAAATATTGTCATACACCATCTCCACAGTATGACATATAAGATTATATAGATCTTCGGGAGGTATGGACCGTGCATTGCTTTTATCGATAAGCCCCACTGGCATTTCGCCACCGAGACCAACACTCGTGAGGCTTGGCGCAGAAGCTTCCCATGAATCGAAGTTCTCGACAGTGACTGTTGGCCATTGCCATAGGTGCTCCATTAGATCATCTAGGTCGGTGTCGCGAATCTTGACGCCGTCAAGCCACGCCGCCAGCGTTCTCAACGCCGCTCCAAGTCTGGCGTTTACAGACAAGGAGGCGTAGTGAGCAGCATTGCGAACAATATGCTCATTATCCATAAAAACCCCACTTCTTAACGGATGCCCGCTATTCTAACTACTCCACGTATATTACGCCAAACCTGCGAAGCACACCAGTGCAGGTAGGGCATAAGGGCATAGGTTTGCCATGTTGAGACGAGTTCAGACCTCGGACTTTCGCTGTCGATATCGTCCCCCCTCTCACATTCACCCCCCGACTAGCCGCCTGATCTAGACAGTGAATTTCCGCGCACTTCCCATGAAACTGTGGCCGCACGCTTTCTGGGATCTCATCCAGAGCTTTCCTGACGGCCGGACTCTGGACTTCCCCGAACCCACTACGTCCTTGGATAGGTGCTCCACCAGGCGGCTTGAGAACTGCCACAGTTTTAGGATCTCCAGGCTTGGGTGGTCTGGGAAACGTGTTTGCAACATCAGCTGCTTCCGCACCGGCTTCGGCCCCTGTCGCGGCCTCGGCCCCAGCGGCTGCCTCAGCGCCGGCTTCACCGGCTCCCGCTGCAACAGCCCCTATCGCTGCCTCTGGTGCCAGCCCCACTGCTACGGGCGCTAGTACGACTACACCCGCGCCTGCAGCCATGCCGAATACGATCCCGCACTGAAGGACGCCCTTGCATTGCTGCTTACTGATGCTGCAGCTGGCCGGGTAACCGCCGCCGCTATCGCAGGAAGGATGGTTGTTCTTAGTCTTTTGGGCTGCTGCAAGTTCCTGCTCGTGTTGCTGGTTCTGCTTGACGACCTGCTTGCAGTGGGCATTGCAGTAGCCGAACTCATGCCCTTGCACCGATTGCGGGTACGAAGCGTGTTTCTTGAGCTTCCGGTGATGTTTGACGGCTTGCTTGTCTTCCTCCCATCCCGCTCTGCCACCGTTCTGGCTGTAGGCGTAGTCCTCCGGTAGGAGTCCCGTAGAGTCGGACAGCCCGATGGGGTTGTCGCCGGCGTAGCTGTAGGGGTTGGCCCATTGGGGATTGCTGAGGACGAGAAGGGGGTCGGTGGAGATGAACTTGCCGATAGAGGGGTCGTAGTAGCGTGCGGACAGGTAGTCGAGGCCGGTGGTGTCGTCTTCGACCTTGCCGAGGAATCCATGATCGGTGAACGGCAGGTCGTCGGTGCCGCGCCGCTGGCCGAAGGGGAGATAACGTTCCCGGCTGACCTGTCCAGTGGCGTCGCTGATCGCTAGTTGTTCGGAGCCATGGAGACCGGAGGCGAGCCAGGTGAGGCCGGTCGTGGTGCGCATTGCCACGGTGGAGCCGTCGGGGGCGGTGTAGTAGCGTTTCGCCGTTTTCGCCCCGCCGGTGAGCTCGACCTCCATCGGGCCGAGGTAGAGGACGGTCTTGGCCGGGTCGCGACGGATGAGGCGGTTGCCGTCGGCGTCGTACACCATGGTGGTGTCGCTGCCATCGACGGTGGCTTTGGTGAGCTCGCCGAGTTCGTCCCAGGTGAAGGTCGACTGCTTGCCAGCGACAGTGCGGCCGCTCATCTGGCCGGCGTTGTCGTAGGTGTAGCTGTCGGTCCCGGTGGGCCGATCGATGGAGGTGACCGCGTTGGGCCGGACCGCGGAGGCGCCTGCGGCGGGGTAGTGGTAGCTGGCGGCCTGCCCGTTCCGGGTGAGGGTGGTCAGGTTGCCGACGGCGTCGTAGGCGTAGGACTCGGCGTAGGGGTCGATACCCTTGCCGTCGCCGGAGGCGGCTGTGGTTCCGCAGGTGGCGGCGGTGGTGGTCCAGGCCGCCGACAGACGATGCAAACCGTCGTAGGCAAAGCATTCCGCCTGCCCGGCGGTGACTCCGCTGACAGCTGAGGCCTTGTCTAGGACACGGTTGATGGTGTCGTCGACGTTGTAGAAGTAGTCGTCGTTCTGCGCGGTGACGGGGCTGGCGGTGTCGGCCTTGGCCAATGTGGTGACGTTGGTGAGCCGGCCAGTGTTGCTGTCCCAGGACAGGTTGCGTTTGACTTGCGCATTCGGCCCGTAAGATCGGTTGGCCAGCAGCCCGGTCGGCGAGTAGCCGGTGCTCTTGACGTAGGTGGTGCCGCCGGCCAAGTCGGAGGTCAACCCGTAGGCGTACCCCTGATCGGTAAAGGTGGAGGTGACCTTCTCGGTGGGCAACCCGGCGACGGCCGGCATGGTGATGTCGGACTGATCGCCTGCGGTGTTGTAGCCGTAGGTGAAGGTGTAGTCATCGGCCAGCGCTTCTATGCCGGTCACCGAGGGGATCGACACGGTGGACCCAGTCGGCCGTTCGAGGGTGTCGTAGCCGGTGACCGTGGTGGTGTAGGCCTGGCCGCCCATGAAACGGGTGGAGGAGGTCACCTGTCCCTTGGCGAGGGTGTCGTACACCCACCCGGCCAGCTTGGTCCCAGTGTCGGCGTCTCCCGCCCATTGCGCCGTCTTACGCCCGAGGTCATCGTAGGTGTAAGAGATCTTCTGGCTCTTGCCGTCGAGCGTCCAACTCACCCGTCCAGCCGGATCGTAGCTCGACTGGCTGTCCCCGCTGTCCGGGTCGTGGGTGGTGAGCCGACGGCCGAGCAGGTCGTAGGTGAAGGTCCGGGCGCTGCCATTGGCGTCGACCATCTTGATCAGTTGGTCGCTGGTGTCGTAGCTGTATGTGGTATCGGTGTGGCTACTGCTGTCCGACCACTGTTCGACCTTGGTCGGACGGTCATCGACGTCGGTATAGGTCACCGTCTTGCCACCCACAGGCGGCTGAATCTCGGTCCGCTCGCCGAAGTACGTTGCGGTGGTCCGGCGCAGCTCACTGGAAAGCGATTTGTCGATCTGCGCGACCGGGCGCTGCAAGCCGTCGTAGACAGTCGTCGACCACTGCGGCAGCGAGGTCCACGCCGCATTCAGCAGACCCGATCCTGGGGCGGAGGCGTTGTAGAACGGTGCCGACACCGACGCGATCCCGCCCCGCGGGTCGTAGGCGGTGGCTGTAACGATGCGGCCGCCGGCGGGTGAGGGCGCCTGCACCTCGCGGCGACGTCCAAGACCGTCGATGTAGCTGGAGGTCGAGATCCACTTTGCCGTCGCGCCGTTGCCGGACTGCAAGCGATTCGTCGTGGTGCGGGCCGGGGCGGTCGGCTGTCCCATGTTGCCGTCGAACGGAATGGTGTAGCTGATGGTCGCCGCCGGCGTGTCGCCAGTCTTCGGCTGCGCCGGTGTCCACAAGGTGGTAGCCCGGCCGAGGGCGTCGTAGTCGATGTTGGTGTCGTGGCCGTTGGCGTCCCGGACACCAACCACACCGCCTATCGGTGAAGACCATGTCGTCGCCGTGTGACCGAGAGGGTTGGTGACGGTTACCCCACCCGACGGCCAGCCCACTGCGGGGGTGTAGCTCGTGGTGGTCGTCTTCCCCAGCGGGTTAGTCGAGGTCAGCGGTCGGCCGTAATCGTCATAGGTGGATTTCGTTGTGCTGTAGGTCGTCGCCGTGTCGTAATCCCGGGATTGGGTGATGTTGCCCCGGGTTGGTGTGTTAGTGGCTGGGTCGGTCGACCCGTCGTACAAGGTGATCGAACGGTTCAGCAGCTGCCCTGCGGTGCAGTCATCTCCCGCGCGCCGTTCTTCCGACGCGACATAGTCGATCATCCAGGCCGCCGTGTTACGCGCGTAGCTTGTCGACATACAGGTGTTGTCGGCAGCGACGCCTCGCTCACCGTAGTCGTTGACCTTGATCGGCAACCCGTCGGCGTTGTAGGCCGTAGCGGTCTCGGTGTAGCGCCAACCGGAAGACACCTTGTCCCGGGCCACCTGCCGAGAGACGTTGATCATTAGCGGATCAGCGATGCCGGGACCGTCTCCGGTGCTGTTCCGGACGTACTCGGTGCGGGTGCCCGCCTGCTCGACGTATCCGTTCGACTCGGGTGAGGCCAGCGGGCATTTGCCAAGCAATTGCCAGGTCGACAGGCCTTGCGAGTAGCCGGGCGTCGCATTCCCCGAGACGTCCAGAAACCATTGCCACTGCTGATTGTTGTATGAAATTTTGTCGTACTTCTTATATGTACTGCTGGAATTCCATGCAGGATATGTACATGCGTAAACTGGAGACTTTATCTGGGCGCGACTCCAGGTCTGCTCCTGCAGCGTACGGCCAGCCAGTACGCGAAGGTCGTTATAAGTATTACCGTCGAAGTCGGCAATCTCAGTGTGTTTCGGTGTGCCCGTATTGAGAAGGTCTTCGTACAGGCCGCGGTAGAAGGTAGAGCTGGTGACACTGTACCCGGCTGGATCCGTTCCGCTGCCCTTAATCACACGAACCGTCGGATAACCTCGCCATTCAGTCCAGTCCTCGGTGGCGATGGTGCACGGTATGGCGCCTACTCCGCTTCCCCCACAGGTGACAGCCGGTACGTCGTAGTCGCCGGTTTCTTCATCAAATTTCGCAGCTCGCGCCCAGGCCGGGACTCCTAAGTACTCATATTTGGTTACCACATCTGGTGAAGCGGTGACCAGATCTTTCTCTGTTATCTGCGTGACGAGCCACTTGTTATACACGTTCCCTTGGACATGCCATTTAGCGTACTCATCTTGATAGATGCCGCTATAGGCCCAGTAGCAGTCGAAGCCCTCATCATCCCGATCAACCGCACGGGATTCACTCGATAACCCGCACCCCGTCGGCCGATCGTACGTAATTTCAGTCCGACCGCCCAGACCATTGCCAATGGCAGAGATCCGAGGGTATGAGAAGTAATCGCTATTGATGAGCATGGTTGCGTCGAACTGTGTTGGCGGCATAGTGATATCCGGGCCACCACCGGAAAGGCCGACAGTCCGGATACTATCGAGCCATAGCACTGGACCATCCCCTCCCGGCAAGGGGTATGTGTTCACCCATTTATAGCCGAGCTCAAACCGGCTTACGTCATCCCATCTGGCAGCTGTCGAGTTCCACGTCTGCGTAATTACTCCATCGAGACGGCTAGTAATGAAGAAGGTCGGACCATCAGCGACCGGGCAACTGTCGATGGATGCGGGATCACTACATAGATAATCCAAGGGATAATCGCTGCTCGGCCCCAGGGGGGCCGCGTTTCGATCGACCGCATTAAACACGATGCGCGAGACGGGAGTAGAACCGGCAACTTTTTGATTGCTGCCGTAGGTGATCTGGGCGAAATATCCACCTCTGTCATAAAGCAGGCTCCAGCCCGAGTTTCGGCAAGAAGTCGGCGAAATGCAGTAGTGATTCTCTTCCCGCGTGTATGAGTAGTCGGTGACATTGCCTTTAGGATCGATTTCCTCATCCAGCATCCACCGCCACGGCGCGTAGCAGAATCTGACTGAGGGGCCGCCACCGACCGGGTACGACAACCCATACTTCTCGTGGCACGGGTCTCCAGGAAGTGGTCCTAGGAAGGGCACCTGAAGCGACGAGTCTCGATGAAAGCCGAAGCGGTAGGTAGTGCCATCTTGGGTGGTCACATTCCAGTACGACTGTCCAGGGTCGGAACCAGAGCTGATCTGCTGTATTTTCCAGCCGTAGTCCTCGACGGTCTTCCACGCCCCTGACTGCTTGTCCTTGACAATGCGGGACGAACGGCCCCCGACCGACAATGTGAGGTCATCATTGGAATCCCAGCACAGCTGCCGGGGCCCATACATTGATCCGTTGAGCCTGCACGAGGCATAGTGCCGCTCAATGAAGCCGCCCGACAGCTCCCATCCAAGCCCTACCCAACCGGCCTGATTATTGGTCCAGCTCGCCAGGGAATCCACCGATGACGATGAATACGACAGCGCCAACTCTGGAGACTTGCCGCCTGGCGCCATAGGCACGGGAATGGGATAGTTGTACGAGAAATCTCCCCCGGAAAGCCCCACCTGCCATGTGCCAGACGGCTTGAGATCAGTTGCGGCGAACGATCCGGTCCCGTCCGCAGTCGAGGTTGCGGATGCCGAACTGGCCAGCGTGTACACCGACGCATTATCTGAGCCTGAGTGAGCGCCAGGTGCCGGACCAGCGTCCAAAATGGCACTCAACGTGCTATGAGCTACATCATTAACCACCGGTAGTTGCCGCAGCTTCGCTTCGGTCTGCGCTACACACTGCTGCGACGGCGTGACGTCGACCATGCACACGGGCACTTGCAGCAAAGTGAGACGCGAGGCGAAACCTCCCCCGTACGCACTGCGGAATGAGGAGTAGTTCAAAGTGACCTTGGCAGGAGCCTCAGTGCTGCCTCCATCAGTCCGTGTAAGCCGGACTGCGACCCCTAACCCGCCCAGTCGCCGAGCCACCGCGTTATCAAATGTCTCCACTCGAACAGACGACGGCGACGTCTTTGACGACTCGGGTGACGAGGTCGATTTCGTTTCGGGTTGTCCGGCCGCCGCTGGAACCGGAGCCACCGAGATTGGCAGGCCGGCAACAGCAACGGCGTCATCACTCTTGGAAAGATCGACCTGGCCGGCACCAGGTTTCGGCCACACCGGCTTGGATACCTTCATTGGGGCCTGTAGATCTTCCGCGCCCTTGGCGATCGGCTTGGACGCTACGGGTCGTCCCTCAACGCTCCGCTCGGTCTGTGGCGACGGCGCCTCGGCGGCGGCCTGCCGTACCAGCCCGTCTGGAACACCGATACCAGCAACGAAAACGCTAAGGGTGACGGTTATGGCCGCGCCCGCGCCTAGCCCTCTTTTGCGCCACCAACTGAAACGTTCCATGTGAACATGCGAAACCGGCACGGCCGCACCCTCCATCAACGCAGGGAGCGTGCGGCACGAATCAGACCACCCGCCCATAAGGTGAAAATAGAGACGAACAGCCGCGATCATCAGCTACAAGCATCAAGCGGTCAATGCCAGTTTTGCGATCTAGAGGTTACCGGTAGTCATAATTCTTCTGACTAGATGCCGTTCGACACACGTTCGGCCAGGTCAAAGCTCTCCGTGAGGCTTCAGGGTGAGTCGTGTGATCTGGGTCATATAGAGCTTGGCAGCACAGCTCGGCGGCATGTTGAGGCATCGATCAGGAGGATCGCCAGAGGCCTCGTGGTCTCTCAACAGCCGAACAGTGAGCCACAAGGTCGTGCGCCGATCGCTCGCGGCCCGCTCAGGCAACGGGCGGGATGGCTCAGGCCTTCAAGCGGACGGGTTGCTGTCTCCCTCGCCTACGACCATGTTGGGCGCGTTACCCGGGCGCTGATCCCAGGCCTCGAGGAGTACACGCTCCCTCTGTGCGGACAGCCCATGGTGAGCCTGGCGATCATAGGCGAGGGGTCCGCCGCTCTTGGTGAGCCAAACGTGCGTGTCCTGCACAGTTGCTTGGACTGGCCGACAGCTAAGGCCTGCCGCTCCTGCCTTGGCTGCTTGCACCGCCCACGTTCCAGGAGGCGTCCGCCACAGTGGGAGCTCGGTCCACTGCCTCACGTTGCGCCCGACGAGGAAGTCGTCGTCCACCCAGGTCAGCTTGGCCTGGGAGCCCGTCGCCGTACGACATGCTTCGAGCATGCCCCCGAAGGTCGCGTGGCCTCGCGGCGCCGTGACGTTAAAAGTGCCTGTCGTTCCGCCCTCCAGGCAGCTCACCGTGAAAGCGATCAGATCGCGGATATCCACAGGCTGGATCGGTTTGGCCGACCGACCCGGTGCCAGGACCCTGCCGCCTTGAGCTATCCGTCGAAGCCACCACGTCAGCCGGCCGACGTTCTCCTGGGGCCCGAGGATCACCCCTGGACGAAGCACAGTGACCCGTCCTGCGAAGGCCTCCTGCACGGCGCGCTCGCAGCCGGCCTTGTAGGCGCCGTACTGTGCGGCGGTCCAGTTCGCCTCGTCCTTGGCGGTACCGGGAGCGTCCGGCGGACAGTCGTAGGTGTCGCTGTCCTCATCGACAGGCTCGTCTGGCCAAGCCGGATATACGGAGATTGTGGAGAGGAACACGAACGCCGCGGCCCTGTCGGACAGAAGACGTGCGGCACTTCCCACAACCTGGGGAACGTAGCCACTGCTGTCGACGACCCAGTCCCAATCTCTGCCGCTAACCAGGGACGCGAGCTCAGCAACGTTTTCCCGGTCACCTCGGACCACTTCCACGCCAGGCACATCCTGACCAGTGCGGCCGCGGTTGAATGTCGTCACCTGATGCCCAAGAGCCATGGCATGTTCGACAAACACCTTGCCCACGAACCGCGTTCCGCCAAGCACCAGCACCTTCATGCCTCTGATCATCACGCAAGTACGTAGGCGCGTCGACACGATAGCTTGATCATCACGGTCAGCATCCTTCCGAGTGGCCCTCCTGACACTCTTCCGTCTAGCTCTCCTGCTTAAGTAGGCATCCCCGGCAACACGTATCTCCTGGTAGAGGCGCTAACGGAGGGCTGCATATCACCCCGACTCAAGAACTGGTATGACCTTCACTAAAGGGGGAAACGCGACGATGATTTGCCCTCCCTCCTTGAATTCATATGGTCACCTATTCATCTGGACATTCACATCTAACGATGCTTCATCTGTGCAATGCCGCAACTTCGCGGAGTATCCCAAAGCCTCCATTCCCCAAACCTCCACAGCTTTGACCTGGCAAAACGCCGCAACAATGACTCCGAAGCAATTGATTTGATCTCCATTTCGCGGTTCAATTGGATTGACCAAGAAAACGGGCGGCGCACGGCGATTGTGCGCCGCGAACAATCGGAGAGCGATCATGTCGAACGGAGTTCTCGGAAAGTACGTCCCAGCGAACGTGCCCGGCGCGAGCCTCGCCCCTGAGGACATGGCGCACGTGACGCCGGAAGACTGGGCGGAGATTCAGCGGCTGGCGCGCGGCTACTGCCGTACCGTCGATTCCACCCGTTCCCGCAAGCGCATGGACGGGAGCGCGACCGTCGTCAAAGGCGGGTACGCGCCGTACGGCACAGACGACGTGTCGGACGACGTCACACAGGACGCTGTCCTTCTCTTCGCTCAGCGCCTACGGGATATCGTCGCGTCCTGCGCCCCTACCCCTGACAGCGGCCACACTCGGGAGACTCAGGCATGGGTCTACGTCCGCCGGGACGGTGGCGAAATGACGATCACCCGCACGACCCTTCAGCGCTGGGCCGTCCGGGATGCTGCGGCGCGCAACGGCTACCGGATCGACGTGCCCCCGGACGAGATTGACCAGACGCCGGGCGCTCAGCTCATGCGGGGGCTCCCCCATGCCCAGAACGTCACCGGTGCGGCTCTCGCGTTCTGCGTCTCCCAGCACAGTGCCGAAATGTTCCGCGCGGCCTTCGGCGACGGTACGGACTTCCCCGTCCTGCGGAAGGCTCTCACGGTCGCCGCTCAGGCTGACGACCTGGGGCGGGCGGGCGTTCTCGCCAAAACTGCTCAGGCACAGCAGGGCGGAGCGTACGGGTCCCGCCGGGCGGTGATCCGGGTGCGGGACGCCGGGCGCGCCGAGTGGCGCGAGCTGTCGGCCCGTCTGGACGACGCGAGGGATGCCCTGGTGTACGGGGCCACCGAACCCACGGACGCCTGACCAGAAAGCCGCTACAGGGCCTCAGAGGACCACTCTGAGGCCCTTTCCTATTCCTGGTAGCGCGCATTCCGCCGCCCATCCCACGCAGAAATAATCTTGCGAAGAGTGGACGGTCGAGCAGTCGCGCCCACCGTATTTAAGTGAGAGTGAAATTCGCCGGTACGCGTCACGGTGCGGATCGCGCGATGCCACTCTCAGCCGCTTCTCTGCGCCGCTTCATGCGGTCGTGACCAGCGGATACGGCGGAACATCGCGACCGTTCGCGCGTTCGGCAATCCAAGAAAGTCATGCCGGGCGCGGACGGTTGAGCCGTTCCTGCCACCGTATTTAAGTGAGAGCGAAACGCGCCTCTGAAAGCGTGATCGCCTCACCGTGCGGAGAGCCTTTCGCCCGGCTCTCCGGCGACCAGAATCAACGGGCGTACATATACGGGTCGCCTGCTGACAGGCCAGAACGGGGCCGGCCAGCGGGACCCGTGGCGGCTGGCTGGACTGTGAACGGCGATCAGGACACGCGTCATGGATGTGGCCCAGGCATGGGGTCTGGGCCCTGCCGTTCACAGGGGGTCCACATGGACGTCAGCCAGGCGTTGACCAACATGATCAAGTCCGAGCTGGGGCGCAAGGAGTTCTCGACGGGCTCCAAGGGCTTCTACGGCTCCGACAAGATCACCGCGGAGGGGGTCAGATATCAGGCCCAGGCTCAGGCCGTACTGATCGGGTCCAAGGAAGGCCAGCGCCTCGCGGTTCAGGCTACGCCTGAGCAGATGAGCGCCGCGCTGGCTGGCCTGATCATGGACAGCCTGACTGCGCGCCGGTTCCGTACGGGCCGGACGGGTTACCGGGCCGACGGCAAGATCGAGGCGCACGGTCAGTGGTATCAGGCCTCGGTTCAGGCCGTCCGGCTGTCCTGACCCTTTTCCTCCCGGCGCGCCGGGTTCTCGCGTGTCCCCGGCGCGCCGTCCGCAATCGCACCCGAGAGGTACGGCCGCGCGGGCCCCTACCTGACGGGCACTACCGATCACACATCTGGAGGCGCCATGTCGATCAACTATGCCCTCACCCTGCCGCCGGGATGGGTCATCAGCTCCCGGCTGATGCCCACGTGGCCCATCGATGCTGATCACCGTCTGGAATTGGCGGTGGCCGGCGGTACCGATGACGGCCGTCTCCGGTGGTCGTACCGGCTGTCCCGCAACCGGCGGACCATCTTCACCGCTTCCGACATCTGCTCCGGTGTCGGGGCCGTATCGACGACCGAGGAGCTGATCAAGGCCGCCCGAACGGTGTTGTCCTTCCTCACTCTGCGGGAGGGCGATACCGACGCCGATTACTTCGACTCCTACAGCAGGGCGCAGTTGAACTGGCGCGATGAGTACGCCGAGGAGCTGTCGATCTACGCGCTGGAGGATCAGTGCGGCTACTGCGGCGGCACCGATCACCTGTCCCCCGGCTGCCCGTCGCGCTGATCCCTCCATCTGCGGCTGGTGAGGCGGCGCGCCGTACGCGCTTGCTCCCGGCTTGTACGGCGCGCTCCCTGACCGGCTGCCGAAGGGAGATCGATGATGGCTCGCTGGTTCGGACTCTGGCACGGCGGCAACGGCTACAGCCTGCCGGAGCCTGATGATCTGGAGGAGTTCACCGGGCTGGCCGACGCCCGCCGCAAGCTGATAAAGCGGCATCGCTTCGGCTACTGGTCGCGGTCGCACTTCGCCTTCGTGGAGCGGGAGCCCACCAAGGCGCTCACGCCCTGCGTCGGTGACGACTGCGAGATCACACTGTACGGCTCTCGCGACGGGCTGGACTGCCCGGCCGTGAGGGTCTTTCTCGGTCCGCGGGGCGGTATCCGCACCGAACGCTGCTAACCCTGCCCACCCGCCCCTGGCCCCGCCGGCCAGGGGCTCTCATGTCTGGAGGAAATCCATGACCACGGTCCCCACTCGAACGGTCCGACTGTGCAAACCTGTCGACTTCATCGCCATGGCGGCGTATCTGCTGGGCTTCCACCCGGAGCGCAGCATCGTCGTGATGGCGTTCGACAGCGGCACCAGCGGTCCCGACGCGAACAGCGCGGGTCTTGGTGTCGTGGTGCGCTTCGACCTGCCCGAAGACGCCAACGATGGGCCAGACCTGGCTGGCCGCCTGACAGAAATGCTCAAGCGCAACGACGCCACGCACGTGATCCTGATCGGCTACGGGTCTGGCCAGGAGGTCACGCCGACCATGGATGCGGTCCGCCTGGCCGTGGCCGCGGCCGGGGTCCCGACAGCCGATGTGCTGCGGGTCCATGACGGCCGGTACTGGTCATACGTGTGCCCCGATCCAGGGTGCTGCGCACCAGAGGGGACGCCGTACGACGTAGCCGGAACCGAGACCGCCGCCGAGGCGGTCCTGGCTGGATTCGCCGTCGCCCGCGATCGTGGCGCCTTCGCCCAGCGCCTCGCGTCCGTAACCGGGCCCGAGCGAGAGGCGGTGCAGGAGGCGACCCGTACCGCCCGGAGCCGAGCGCAGACGCTGCTCGACACCGGGCACGACTGGTACCAGGAAGGCCTGGAGCGCCTCACGACCGCGCTCGACCGTGCCCAGGTGGGGGAGCAACTGACCGACGATGAGGTCGCCTGGCTGGGCGTCCTGCTCACGGGGATCGCGGTCCGCGACGCCGCCCTGACCATGATCGGGCCCTACAGCCATGAGACGCACATCCGGCTGTGGAGTGAGGTCGTTCGCCAGGTCGAGCCCGGGTACGTCGCCGCTCCGGCGGCCGTGCTGGCGTTCGTCGCCCTGCTCAGCGGTGACGGCGCGCTGTCGCGAGTCGCGGTGGACCGGGCACTGACGGACGATCCGTCCTACCGGTTCGCGAACATGATCGCCTTCACACTGGACCACGGCATCCCACCGGAGCAGATCGCGGAGGTGGACTGGGCCGGGTTGGCCGACGAGATCGCGGCCAACGCCAAGCGCTACCCGCTCACCGCTCAGCCGACCCTTCCGAGCGGCGGTGATCAGTGATGGGATATGCCGCGACCCATTCGGCCACGTTGATCGGACTCTCCGGTCAACTGCTGAACGTCGAAGCTGACACCACGCCGGGTTCTCCCGGCCTGGAGATCGTTGGGTTTCCGGAGGGCTCTGCCGCGTGGACGCGTGCCCGAGTGCGGGCGGCCGTCATCAACAGCGGCCTGGCCTGGCCCGACCAGCAGATCACGATCAGCGTGCTGCCGGGCAGCGTGCCCAAGTACGTTGCCATGCTCGATCTCGCCATCGCGGTGGCCCTGGTGGCCGCCGACGGGCAGATACCGGAGGGCGGTCCCGCGGAGGTGCTCTTCATCGGGGAGCTGGGCCTTGATGGTCGTATCCGTCCGGTGCGGGGCGTCCTACCTGCCGTCGGCGCGGCTGCCGGGGCGGGAATCACGACTGTCGTCGTGCCCGACGGCAACGCCGCCGAGGCGGCCCAGGCGCCGGGCGTGACCGTGATCCCGGCCACGACCCTGGCCCACGTGGTGGCGTGGCTGCGGGACGGCAGCCTGAGAGGCCACGCCTATCACCAGCAGTCCCGTCCGACATCGATGCAGCCGCCAGCGCTGGACATGGCCGACGTTGCGGGGAACGAGACCGCCCGCCGTGCGCTGGAGGTGTGCGCGGCCGGCGGGCATCATCTGTTCCTGCTCGGCGACGGTCCGGCCACCATGCTGGCGGAACGCCTGCCCGGCATCCTCCCGTCCCTCAATGCGGACGCCGCCCGAGAGGTCGCCGAGATCTACTCGCTCGCTGGAGGGCTGGACAGTCAGCCGGCGACCGTGCCACCGCTGTACGCGCCACATCACACCATCACGATGGCGGCCATGCTCGGCGGCGGGAACGGGCCTGTCCTGGTCCGGCCCGGCGCGATCTCTCTGGCTCATCACGGCGTGCTCTATATGGATGAGGCGCCAGAGTTTTCCGGCCAGATCCTCGATGAGCTGCGGCGTCCGCTGGAGACAGGACAGGTGATCCTTGCGCGGGGCAACCGTCTGATCACGCTTCCTGCGCGCTTCATGCTCGTGATGTCCGCCCGCTCGTGTCCCTGTCCCAGCGCCGAGCGGTGCCAGTGCCCGCCATTGCGTCGGCGCCGTTACCTCCACCGGCTTACCGGGCTGCTGGACAGGGTCGAGGTTCGCGCCAGGCTTCAGCCCGCGCCCCGGCTCCGTACGTCGGGGGAGTCGAGCGCGACGGTGGCGGCGCGGGTGCGTGAAGCGCGCGAACGCACAGCGGCGCGCTTGGCCGGCACGCCGTGGACGACCAACAGCCAGGTCCCGGCCCTGGAACTGCACACCACCTACCGCGCCCAGTCTACGGCGATCGACGTGCTGCGATCCGCCCTGAACTCAGGCATGCTCACCGCCGCGTCGTTCACGCGCGTCCTGCGCGTGGCCTGGACACTGGCCGACCTCCGCGGCGCCGACCGCCCTGCTCGGAAGGACGCCACGACGGCCCTGGAGCTGTGGACCGCCGGAGCCCACTGCTGACCCATCGAGCGAAGCCATCCGTCCCTGGGCACCCGAAGCGGTGCCCTTTGTCATGTCTGGAGGAACCACATGTCGAAGGAAACGCTGGAGTGGCTGAACGCCAACACCCTGATCGGCTTCACCGAGAAGCGCGGAACCGCCTGGCATTACCGGGCCGCCCTCCAGGGCGAGGAGCCCAACCACTACCCCGGGCCGATTCCCGTGGAAAACGTCAAGCGCCGCCTGTTCGGCTGGGACGCCCTGTCCCGGCCGGTATACGTGGAAGACCCCGTCACCGGCGGGCTGGTCACCATCCCCGAGCGGCAGGCCATCGTACGCAGCGATACGGGCCACGTCATGGGCATCTTCTCCGACGGGTACGAGCCGCATCCGTACGTCGAATGGCTCATCGGCACCATCGGCCGCCTCCTGGACGACGACCTGTCGATCGGCTCGGCGGGCCTGCTGCGCAACGGCGCGGTCGCCTGGGTGTCCGTCGAGGTGCCCGAGAACATCGTCACTCCCGAAGGCGTGGAGTTCCGGCCGCATCTGGTCGGAGCGACCTCGTTCGACGGGTCGCTCGCCACAACGTTCAAGCGGGTCGTCACAAACGTGGTGTGCGACAACACGATGGCCGCCGGCCTGGCCGAGCGGGGGCAGCAAGTGAAGATCAAGCACTCGAAGCACTCCAAGCTGCGCCTCAACGAGGCACGGGACGCGCTCAACATCGTTTACCAGGTGGCGGACGACTTCGCCGAGCAGGTCAAGCGGCTCTGCGAAATCAGCGTGAGCGATCGCCAATGGGCCACTTTCCTGGACGAGTTCGCCCCCATGCCGACCGAACGTGGGCGCTCCTGGAGCCTCGCCGAGACCAAGCGCCAGGTCCTCAACCGGCTCTGGCGCCACGACGATCGGGTCTCGCCCTGGGCCGGCTCGGGCTGGGGCGTCATGCAGGCCGTCAACACCTACGTGCACCATGAGCAGACCGTCCGCGGCGCCTGCCGAGCGGAGCGCAACTTCCTGCGCACGGTGACCGGTGGCGTCGACGACCTGGACCGCGAGACCATCCGCGTCCTGGAGAAAGTGCTCGACCATCCGGTCCTGTCCCGCGCTGCCTGACTGCTCACCTCGTACGGCCCGCCCGGTCCTGGTGCGGGCCGTACGAGGTAATGCACATCCGAGCGAGACCTCATCGGGCAGGATCAGATGTGGCGGCACATGCTCGGGAGGGCGAGATGAACGACAAGACGGCGGCCCTGCTCGACGACGTGGTCACGCGACTGGAGAAGAACATCGTCGCCCGTGAGTGCCCTGCCATCGTCGTCCTGGACGGGGACCGCAGGCTCGTGCTCAGCGACTATGACTACTTGCGCGACGAGGCGACGGCCGCAGCCTTCGAGACACGGGCTGCGGCCAAGGCCCGAGATATCGACGCGACCCGCTGGGTGCTCGCCGTACCGCAGGTCTGGGTGTTCATCCCGCCGAGCACCGTGGCCATGCGAGCGGTGTCGAACCATCCCCTGCGCGAAGGCGAGCAGGAAGCCATCACGTGGATGAGCTGCGACCGAGCCGACGGCGTGGACTACGGCCGCGTCCCGTACGCCCGCCGCCCCAGCGGGGAACCGGTGTTCGACGATCCCGAGGTATTCACCGTCGGCGTCCAGCCGCATGAGACCATGCCGGGCTTCACTCTACTGGGGGCATACCTCGCAAAGTAGGCGAGCGTCCCACATAAGGAACGCGATAACACCGCAAGCAGCCTGCTGGATTCATGTAGCGATTTTTCGCAAATGGGCTGGTCGGGTAGAGGGCCGGATTACCCTTTCCAGAAGGCGACCCGTGGCGATGGTGAGGCGATGACGGCGAACGATGGCGAACGGGCGACACGGGTTCTCATCTCGCACGCGCACCCAGGCGGCACTCCCCCGCACGAGGTGTGGGAGTTTTACCGGTTTCTGCGGGACAACGGCATCGACGCGCGTGTCGATCTGACCGAGGCCCGGCCGGTGGATTGGGCGAAATGGATCGAGAAGCAGTTCGCGTCGGTGGATTATGTGCTGGTGGTGGGCTCGCCTGCATATCGCGAGCGGGCCGAGGACTACGACGAGGAAGGCACGGCGTGGGGCGCCCGGCATGAAGCGGCGCGCATCCGGCGGGCATTCGCCACCAATGACGGCCAGGCACGGCAGAAGTACCTTCCCGTGGTGCTGCCCGGCCGCACGGCTGCCGACCTGCCGGATTTTTTCGGCGCTCCGGCCGCCACCTATTTCTCCGTGCGGGAATTCACACCGGCTGGGGCAGAGGAGTTGCTGCGCGTCCTGCTCGACATACCGCGCTATGAGGAGCTGCCCCTCGGGCAGGCCCCCGTGTTCACATCCCTGGGCAACGAGCTGGTCCTCGACGTACGGATCGAGGACGGGCGCATAGTGACCCAGGCGCGGCTGTCGGGCTCGCCGCTGGGGGAGAATCGGGCAGGCCTGCCGTTCGGAATCGAGACGGCATGGGGAAGCCTGCCGACCGGCGCCCGAACCAAGGAGGCGCTGCGAGCCGCCGTGGCGGAGCGGGACATGCGGCTGGGTGCTATGGGGCAGGCGCTGGGCGCGGCTGTCCTGTCGGATGTCGTGTCGGCGCGGGTACGGGAGCTGGCCGACGGATCGACGTTCGACGCCAGGTTCGAGATCGTGATCGAGGCGTCGGGGCCCGCACTGGCCCTGCCGTACGAGCTGATGCGGCTTGGTGATGGGCGCCTGCTGGCGGCCTTGCCCGGTGTGTCGGTGCGGCGTCGTCTCGCCGGTCTGGACCGTCCGGCGACACCGGCCAGCCCCGGCCCGTTGAAGATCCTCGCCGCGGTCGCAGCGCCCGACGAGCCAAAGACAACGAACGTGCCGCTGGATGTCGAGGCTGAGATGCAGGCCGTCCTCGACTCGGCGGGTGCGGCCGGGAAGAGCAGGCGTGCGCAACTGCGGATCTTGGAGGTGGCCAGCCCTGAAGAGATCGGCTTGGCTCTGCGCGAGGACCAGTATCACGTGCTGCACCTGTCGGCGCATGGTTCGTCGTCGAGTGTGGAGTTGGCTGGCGAGTCAGGTGAGCCCATCACGGTTAGCACCGAGGATCTGGTCGCGCTCCTGCGGTCGGGCGGGCAGCCATTGCCGTTGATTGTCGTGTCGGCCTGCGCAGGCGCTTCGAACCCTGACGCGCTCGCCTACGAACTCGTTCGGCATGGGGCCGACCGCGTGCTTGCGATGCAGGCGCCCGTCACCGACCGATACGCGACCGAGCTGGCTCGGCTGTTCTATCTAGAGATGGCCGAGCACGGATCGCCGCCCGGGGTGGCCCTGGCGCACGCGCGCCGCACCCTGGAGGAACGGCGACGCCGGGCGACAGAGGGCATCACGTGGCCCGAGTATGGGCTGGCGACCTTGGTGTGTGCGTCCGGTGACCCCGTCCTGGTCGACCGTGCCGCCGACCCGGTGGAACTTTCCGTGATGGCGCAGGTCGGGTCAGGGATAGGAGTGCACGAGATCCCTGTCGGGCGGCTGATCGGCCGTCGCAAGGAGCTGAGGGACATCCTGGCGGTGCTTCGACGTACGGACAAGGCGCTGGCCGAGGTGGGGAGGCGCTCGGGCGCGGTCGTGTGCGGTATCGGCGGGATCGGCAAGAGCGCCCTCGCGGGGCGCGCGATCGCCCGAATGCGAGAGAGTGGCTGGGCCACCGTCGTGCACATCGGCCGGTGGAGCCCTCCCGACCTGCTCGCGGCGGTCGCGCCGCTTCTCGGCGACGGCGAGCTGAGCACGGCGTTCGACGAGGCCGAAGACACCGACAAATTCGACATCCTGCTCAGGTTCCTGAGGCAGGCACGGCTCCTGCTCGTCTTCGACGACTTCGAGCAGAACCTCACCAGCGGTGGTGACGCGTTCATCGACCCTGCTTTTGAGAAAGTCTTCACCGACATTTGCCGGGCCGCGGTCGTCGGCGCCGTCCTGGTGACTTGCCGCTATCCGGTGCCGAACGCACGGGCCAAGCGATTGTGGCACCAGCGCCTGCCCGCGCTGACTCGCGCCGAGCTGCGCCGGCTCCTGCAGCGGTTGCCGAAGCTGCGCGACCTTGACGACGACGCCATCCTCGTCGGTCGGATCGGCGGCCACCCGCGTCTGCTCGAATTCGTCGACGCCCTGCTGAGGGGTGGCTGGTCCACATTCGCCGAGGTGAACGACAAATTGGAGGCTATGGCCGACCGTGTGGGGCTCGATCTAGACGGCCTAGAGGAGAGCGCGGACCTCGGTGGCCGCATCGATGACGCGATCGTGCTGGGCAGCCAAGACATCCTGCTCAACGACCTGCTCGGCCTGCTGGACGAGACCGATCGGGACCTGTTGCTGCAGGCCGCCGCGACCATCATCCCGATGACCATCGACGACCTGGCCCTCGCCCGGTATGGCGCGTCGAAGGCCAACGAGCATCGGGGCGAGGTTCGGGCGACGGTGAGACGCCTGATGGAGTTGACCCTGCTGTCGCCGAGCGGTGAGGACGAGATCGCCGTCCATCCCTGGGTCACGCAAGCCATCGACCAGGGCCAGGAGGATGCCGCGCGGAGACGCCGGATCATCTCCATGAGGTACGCGCGATTGGCGGATCAGCGTGGCGGCTACGACGACCGCGTCGACATCGCACGTCAACTGGAAGCTCTAAGCGAGTGGGAAGAGCTCACCTCGTTCGCGATGTCCGGCGCCGAGGCGATAGCAAGGGGCTCAGGTGAACTGGCCGTTGCCGCCTACCTCGCTGAGATCACACCCTCCGTACCGACCAATGCGTCAGATTACCTGGCCCTTGTTGATCGCTATCACACCGCTCTAATGATCACTGGGAACCTCACGGAAGTACGCGTCTGGGTTGAGCGGCTTCTCGCCGTCGCCCAGGAGCGGCTCGAGGCCGACCCCGACAACGCCGAAGCCCAACGCGACCTCTCCATCGCCCTGGACAGGGTGGGGGACGTGGCAGTCATGGCCGGGGACCTGTCAGCCGCACGCCAGGCCTACCAAGAGGGCCTCGACATCGCGGCGCGGCTGGCGCAGGACGACCCCGACAACGCACAAGCCCAACGCGACCTGTCCATCGCCCTCGACAACGTGGGGCACGTGGCAGTCATGGCCGGGGACCTGTCAGCCGCACGCCAGGCCTACCAAGACAGCCGCAACATCACAGCACGGCTGGCACACGCCGACCCCGACAA
>NZ_JBEZDW010000033.1:0-20505 GCF_040802045.1 Microbispora sp. NPDC049125 | reverse complement strand
GGCCTACCAAGACAGCCGCAACATCACAGCACGGCTGGCACACGCCGACCCCGACAACACACAAGCCCAACGCGACCTATCAGTCTCCCTGAACAAAGTCGGGGACGTGGCAGTCATGGCCGGGGACCTGTCAGCCGCACGCCAGGCCTACCAAGACAGCCGCAACATCACAGCACGGCTGGCACACGCCGACCCCGACAACACACAAGCCCAACGCGACCTATCAGCCTCCCTAAACAAGATTGGAAATGCGGCTGTCGCAGCTGGCGACCTTAAAGCCGCACGCCAGGCCTACCAAGAGGGCCTCGGCATCCTCACACGGTTGGCACACGCCGACCCTGACAACACACAAGCTCAACGCGACCTATCGGTCTCCCTGAACAAGATCGGGGACGCGGCTGTCGCAACTGGCGACCTTAAAGCCGCACGCCAGGCATACCAAGACAGCCACGACATCCTCACACGGTTGGCACACGCCGACCCCGGCAACGCCCAAGCCCAACGCGACCTATCAGTCTCCCTGAACAGGGTGGGGGACATGGCGGTCGCAGCCGGCGATTCGCACGCCGCACGCCAGGCCTACCAAGACAGCCATGACATCCTCGCGCGGCTGGCGGAAACCGACTCTGGCAACGCCCAAGCCCAACGCGACTTGTCCATCGCCTTTGAAAAGGTGGGGAACGTGGCGGCCGCAGCCGGGGACCTGAAAGCCGCCCGCCAGGCTTACCACGACAGCCACACCATCCGGGCGCGGCTGGCACAGGCCGACCCCGGCAACGCACAAGCCCAACGCGACCTATCAGTCTCCATGAACAAAGTCGGGGACGTGGCGGTCGCAGCCGGCGACCTGCCCGCCGCCCGCACGGCCTACCAACACAGCCTCGACATCGCCACGCGGCTGGCCCACGCCGACCCCGGCAACGCACAAGCCCAACGCGACCTATCGGTCTCCCTGGAGAAAGTGGGGGACGTGGCGCTCATGGCCGGGGACCTGCAGGCCGCACGCCAGGCCTATGAGGACAGCCACGACATCCGGGTACGGCTGGCGCAAGCCGACCTCGGCAACGCACAAGCCCAACGCGACCTATCCATCTCACACGGCAAGCTCGGCGATCTGGCCGAACGGCGGGAAGACACCGCCCAGGCCATTCATCACTTCACTCAGGCCCGCGCCCTCATTACCGCACTCTTGGGCCCCGACCACGACGACACCCGCTATTACCAGCAGCGACTTGATGACTTGCCCGGAGAGCGATGAGACCCCCGCGATCTTGCGGTACAGGTCAACGAGAAGCGTAAAGTCACCTTTGTCCCGAAGGATCAGCCGAAGGGTGAGTCGCCGTGGCAACAGCAAAGCAGGTAGCCGTGGCGGCCCTGCGCGGTCGGGGCGTACGGCTGGTCGCGGCGGGGTTGGTGGGAGCTCTCGTCGGAGTGGCGGCGCACGCGTTGACGCAGATCAGTGGGCGCAATCTGTTCCTCGTGACCGGTGCGCTGGCGGGCATGGCAGCTGTCCTGGTCTCGCAGGTGTACAACAGGGCGGCGCGCCTGACCGAGGTCAAGGTCACCGTGCCGCAGATCAGCGAGCTGACCTTCGTGGTTAACAACGAGAGCCGGCAAGTCGCCTGGAAGTTGTTCGTCGAGACCGCCACTCGCATCTCGACCCAGCGCCTCGCGCACGACGAGGGTCTGATCCGGGAGGCAATGAACTCCCTGTACAGCCTGTTCACCGTTACGCGGGAGACGCTCAAGACCAGCCGGCCGTCGGTACCCGTCCCAGGTGGTCAGACCGTCGAACACTTCGCCGTCACCATGCTCAACCGTGAGCTGAGGCCCTTCCTGTCCAAGTGGCATCCGCGGCTCAAGGAGTTCGAAACTGCCATGCCAGCCGTGCCCGAGTCCGAATGGCCACACAATGCGGAGTGCCGGGCCGAGCTGGCCGAGGTCCAGGCGGATATCTACCGCTATGCACTGGGTTTCGCGCTACTCGCCGGGGTCCGGGACCCCGAAGCCATGATCGGGCTACAGCCCACCCCATAGGGGACGAACCCCACGCACGTTCTCGGCTGGCCGGAAGTGACCGACAATAACGGGTTGATGACGCGACGCCCGAGCGTGACGTAAATCGACCTACCGTGGTCTCCCGACGGGCGGGAGCGGTGGATGTGGGAGCAGGTCAATCCAGGGGATCGGAGACACGTCAGGGTATTCATCTCCTACGCCCACGACTCCGACGAGCATCGCGAAGCCGTTCGCCGGCTCTACACGCACCTGCGCACAGTGCAGGGAATCGACGCGATGGTGGACCTCGCCGATGGCGATCGCCCACAGGAATGGTCGGCGTGGATTGACGAGCAGTTCGATCAGGCCGCGTTCGTTCTGGTCATCGCCTCACCGCAATATGTTGTTCGGGCCGCCGACAAGGCACCGGCAGGCCAAGGACGCGGAGTCCGCTACGAGGCGAGCCGGATCCGCGACGCCTTCTACCAGGATCCTAAGGAGGCGCGCAGGCGCTTCCTGCCAGTCGTCCTGCCGGGCGGGTCTGCCGGCGACCTGCCCGGTTTTATGAGTCCGGGATCGAGCACGGTTTACCGAATCGCCCGCATCGACGACGGCGATCCTGAGCTGCGCCGCTTGGCCTCCTACGTGAAAGGCGAGCGTGGGCCGGCACCTCCTACGCTCGCGCCCCTTCATCAGGGCCTGACGCTGGCCGTCCGGGCGGAGAACGGGGAGCTGATCACAACGGCCACCCTGTCGGGATCGCCACTGGGCGAGTGGCGTGCGCGGCTTCCGACGCGCTCCCCATGGATCGCGCACTGGTCTGTGGCCGAGGCGGAGAAGGCCATGGCCGAGGCGGGCCATGAGTTGGGCGCGGCTGTGCTCGGACCGGCCACCGCGCGCACGCTGACCGACCTCGTCGACCGATCCGGCATTGGTGAGGCCGTCGACATCACGATTGCCGCCGACGGCCGTGCCTTGGAGTTGCCGTTCGAACTCATGCGTCTCCCCGACGGGCGTCTCCTGTCCACGCTGGGGGGCGTCTGCCTGGTCCGCCGTCTCGCGCAGGATGGTGATCCGGACCGCCACGCGACGCCGCCGCTCGCGGGGCCGTTGAAGATCCTGGCCGCCGTCGCCACCCCAGATGAGACGCGTACGGCCAGCCGCCCGCTGGATATCGAACGGGAGATGCAGGCCATCGTCGACTCCATTGGGGCGGCCGGCCAGCAGACCCCGGCTCGCGTACGCATCCTGGAGGTCGCCCATCCCGAGCAGATCACCGAGGCCTTGAAAGCCGACCAGTTCCACGTCCTTCATCTTTCGGCGCGTGGGTCCGCCGACGGCCTGGAATTGGAGGACGAGGACGGGAACGCCGTGCCCGTCGGGATAGGCAAGCTCATCGATATGGTGAAAGCGGCCCGCCGCCCGCTGCCACTCATCGTCTTGTCCTCCTGCGCAGGTGCCGCGCCCGCTGACGGCGACAGCCTGGCCGTCTCGTTGGTACGGAATGGCGCGGACCGCGTGTTGGCGATGCAGGCGGCTGTGAGCGATGCGTATGCGACTGAGCTGGCCCGGCTGTTCTACCGTGAGCTCGCCGTGCGGGGGGTCTCGCCGGGCGTCGCACTCGCCGATGCCCGCCGCACCTTGGAGGAGCGCCGCCTTGATCGGCGCCGCGCTGGTGTCCAGGCCAGTCCGGAGTATGGTGTGGCCACCTTGATCTGCGCTGCGGCCGACACCCGCCTGGTCGACCCCGGTGCGCCCGCCGAGGAGTTGAGCCGGTTCGCTCAGCCCAGCCAGGGGCAAGGGGTGCACCAGCTGAGCCTCGGGCAGCTCATCGGCCGGCGCCCCCAATTGCGCGCCGCCTTGAACGTGCTGCGTCGCGCGGAGCGTTCGCTCGAAGAGCACGGCGCCTGCGTGGGTGCCGCGCTGTGCGGTATCGGCGGGATCGGCAAGAGCGCCCTGGCCAGCCGGGTCATGGGACGTATGCGCGAGGAGGGCTGGCTCGTCGGCGTCCATGCGGGCCAGTGGAATCCACAGCGCCTCATCGACGGTGTCGCCGCCGCACTGGAAGGCCAGGAGCCGTTCGCATGGGCGGCCAAGCGATTGCGTGCCCATGAAATCGCCGACCAGGACAAAGTCGCGGTCGTCGTCCAACTGCTCGCTGCCCATCCGCTGCTGCTGGTGTTTGACGACTTCGAGCAGAACCTTAGTCCCGACGGCTCGGCGTTCTCAGACCCCGGATTCGAGGAGGTCTTCCAGGCGCTCTGTGATGCGGTCGGCGTGGGGGGATTGCTGGTCACCTGTCGCTATCCGATCCCCGGCATGGACGCGCTGGTACGGGTCGACGTTCCGCCGTTGAGCACGGCGGAGCTGGGCCGGTTGCTGCTGCGCCACTCTAAGCTGCGCGATCTCGGTTCCGAGGACCGTAAGAACCTGATGCGTACGATCGGGGGTCATCCGCGTCTGATCGAGTTCGTCGACGCCCTGCTCCGCTCCGGCAGGTCCACTCTTGCTCACGTCAATACGAAGATCAGAGATTTGGCGAGAGAGCATGGCCTGTCGCGGGAGGGCGCCAGCAGTCTCGACGAGGCGGCGCAACGCGCCCTGCGGCTTGCCAGCCGCGACGTGCTGCTGGCGGAGTTGGTCGCGTTGCTCACCGACGACGAACGGGAGACCTTACTCCAAGCCGCCGTCACCCTCGTCCCGATGGCGATCGATGACCTTACCGTCGCAGTGCATGGCGAGTCGCCATCCCTGGAGGCGACAGACACGGTCCGAGCGGCGGCCGAGCGTCTGACCGACCTCACCCTGCTGACCCGCCCCGATCCGGCCGAAGTGGTCATCCACACATGGGTGGCCGAGGCACTCCGCCCTTACCAGGTCGGTGAAGAGGCGACTCGCCGCCGCCGCGCCATCCCGATGCGCCTGGCCCGGATCCAATCCGGCCGCGGTGGCTTGGACGATCTACTCGACATCGCCCACCACCTGATCGCTCTCGACGACCACGTGGAGGCGGTCAATTTCAGCGTTCAAGCCGCTGACTTCCTGGCCGCGACGGCGGGTCAACTATCAGTGGCGTCCTTCCTGGGCGAGGTGACGCCATCTATGCACATCCACACGCCTAACTATCTACATCTTTCAGATCTGGAACTCACGGCGCTCATTCTCACCGGAAACGTGACTGCCGCAGGAGCATGTGCCGAGCGCTACACCTCGGCAGCCTCCGAACGTCTACAGGCCGACCCCGACAACGCCCAAGCCCAACGCGACCTATCAATCTCCCTGAACAACGTGGGGAACGTGGCGGTCGCAGCCGGCGACCTGCCCGCCGCCCGGCAGGCCTACCAAACCAGCCACGACATCGCCGCGCGACTGGCGCAGGCCGACCCCGGCAACGCCCAAGCTCAACGCGACCTATCAGTCTCCCTGGACAACGTGGGGGACGTGGCGGTCACGGCCGGCGACCTGCCCGCCGCCCGGCAGGCCTACCAACAGGGCCTCGACATCGCCGCGCGACTGGCGCAGGCCGACCCCGACAACGCCCAAGCCCAACGCGACCTATCAATCTCCCTGAACAAGGTGGGGAACGTGGCGGTCGCGGCCGGCGACCTGGCAGCCGCCCGCACGGCCTACCACGAAAGCCACACCATCCGGGCGCGGCTGGCCCACGCCGACCCCGGCAACGCCCAAGCTCAACGCGACCTATCAATCTCCCTGAACAACGTGGGGGACGTGGCGGTCGCAGCCGGCGACCTGCCCGCCGCCCGCACGGCCTACCACGAAAGCCACACCATCCTCACGCGGCTGGCCCACGCCGACCCCGACAACGCCCAAGCCCAACGCGACCTATCAATCTCCCTAGAAAAGGTGGGGAACGCGGCCGTCGCGGCCGGCGACCTGCCCGCCGCCCGGCAGGCCTACCAACAGGGCCTCGACATCGCCGAGCGGCTGGCCCACGCCGACCCCGACAACGCCCAAGCCCAACGCGACCTATCAGTCTCCCTAGAAAAGGTGGGGAACGCGGCCGTCGCGGCCGGCGACCTGCCCGCCGCCCGGCAGGCCTACCAACAGGGCCTCGACATCGCCGAGCGGCTGGCCCACGCCGACCCCGACAACGCCCAAGCCCAACGCGACCTATCAATCTCCCTGAACAACGTGGGGGACGTGGCGGTCGCGGCCGGCGACCTGCCCGCCGCCCGGCAGGCCTACCAAACCAGCCACACCATCCTCACGCGGCTGGCCCACGCCGACCCCGACAACGCCCAAGCCCAACGCGACCTATCAATCTCCCTGAACAACGTGGGGGACGTGGCGGTCGCGGCCGGCGACCTGCCCGCCGCCCGCACGGCCTACCACGAAAGCCACACCATCCTCACGCGGCTGGCCCACGCCGACCCCGACAACGCCCAAGCCCAACGCGACCTATCAGTCTCTCCCTGGACAGGGTGGGGGACGTGGCGGTCACGGCCGGCGACCTGCCCGCCGCCCGGCAGGCCTACCAACAGGGCCTCGACATCGCCGCGCGACTGGCGCAGGCCGACCCCGACAACGCCCAAGCCCAACGCGACCTATCAATCTCCCACGGCAAGCTCGGCGACCTCGCCGAACGGCGGGAAGACACCACCCAAGCCATCCATCACTTCACCCAGGCCCGCGACCTCACGGCCGCACGATTCGGCCACGACCACAACGACACCCGCTATTACCAGCAACGACTGGAGCAACTGTCCCCGCCATAAAGGAGATGCAGCCGGGGCGTGTCGCTTGGGCATAGGGTTTGGCGCCTTCGGTGAGTCCTCGGACGCCGCAGTCGTCTTGTCGCCACGGGCCACGCCGCAGGGGACGTGGGCGGACGCGGCTCAAGCGCACACCGGCCCGGCGGTGATGCTTGACAGGCACCCAGCGCGGAGACCCGGGACGCCCTAAGAGGGCCGGCTCGCGAACGAACCGGCCCCCGACCCACCTCATCGAAATCGACCAAGAAAACGGTGAGAGTGGTCACTGACAAGCCTACGCGCAGGCGCACCAAGCGGCATCGAGAACCTCGTCGACAGTGCAGGTCGGTTGAGCCACCCCTTCTACTGGTTCCTGAGGTTGCTCGGTTGAATCAACTTCCCGTGTGTTGTTGCACTGCGGCGGCGCGGGCGGTAAGGACCACGGACAACGCCTCACACTCGTCAGCGGTGAGCGGCGCGCGAGGGAGCAGGTAGAGCAGGACTGCAGGGCCGTCGGCGAGATCGCCTGGCAAAGGGCGCGTATGCGGCTTGGGTGGCGCAGCGGTGGTGGTCACGATGAAGATCATTCTTTCGGGTGCGACTAACAAATGGCGGGCCTACGACGGCCACCGGAGATTTCTCGTGGAGTGGTTTCCACCTGCAGGGGGACCGGCGGGGTTCGAATCAAGAGCTTGCCTTCTCAGGCTGCTCTGCCCCGGCCGGTCCCCCTGGCTGGCGGGCTATGACCAGCTCAGCGTGGGGCACGGCGCATAAGCCGCCACTGCCGTGTTTGGGTGTGCCCGCGTCGCGCAGCTACCGTTCGATCCAGATGGAGTCGTTGCACCGGCCGGCGACGTGGTTGGTCAGGAAGCAGATCTTGAAGACTGTGATCTTCCCGAGGAAGACGCTGTCCTCGCCGCACTCGAAGTCTCCGCCCTTCTCGTCCTTCACCGTGTGGATGAGCTTGTACGAGGTGGCGTACTTGGCGTAGACGGACGTGCTATCGGCGCGGCTGTCGCAGACGGTGATGTGCTTGCGGTCGGCGCTCACTTCGACGGACCCGTACCGGCTGTCGCCGTCACTCCAGCCGGTGCCGCTTGCAGCGGCAGGAGATGCCAGGCTGACGAAGGCGGACAGAGCGGTCGCGAACGCGATGATTTTGGACATGGGTAACCTCCGAATGAGTGATTTGAGGGAATGGGCGATCACAGCCGGGCCGTGATTACGGCTCAGCAATGACGTGTTGGTGATCTGGACTGACATCGATGCCGCGAGTGGGCACCAGAGCGGGCGGTCAGCTCAGGTCGATATAGGTAGGGACTTCAGCCGGGGCGCACGGCTCCGACGAACTCCCGTTCTCGGTATGGGTCTCCGACCCAGATATCCACGCGGACGGTGCTTCCGGTGGACGGCGCGTGGACCATCCGCGTCCCGTTTAACGCGATCCCCACGTGGTGGATGGTCGACGGGTCCTGGGGATTCGTCGCGAAGAAGAGCAGGTCACCGGGCTTGATCTGCGACCGCGGTACGTGGACCCCGGACGTCCACTGGACCGAAGTGTGGCCGCCGATCCTGACGCCCGCCTTGCTCCAGGCATACTCGGCCAGCCCCGAGCAGTCGAAGCCGCGGGTGCCCGCGCCGCGACCGATGCCGTAGCTCGGGCCAGTCGGCCCGCCGCCTCCCCAGGAGTACGGCACGCCACGCATCCCGAGTGCGGCTCGTACGGCTATCGCACCCCGGCCGGCTCCGAGGTCGACATCGACAGAGACTTCGCTCAGCTGCGACGTCAAGTCGCTGCACAGCTGTTCCTGAACCGCACTGACAATCTCCTCAGCTCTCCTCTCTGATTCCGTGCGGTCCGTAAGATCTCGCCGAAGGCGGGTGCCGACCTCCGCCACGATCACGTCTCGTGGCAGCCCGAGCGACGCGGCAGCTTGGATGCTGACCCGCACGTCCTGGAGCTCTTGTACGGAGAGACCGCGTGTTCCGTCGGCCGCAGGTTGTGCTCCCCGAATCTGGGCCACGACCTTCTCGGCCAGGGGCTCGTGTTTCGCGTACTCGCCACGCAGGTCTTCGCGTGGCCGCTGGACGATCGATGCGGCTTTGGCGAGCGGCATCGCCTGCCAGTTGTGCACCTTGACGAGTCGGGAGAAGAACGCCCGTGCGGCATAGCGCGGGTCGGTCACCTCGGCCTTGGTGCCCCACCCGCTGACGGGGCGCTGCTGGAAGAGCCCGAAGGACGTGCCGTGGTCCCCAACCACGTCGTTCTTCAAGCCGGATTCCTGCAGAGCCGTCGCGACCCCGATGACCGCCGCACGCTGGGGGAGCCCCAGTGCCGTCGCGGTGTCCACGATGATGCGCGCGTTCGCGACCTGCTCACGGCTCAGGTCGGTCACAGCCGTGACCTTGCTTGTGGGTGCAGATGAGCAGAGGCTTGCGGCCAGCTTCGCCGGGTCGCCGGAGGTCTCGGCGACTTTGGCGCCGCCGGCCATCCCAGCGAGCAACGCGATACCTGACACGATCCCTCCTCCAGCGATCACAGCTTTGGCTCCCAGCCCGGTTTCGACGATCACTCGTCGTCCTCCCGGGGCGGGGCGTCAGGCGGCGCGATGGCCTCGCGCGGTCCCAGACCCGGCCAGTGCAGGGCCAGCCCGGCGAGACGAAGCCGGGGTCCCTCTGCGTCGGAGGGGAGCCACTTCTCTCCCGCGGGCCCGTCGTCCACTGGGCCGACGAGCACTGACGGGTTACCGGTCGCGATCGGGACGAAGGCATGTGCCGGGTGCTGCACGAGCTTGCGCCGCAGATTCGCCTCACGCCGCTCCCCCTGAACCCAGAAGAGAACGGGAGTGATGACCTGAGTGGCCTGGGTCAAGGCCGCATAGCCGTCGAGCTTGCGTACGACCCGGTCGAGTGGCTCGCTGCCGGTGTCGTATTCGAGGAAGAAGTCGACCGTGTGCTCGTCCTGGCGCCAGCGGCCGTACGCGTCCGGACGGACTGTGTCACCCCAGACGGAGGCGCAACGACCTTCGGGCCACCAACTGGCCAGTTCCGCGTTCGCGTACCGCCGGGCGAACCCTCGTAGCTCCGCGCCGAAGCCGTTGGTGCCGACGGTGTGGGCGAGCCGCTGGCTGTAGGCGATGGACAGGACCCGGTCCCGGCGGTAGCCGTAAGCGCTGAGGTCCACGCCGTCCTCGGAAGCGAGCACGGCCGCGCCCGCTGGCCCGAGCACGTAGTGGTACGGAGCGGTCCCCATGCCGGGCGGCAGGTTGGGCCGGAAGCGGTCCAGCACGCCCATGTGGTGCAGGGCGAGCAGCCGTTTGCGGGCGGCGTCGTCGGTGTCGAACGCAATCTGGGCGATCTGCGCCGAGGTCAGGACGCGCTGCTCTCTGATGAGCCGAAGCAGATGGCGATCCCGCATGGTGAGCCGGGCGGCGAGTTGAGCGAGCACGGCGGGAGCGGATCGGGCGGTGGACATCTGGTTCTCCTTCAGTGGTGGAGCCGGGGGTCGTCCCGGCGGGTTTCAGGCACGGCGGCGGTACGGCCGTGCGCCTTCGCGGCTGCGGCCCTGACGAGGCGCGCCACATCACGCGAAGGTTCGGGCAGGGGCCTGGTGCGCAATGTGAAAGGAGGCGCTTCCGTGGAGCGGCATACGAGCCTGGCGGCGGCCTGGAAGGCGCCGAGATTGGCCAGATCATGTGCGCGGAGGTACGGCGTGAAGTGGTGCTCCACCTCTCGGGCGTCCTCTGGCGAGAGCGAAAAGTAGATCTTGTTGCGGGCGTCCGAGGAGACCGCCTGCCGTAGGTCTCGCGGAAGCTGGGCCAGGTGCTGGTGTGCGAGCACCAGGGACAGTCGATAGGCGCGGGCTTCCGCGAGCATGTCGCTCAGGGCGTGCGGCAGGGTGAGGAAGTTGTGCGCTTCGTCGACGTAGAGGGCGGCCGGCGAGCGGGGGCGGCCCAGCTTGGCGCGGTGGGAAGCGGCCTGCCAGATCTGCGCGAGGATCATGGAGCCGAGCAGGCGGGCGCTGTCGTCACCCAGCACGCCCTTGGGAAGCCGGACGAGGAGGATTCCGCCGTCGAGCACCTTGCTAAGGTCAAAGGTCGATCGGGCAGACCCGAGCACGTCGCGTACGAACGGGCGGAGGAGGAACGCCCGGAGCTTGTTCATGATTGGGCTGGTGACGTGCGCCCTGGCGGAGTCGGACAGACTCTCGTACCACTGCCAGAAGCCGAGCAACAGTGGATCCCGTACGCCAGCGACAAGGCTGCGCCGGTATTCGGCGTCGATGAGCAGTGTGGGGACGTCGGCGAGGGTGCCACTGTGAGCGGCGAGGGTGAGGGCGCAGCCACGCAGGATGTCGTCGGTCCGGGGTCCCCAGTAGTCGGCGTAGATCTTGTGGAAGATGCCGACGAGGTTGTCCACGCCCATGTCGAGCTCGGCGCCGCCGAGAACGTTCAGGGAGGGGCGCGCGTGGCGATCGTCGGGATCGATCAGCACGATTTTGTCTGCGACCGATTCGGGGACCAGGCCCAGTAGGTCGCTGATCAGATCACCCTTGGCCTCGATCACCGCGGTCCCGCGACCGGCCTCGATGTCGGAGAGGATCATCTGGGCCAGCAGCGTCGACTTGCCGGTGCCGTTGGGCCCGAGCACGTGCACGTGGTGGCACGAGTCGGTGACGCGGAGGGCGACCGCCCGCTCGTGGCCGGCATCGGAGAAGCCGAGGACCTTGGCGCTCGCTCCGCCGTACGCGATCTGGGGTGAAGGCGGGACCGTGTTGGCGCCCGCGCGCTGGAGCCCGGGAACCGCCACGTCGAGCGGCAAGTGAGCGAGTGATGCGAGCTCCGGCACGGAGAGCAGGAACCCTCTTCCCAGCCGGCGCCCCGCCAGCTGAGCGGCGGCCATGAACAGGCGTTGCCGTTCGAGCCGGTTATGCCCGGAGTACAGGGCGAACGCCGAGGCGATCGCATGCGCACGCCCGCGAATGGCGTGGCGGCGAGCCGCATCGGTCGCCTTCATCGTTCGCGCGTCGCCGGTGTCCGAGACGTCGGCCTGCACCGCGTAGCGCACCGCGACGACGTAACGCGGCTGCAGGTCCTTGTCCCTGATGGCACGTGCCTCGGCGGACTCCTCCAGCTGGGCTGCCCGGTCCTTGGCGTACTGGCGCAGCTGGGGATGCAGTCGCGGATGCAGCGGTCCCGGAGTCAGGAGATCGAGAATGGCTTGCGCCAGTCCGGCTGGCCCGGCCTTCATCGTGTGGGCGAGGCGGCGGCCGGTCGCCGGCCGGGCGAGGATCTGCACAGCGGCGTGCTGCCAGCTCGGCATGCCGACGGCCGCTCCGACGAGCGCTCGAATGGGATCGGTGCCGTGATCGTGCCGGATGGGGAGCCGCTCGCCACGGGCGACCTTCAGTTGCCCGCCGTACGAGCAGCCCGTGAGCGGCACAGGGGGCGCCGCCTCCTGTACGGCGGTGCGAGCGGATGGCCACGCCGCTTCGATCGCGTGCTCCACCAGGTGCTGGGGGACCACACCGGGCACCCAAAGGCGGATGCTCACTCCTCCGGAGCTGAAGACGTACTCGAAGACGAGGTGAGGCTGTCCGAACAGGACACGCTTCCAGGCCGGACGGAGCAGACCGATGAGGTTGCGCCAAAGCGCCTCGGCGCCCGGCATGTCCGCGACCGGTGGCGCGAGGATCTCGACGCAGCGAGCGTTACGGACCAGCGGCCGGTGGCGCAGCCGGAGTAGAGCCTGGCCAAGGAGGAGAGTCCCGAGCTCCAGGCAGACGACGAGAGCGATCAGGTGCCAGGCATGGACGGAAAGCCAGGCGTAGGCCAGGTCCAGCAGAGCGGATGGATCGGTGATGAGGTCGTCGATCATAGGTCCATCTCCTCGTCGTAGTCGGATTCGGATTCGGCGAGCTCTCGCGGCGAGGAGGTGACCAGGTCGTGCTCGCGCTGGCTGGCGATCACCTGCAACGGCACGCGCTGGGCGCCCGCGCCGGCCGTGAGCAGGCCCGCCCCGCGTTCCGCTGAGAGCAGGAGTTGGCGTTCTCCGTCGGAGAGCTGGAACGCGTCGGTGACCTTGTCGATCGCCTGAGGTGCCTGCTTGAGCAGGATCTGGGTGGTGGAGTTGGCGATGATCGCTTGGCCGATCTCGGAGTTGAGCAGGTCGGCGGCGTCTTGGGTAACCACGGATAGGCCGGCCCAGTGCTTGCGGGCGGCCTTGGCCATGCGCAGGAGGAATTTCGCGCCTTCGGGGTCGCGCATGAGCAGCCACGCCTCGTCGACCACCACCAGGCGGGGACGCCGGTTTCGGGGATCGGAGACGCGCCGCCAGATGGCGTCCAGGGCCAGCAGGGTACCGACCGCCTTCAGCTCCTCCGGTAGGTCCCGGAGCGAGAAGACGATCATGTGGGAGTCGGGCCTGGTGCTGGTGTGGCCGTCGAAGAGCTGGCGATGGCTTCCGGTGACATACGGCGCGAGCCCTGCGGCCAGTTCTTTCGCCTTGGAGTCGACGTCGGCGGTAAGCGTGGTTACCAGATCCCGCATGAGCGGGGGGCGCCGATTCCAGGTGCGGGCCTCGAAGGTGATCCCGGCCTTCCGGTAGGCGGCGATGATGCTGCGATCGAGTGCGGCCTTGCTCGCCTTGTCGAGAGGTTCGCCGAGCATGACGCTGATCAGGCTGTGCAGGAACAGAGCGCGTCGGGTGAGCGGGTCGCTGTCGCGCTGGCTCCTGGCCGGCAGATCGAACGGATTGAGCCGCACCTTGGGGGCGCCGAGGTGGATGTAGGCGCCGCCGACGGCCGAGCACAGCCGGGCGTACTCGTCTTCGGGGTCGATGACGACGACCTCGACGCCGGTGTAGAGAGAGCGCAAGGCCTCCAGCTTGGCGAGGTAGGACTTGCCCGCCCCCGACCGGGCGAGGATGACGGAGTTGTGGTTGTCCTGGGCGAAGCGGTCCCAGGCGACCAAGGACGAACTCGCCATGTTGGCGCCGTACAGGACGGCGGTGGGGCCCAGCTCAGTGGTCAGATCCGGGCTCGTGAAGGGGAACGCCGCAGCCAGGGCGGGGGTGTCGAACGTCCTGCGCATCGCCACGTTGTCGTAGGCGAACGGCAAGCTGCTAATCCATCCCTGTAGCTGCCGGAAGGCGACCTGCCGGGCATCCAGCAGCAGCGAGGCCGCCAGCGCACGGGCCTGGGCGCAGGCATCGTCGAGTTCCTGCTCGGTAGCGGCGTGGACGGTGAGGTAGATGGCAGCGCGGAAAAGTTTGGCCTGGCCGCGCGCGATCCTCGATGCCAGCTCCTGGGCGTCCTCGGCGGCGACCTCCGCCCCGGGATCGAGGAGCCGTCCGTGCTCGGTGTCGGAGCGAAGCCCCGATTCGAGGCGGGCGAGTTGCTTGCGCAGCCGGTCGGCGGCGATGAGGGAGGGGACGGGCTCGATGTGCAATGAGACGTCCAGCCGTCCGGGGTAGGCGAGCAACGGCTCAAGCCATCCGGGGGCGACCTCGCGGGGAAATCCCGTGACGACGAGGGTGGCGCAGAGGCCGTCGCCAAGATGCAGGCAGCGCGGCCGGACTTCGATCGAATCCGGGCCGATCCCCGAGGGCGGGCAGGCCATACGGCGGAGTCGGAGTCTCATCGCCGGCCTCTCACGCTGATCGCCTCGTCAGGACGGGCGAGCTCGTCCGCCGGGAGGGGTGGGGCGGTCGGATCGAAGCAGGAGGCCAGAAGAGCGGTGACCGCCGGGCCGTCCAGCAGGCGGACGGTGAGCCCGCACGCGCCCAGAAGCCGGGCTGCCTCGTCCAGACGCCGGTAGGCGCGAGCAGCGGCCGCAGTTTTGGCGCCGGCACCCGTGGACGGCTCGCGGATGACCAGCAGAACCTGCCGCCGCAAGAGCTCATGGCGGGTGGCCAGTTCGGTCAGGAACGCGGCGTGCTCGTGCGCGGCGTGCGCCAACGCGGGGTGGGGGAGCTGCGGGACACGTTCCTGGAGGGTGGCAATGGTCGTGGTGAGATCGACCCGCTCGGCGCGGACGAGAATCTGCACCGGTCCGGACAGCGAGTTGAGCCAGCGTCCGAAGGCGGCGACTAGACCGTCCTGCTCGTCGGGCGTTCGGAGGGCGAAACTGACCGTGGACACCTCGGCGATCGCGACGACCCCGTCCGGGCCGAGATCGACCAGGCCGTCCCCCGCGACTTCTCGTGCGGGGAGCTTGAGGGGCGCGGGGAGTGGGCCAGGGTTGGCCGCGACCCACGTTGGCGGTGGCGGAACGTCGCCTGGCTCGGCGACCAGGTGCTTAGGCGATCGATGGTGCCGGAGAGCAGCAAGCAGGAAGCGGTCAAGACTGATGCCGTCGTGGGTGCCGACGGCCAGGAGGACTCCCACCACCGTGACTGGCAAGGCGATCGCTGCGAACGCGGTGAGCGGAATGCGCTCGCCGAAGGCGGTGTAGCCGAGATACACGGCGGTCCCGATGACCGCGAGGATGGCCACCTGCCGAGCGGTAAATCCCCACACGATCTTGTCCGGCTGTTCCACGTCGGCGGGGATGCGGACGATCTCGGTCCAGCTCATCGCGCGTCATCTCCTCGCTTGCCACGCGTACGGCGGCGCGTTGAGGGAGGCGGCTTGCGGCGGCCGGGATTCTCGGGCCAGTCCAGCGAGCCGGGGACCGGAGCGTCGGGCGGCACGATGGGTCGCACCGGGCGGTTGGGGATCGGCGGAGGTTCGATCACCCTGCGCGGGGACGGAGGTGAGGTCGTTCCGCTGCTCCGCAGCCGGTACATCTGGCTGAGGCCCGCCGGCCCTGCGGCGTAGTAGGTCTCACGGGGGTAGCCGTAGATGGATGTGGACGGCGGGATGGGCTGCGGGGGCCGGGGAGTCGGGCGGTACTTGCCCTGCACCGGCGGGGCGGTGGGGGCATGTTTGGCGACGGCCGGCTCCCAGTCCGCGGCGCGTACGGGACGGTGGGCAGCGACCGGTGCGTGCTTTGCCGGTCCGGCACCCCCACGTGCCGCGGCAGCGGCAGTTGCCACGGTGGCACCTCGGGCGGCAGCGGCACCGGCAGGACCGGCGGCAAGGGCAGGCAGAGCCGTGCCGACCAGGGCACGGGTCCTCTGAGTCTTGGCCGGACGGTTTCCAGAGCCTTTCCGGAGATGCAGGGCGCTCAGCAGTGGGCTGGTGAGCTTGTAGGCCAGGGCGTACTTGACGACCCGAACCACGCCCAACCCACGACCGCCGGGCAGGAACATCGCGCGGGACACCCAGCCGGGGATCCGGACCAAGATGATCAGCAGGACGAGGGCCAGCAGGATGTTGTAGAGCTGGCCCTTGCCGTACAGGCCCACGGCTTCGCGTCCTCCTTGGTTGAAGAAGACGCGTACGGCGGTGGCGAGCGTGAGGGACTGGCAGATCTGGATGACCAGCAGGCCTGTGAAGATTCGCCACCACAACCGCGCGAGGCCGTGGGTCTGGGGAAGCGCGTGGCAGGCCAAGGCGAGGGGAGCAGCGACGACCAGCAGGGTGGTAAGGGCTACCCGGAGCACGAAGGTGATGAGCAGGGCCACGAGCAGCACCACGGCCACCAGGATGAGCAGGATGTAGAAGATCTGCGTGTTGCCCGACACCATGACGAGGAAGCGGATCGCGTTGGCGGCCCGGTGGGCGTCGAAACCTTGCCCGAGCACGGCCTGGACGAGGGCGTTGGCGGCATCGATAGCGGTGCTGGTCAGCAGGAGACTGGTGTTGGTCGCGAGGAAGGCCAGCACGAAGCGAGGCAGGATCTCCTTGATCGCATACCTGGTCTGGACCGTCTCGTAGCCCATGACCAGGATTGCGCCGACGGTGGCGAACACGATGAACGACCCGTTCGCGATGATCAGGGACGCGTGCCACAGGTCGGCGATCCTTGACTGAGAGCCGATGCTCGGAGTGGTGAGGAAGGTGGCGGCCAGGGTGTCGAGCAGCGGCTTGATCGCGTAGCCGACGAGGTCGGCGAACCAGGCGTTGATCTGGCTGGTGATCCACCCGCCGATGCCGAAGCTGATGCCGGTGTTGCCGGCCGGGGACGGCAGTGGTGGCAGATCCGGGGAGGGTGTCGGGCTGGGCGCGGGTTTTGTCCACAAGGTGTGGATAAGTGTCGGGAAGGTCATTGCCGTCACCCGCCCACGACGCGCTTGAGGACATTGACGAACAGCGGTGCGAGGACGGCCAGGCCGTAGCCGAGGGCAGCGGCCTTGAAGGCGGCCTTGGCCTTCTGGATCTCGCCGGGATCGCCGCCGGCGACGAGGTAGCGCAGGCCACCGATGGTGAGCATCAACGTCGCGAGCGTGGCCAGCAGGCCAATGATCCAGTTACGCAGGTTCGTGAAGACCCTGCCGAGCTGGTCCGGGCTGGTCGGCGGAGACGCCGCTCGGGTGCCGCGCCAGGGCATTACCGCGACGCTGCCGGTGTCGGCCCGCGCCGTTGCCATGACGATGGCAATGACGGCCACCGCAAAGCCGGCCACGATGACTGCGCGGACGATGTGCCGCCGTAGCCGCCGACGCGGTTGCCGCGGCAATGCCTGCCGGGAAACGATGCCGTGGGAGATGAAGGTCTTCGGCCACCCGGTCAGGCCGTAGGAGCTCCGCGCAGAGCCGGTGGGGCTGCCCCAGCCTCCCTTCGTGGTGGTGATGTCGGGTTGCGTATCTGAGAGTCGGCTCTGCGCGGAAGTCGTGGGGACCTCCTCCTCCATCTCTCTAGAGGGGGAAGAGGAGATCGTTAGGGACGTGGCCGCCTCGACTTCTCCACTGAGAACGGCCTCGACGAGGATCGGCTCCGAGCGCTGGCGGCGCTTCTTGGCCGCCTCCGTCGTCAGACCGAGCTGTCGAGCGGCGTCGGCCAGGGTGCGCTTCTCCAGGCGGGTCATGCCGATCAGCTCGGCGTCCACCTCGCTGATGACGCCCTTGGCGACGGCGTCGATCAGGACGAGGTCGGGGTGTCCCCACGGAGCGACGGGTGGCGCCGAATCCTGGAGTGGAAAGCGACGGGCGGCGCCGGCCTCCGCGTTCTCGCGGGCGCGCTCGCCAGCCTGCTTGGCCGCAGTGCACATCCTGGGGAAAACGTTCGGACGCTCGATGTCCACCGTGCGGATCGCTTCGATGAACGCGGTCAGCACCTCGGTGTCGATGTCTTCCGGGTCCCTGGCAACGTAGCCGCGGCAAATCCTGCCGCTGATGCCGCGCAGTGCCGGTACGGCAACACCGACCGCGCTCACCAGCCACTGCGGCCCGTCCTGCCGGGCCCGGGTCACGAGCAGCCGCCAGACCGCATCGCGGGCGGCGTTCGAGCAGGAAGGGTGGATCAGGACATCGCGCACCTCGATGAGTGACAGTCGCCGGCGGGGCAGGCCGTGCCCGAGCTTCTTGCCGTCGATGGCGAGGTGGCTGGGTGCGCAGGCGAGCATCTGGAAGGCGTGCTCGGCGATGTCCAGGGGTGACCAGTCGACGCTGGCCGTATCGGGTCGGTTGGTGCTCATCAGGGTTCTCCACAGCGAGAGGAATTTCGCTTCGTCGAACCCCGGTCTACGAGCCTCCTCTGGCATGCCTCCGGCGCCAATCCCTGGCGATCATCGGCACACCTCTGGCGCCGATTGGCGGCGAGGCTCCGCCAGAGCGGCGCCAGAGGCTCGCGCGCGCCTTCACCAGCGGAGACAGCTCACGCCGGAGCCGCGCCGGAGGCTGCTGCTGCACTCGAATCGCGTATCTGAGTTCCGCCCCGAACAGCCATGGAAGTAACGAACAGGGCCTGGCTTCAGGTCTCTCGCACGCCGGCATCAGCCATCTCACGCACGACCGGATCGAGACCACCTGTCGCTGGCCTCATGACGAGCTCCTCCGAGCAGGAGGGATCACGGTGAGGGCCCCCTACTGGCGCGATGAGCACTCCACCCTCTACCTCGGTGACGCCCGGGAGGTGCTCACCGAAATGCCCGACCGATCCGTGGACTGCCTGGTGACGAGCCCACCTTCCTACGGTCCGCGCGACTTCTGTCCGGAGTACGACCGGGAGCCCACACCCGACGACTACGTCGAAAACCTCCGTGCCACCTTCGCGGAGGCACGGCGGGTGCTGGCCAACGACGGCACCTGCTGGCTGCACCTCGGCGACATCTACGCGGCCAACTCCGACGGCTACGCCCGCGGCGACACTTACAACCAGCGGCAACCGGCCATACGCCCCCGCACCCGCCTGACCGTGCCGCCCAAGAACCTGCTCGGCATGCCCTGGCGCGTCGCCTTCGCTCTCCAGCAGGACGGCTGGATCCTGCGCAACGCGATCATCTGGCACAAGCCCAACGCCATGCCCCAGTCTCTCCTGGACCGGCTCTCCACCCGCTACGAGCTGATCTTCCTGCTGGTCAAGCAACGCTTCTACTGGTTCGACCTCGACGCCATCCGCGAGCAGTACACCGGCGACCGCCCGCTCTCCCGCCGCGCCCGGCGAGGGGGGATGAAGGCCAACGCCATCTCGACGCCCTGGCCCCCCGTCGGCAAATACAGCGAGGCGGGATCAGCCGGCACACACCACGGCACAGCCATCCGCCCGACTGGCCACGCCCACGACACCGCCCACCCCAACGGCCGCAACCCCGGCGACGTCTGGAACATCTCAACCAGGCCCTACCGCGGCGCCCACTTCGCCCCCTTCCCGATCGACCTCCCCCTGCGCGCCATTGCCGCCGGCTGCCGCCCCGGCGGCATCGTCCTGGACCCGTTTTCCGGAGCGGCAACAACCGCCCTTGCCGCCCGGCAACTCGGCCGGCAGTTCATCGGCATCGAGCTCAACGCGGACTACTGCAAGTTGGCGGTAGCGCGAATCCGTGAGGCATCGGCAGCAGCGGGAGGCATCCAGTGAAGGACATCAAGCTCCGCGACCTCCAGAACCTGCCGCCGACTCTCGACCTGATGACAGCCGCCCGAATCCTCGGCATCGGCCGGACCAAGGCCTACGAGCTCGCAAAGAAGGATCAGTTCCCTGTGCGAACCATCCGCATCGGCGATCTCTACCGCATTTCGTCGGCCGATCTCCTTCGACTCCTCGGTGGCGAGGCCTCCGCTTGTACAGATCACCCATCTTGACGGGTCACACCTCTAACTCAGTCACGCGAGGTAGGTCCCACGGAAGAGGAGCGTTCGTTTCGCCATGAGCCGACGACGCCAAGTGCGCACTCGCACTTTGCGGCCAAGGACATCGGTGATCCACGCGTCCTGCATACACGTTAAAGGTGCCCGTCCGGACCCCCGGATCTGGCCACGCAGAACGCCAGTTGGCATCATGCTCGCGCGGAGTGACTCCCCGGCCAAGAACCTTCCACAGCCGTTAACGTTGACCACGTTGGCGCCGCCAACCCTTCGCATGGGGGCACCATCTTGGAATTACCGACGCGGTACTTCATCATGATCGGTAATCCTGTAGTTCGGAACCTGGAGTGCTCACGCGACTCGCCGTAGGTTCCGAAGGAGATATCGCCGTATATGGTGCTTGAAAAGTGGATTGGAAAGTCCCACTGTCGGCGATGGAGAGGCATAGCGCCTGTTCAGATGCCGTGGCGGTCGCCCTCCGGGGCGACCGAGGATCGCAACTGTTTTGTGAGGTCGAGCCCCGCCGTGTCGACGACACGTGAAAACTGACCCCCAGGCGACGGCTGAAATCTGACCCCCTCTGCTGTCACCGTGGAGGGTGATCAAGGTGGAGGACTGGGCGGAGATCCGCCGGTTGCACCGAGCCGAAGGTATGCCGATCAAGGCGATC
>NZ_JBEZDW010000032.1:0-103164 GCF_040802045.1 Microbispora sp. NPDC049125 | reverse complement strand
CCACTTACCCAGCTCCCAGTCCACGGAGACGCCGTCGGGGCCGGGGCGGCGCGGCGGGCCGCGCCGCACCGGCCTCGCGGGCGTCTAGCGCTCGAGTTCCTTCGCCTTGGCGACGGCCTGCTCGATGCCGCCGACCATGAAGAACGCCTGCTCGGGCAGGTGGTCGTACTCGCCGGCGCACAGACCCTTGAAGGACGCGATGGTCTCGTCCAGCGGGACGAACTCGCCGGGCTGGCCGGTGAACGCCTCGGCGGCGTACATCGGGTGGGACAGGAACCGCTCGATCCGGCGGGCCCGGTTGACGGTGACCTTGTCCTCTTCGGACAGCTCGTCGATGCCCAGGATGGCGATGATGTCCTGCAGCTCCCTGTACTTCTGCAGGATCTGCTTGGTCTGCTGGGCGACCGCGTAGTGCTCCTCACCGAGGATCTGCGGGTCGAGGATCCGCGAGGTGGAGTCGAGCGGGTCCACCGCGGGGTAGATGCCCTTCTCCGAGATCGGCCGCGACAGCACGGTCTGCGCGTCGAGGTGCGCGAACGCGTTGTGCGGGGCCGGGTCGGTGATGTCGTCGGCGGGCACGTAGATCGCCTGCATGGAGGTGATCGAGTGGCCGCGGGTCGAGGTGATGCGCTCCTGGAGGACGCCCATCTCGTCGGCGAGGGTCGGCTGGTAACCCACCGCGGACGGCATACGGCCGAGCAGCGTGGACACCTCGGAGCCCGCCTGGGTGAACCGGAAGATGTTGTCGATGAACAGCAGCACGTCCTGCTTCTGCACGTCGCGGAAGTACTCCGCCATGGTCAGCGCGGACAGCGCCACCCGCAGACGGGTGCCCGGGGGCTCGTCCATCTGGCCGAAGACGAGGGCGGTGTCCTTGAGGACGTTCGCCTCCTCCATCTCCAGCCACAGGTCGTTGCCCTCGCGGGTGCGCTCGCCGACGCCCGCGAACACCGAGGTGCCCGAGAACTCGCGCGCGACCCGGCGGATCATCTCCTGGATCAGAACGGTCTTGCCGACGCCCGCGCCGCCGAACAGGCCGATCTTGCCGCCCTTCACGTACGGCGTGAGCAGGTCGAGCACCTTGATGCCGGTGGGCAGGATCTCGGTGCGCGACTCGAGCTGGTCGAACGCCGGGGACGGCCGGTGGATCGGCCACCTCTCGGTGATCTCCAGGGACGCCTTGGGAATGTCGAGCGGCTCGCCGAGGGCGTTCCACACGTGGCCCTTGACGACGTCTCCCACCGGCACGGAGATGGGCTCTCCGCTGTCGGTCACGGCCGCGCCGCGGACGAGGCCGTCGGTGGGCTGCATGGAGATGGCCCGGACGATGTTGTCGCCGAGGTGCTGGGCGACCTCAAGGGTCAGGGTGCTGGTCTCATCGCCGAGCGTGACGTCGACGGTGAGCGCGTTGTAGATCTCCGGCATGGCCTCGACGGGGAACTCCACGTCGACGACCGGACCGGTGACGCGGGCGACACGGCCCACGGAGGTCTCAACAGTCTGTGCGGTCATTTCACTCTTTCCCCGCTGCGGCGTCAGCGAGCGCGTTGGCGCCACCGACGATCTCGCTGATTTCCTGGGTGATCTCGGCCTGGCGCGCCTGGTTCATCTGACGGGTGAACACCCCGATGAGGTCGTTGGCGTTGTCCGTGGCGGACTTCATCGCCCGGCGGCGGGCGGCGTGCTCGGAGGCCGCCGACTGGAGCAGCGCGTTGTAGATGCGCGACTCGATGTAGCGCGGCAGCAGCGCGTCGAGGACGTCACCGGCTCCCGGTTCGAACTCGAAGTACGGCATCGGCCCGTCCGGGGGCTCCTCCGTCTCCTCGACCTCGAGCGGCAGAATCCGCTTGACGACGACGTTCTGCGTCAGCATCGACACGAACTCCGTGGACACGACGTGGATCTCGTCGATCCCGTCGTCCTGCTTGAACGAGCCGATCAGCGCGTTCGCGATGTCCTTGGCGTGGCCGTACGACGGGTTGTCGGAGAAACCGTCCCACTCGCCGAACAGCTCACGGCCGCGGAACCGGTGCCATGTCAGGCCCTTGCGGCCCACGACGTACGGCTGGACCGACAGGCCCCGGTCGCTCAGGTGCCCTCGCAGCGCCTCGGCCTCGCGCAGCACGTTGGCGTTGAAGCCGCCCGCGAAGCCGCGGTCGCTGGTGACGATGAGCACGCCCGCCGTCCGCGGCTGCTCCTTGGCAACGGTGAGGGGGTGGTCCACGCGCGCGGTGTTCGACAGGACGGCCGAGACCGCGTGCGTGATCTCACGCTCGTACGGCACGGCCGCCTGCATCCGCTGCTGCGCCTTGATGATGCGGGACGAGGCGATCAGCTCCTGCGCGCGGGTGATCTTCGCGGTGGACTTGACCGACCTGATCCGCCGCCGCAGCAATCTCAGCTGGGCACCCATGGCCTACTTCGCCTCAGCCTTGCGCACGTGCCGGACGACCTTCTCCTGGCCGACCTCGGAGGCGTCGAGCGACTCCACGGGCTCGTCCTTCACCAGCAGCTCGCCGCCGGAGGTGGTGAAGCCCTTCTTGAACTCGGTGATGGAGTCCTTGAGGGCGGTCACCGTGTCGTCGGCCAGCTGCCGCGTCTCGCGGATGCTGTCGAAGACACCCTTCTGGGTGCTCTGCAGGTACTCGAGGAACTCCGCCTCGAAGCGGCGGATGTCCTCCAGCGGCACGTCGTCGAGCTGGCCGGTGGTGCCGGCCCAGACCGAGACGACCTGCTTCTCGACCGGGAACGGGCTGTACTGCGGCTGCTTGAGCAGCTCCACCAGGCGCGAGCCGCGCTCCAGCTGGGCGCGGGAGGCCGCGTCCAGGTCGGAGGCGAAGGCGGCGAACGCCTCCAGGTCGCGGTACTGGGACAGCGACAGGCGGAGCGTGCCGGCCACCGTCTTCATGGCCTTGATCTGGGCGGAGCCGCCGACGCGGGAGACCGAGATACCGACGTTGATCGCCGGGCGGACGCCCGCGTTGAACAGGTCGGTCTCCAGGAAGCACTGGCCGTCGGTGATCGAGATGACGTTGGTGGGGATGAACGCCGAGACGTCGTTGCCCTTGGTCTCGATGATCGGCAGACCGGTCATCGAGCCGCCGCCCAGGTCGTCCGACAGCTTGGCGCAACGCTCCAGCAGGCGGGAGTGCAAGTAGAAGACGTCGCCGGGGAAGGCCTCGCGGCCCGGCGGGCGGCGCAGCAGCAGCGACACGGCGCGGTAGGCGTCGGCCTGCTTCGTCAGGTCGTCGAAGACGATCAGGACGTGCTTGCCCTGGTACATCCAGTGCTGCCCGAGGGCGGAGCCGGTGTAGGGGGCGATGTACTTGAAGCCCGCGGGGTCGGACGCGGGGGCGGCGATGATGGTGGTGTACTCCAGCGCGCCGGCCTCCTCGAGGCGACCGCGGACCTGCGCGATGGTCGAGCCCTTCTGGCCGACGGCGACGTAGATGCAGCGCACCTGCCGCGCCGGGTCGCCGGAGAGCCAGTTCTCCTTCTGGTTCAGGATCGTGTCCACGGCGATCGCGGTCTTGCCGGTGCCGCGGTCACCGATGATCAGCTGGCGCTGGCCGCGGCCGATCGGCGTCATGGCGTCGATCGCCTTGAGGCCGGTCTGCAGCGGCTCCTTCACCGGCTGGCGCTGGACCACCGAGGGGGCCTGCAGCTCCAGGGCTCGACGGGTCTCCGCCTGGATCGCGCCCTTGCCGTCGAGCGGGTTGCCCAGGGGGTCGACCACGCGGCCGAGGAAGTCGTCGCCGACCGGGACCGACAGGACCTCGCCGGTACGGCGGACCTGCTGCCCCTCCTCGATGCCGCTGAACTGGCCGAGGATGACCGCGCCGAGCTCGCGGACGTCCAGGTTGAGGGCCAGACCGCGGGTGCCGTTCTCGAACTCGATCAGCTCGTTCGCCATCGCCGACGGCAGACCGGAGACATGGGCGATGCCGTCGCCGGCGTCGACGACGGTCCCGATCTCCTCGCGCGCCGCGCCTTCCGGCTCGTACGCCTCGACGAAACGCTCAAGGGCATCCCGGATCTCGTCCGGCCGGATCGTAAGCTCCGCCATCTCTTCTTCGTCTCCCTATTCGCCTAGCCGGCCAACCGGCGGCGGACTTCTTCGATGCGTCCGGCGATCGTGGTGTCGATGAGGTCGTCGCCGACCTGCACCGAGAACCCACCGAGCACCTTGGGATCCACCTCGACGTTCAGGTGGACCTCTCGACCGTAGGTGGCTCGCAGCCATGCCGCGAGCCGCTGCTTCTGCTCGTCCCCGAGCGGGACCGCGCTGCGCACGACTCCCACGAGGCGCTGCCGCGCCCGGGCCACGATCCAGCCGTACTCCTCAAGGGCCGTCTCCAGGCTACGTCCTCGCGGGTGCAGGACCACCTGCGCGATGAGACGGAGCGTGGACGGGGCGACCTTGCCGCCGAGCAGCGCGTCGAGCAGCTCCTGCTTGTGCTCCCCCGCGACGGCGGGGTCGGCGAGCGCGCGGCGCAGCGAGGGGTTGGCGGCCAGGATCCGGCCGAACCTGAACAGCTCGTCCTCGACGTCGTCGAGCCGGTTGCCCGACTCGGCCTCCGCCGCGGCGGCCATCACGCCGACGCGCTCAAGGGCGTCGGCCAGGTCGCCCGAGCCGGACCACCGGGCGCGGACAGCGGCGACCGTGACCTCGAGGGCCTCCTGACCCACCTTGCCGTCCAGCAGGCCGCGGATGGTCCGCTCCTTCTGCTCGGCGTGACGGGCGGGGTCGGACAGCCCGCGCCGCAGCCCGTGCTCCCGGTCGAACAGGTCGGCGACGGCGAACAGCTCCTCGGCGAGCACGCCGAGGTCGGCCGCAGCCGCGACCGCGTTGAACCTCTCCTCGACCTCGGCGAGAGCGGTCCTGCTCAGGCCGCGCATCAGCGAACCGCCTCCGGCCGGCCCTCGAGCTCCTCGAGGAACCTGTCGACGATGCGGCGCTGCCGGGCCTCGTCCTCCAGCGACTCGCCGACGATGCGGCCGGCGAGCTCGGTGGACAGGCGGCCGATCTCGCCGCGCAGCTGGTTGAGGGCCTGCTGCTTGTCGGCCTCGATCTGGGCGTGCGCCGCCTCGACGATGCGCCTGGCCTCGGCCTGCGCCTCCTCGCGGAGCTCCGCCTTGAGCTGGGCGCCCTGCTCACGCGCCTCCTCGCGGAGACGCGACGCCTCCTGCCGTGCCTCGTTCAGCCGGGCGCGGTACTCCTCAAGGGTTCGCTGGGCCTCGGCCTGCGCGTCCTCCGCCTTCTTGATGCCGCCCTCGATCGCCTCGGTCCGCTCGGCCAGGGTCTTCTGGATGCGCGGGGTGAGGATCTTGCCGACGACGAGGAAGACGACAAGGAAGGCGAAGCTGCCGACGACCAGCTCGGACAGGTGCGGCAGGAGAGGATTGTTCTCCTCTGCCGCGAGGATCGTAGCTGCGTATGTCATGGATGCAGCCTTCCTTCAGAGTCGGACGTCAGGCCTTGGGGTAGATGAAGGGCGCGACGAGGCCGATGAGGGCCAGCGCCTCGGTGAGGACGAAGCCGAGCAGCATGTTCTGCCGGATCAGGCCGTACGCCTCGGGCTGGCGGGCGATCGCCTGCACGCCCTGACCGAAGATGATGCCCACGCCGATGCCGGGGCCGATGGCGGCGAGGCCGTAACCGATCGCGCCGAGGTTGCCGACCACTTCAGCGAGAACGCTCATGGGTGTTCTTCCTTTACTGTCGGCCGGTGAAGCTCACCGGTCTTGTCTACGTCAGGGGGTGGATCAGTGGTCCGAGTGCAGCGAGCCGCCGATGTACATGGCGGCCAGCAGCGTGAAGAGGAACGCCTGCAGGAACTGGATGAACATCTCGAATCCGGTCATCGCGATCGTCATGATCGCTCCGAGCACGCCGAGGCCGGCGCCAAGCGGGGTGAGCCTCTCGAAGAGGAACCAGAAGCCGACGGCGCTGAAGAAGGCCAGGATGAGGTGGCCGGCGAACATGTTCGCGAAGAGCCGGACCGCGTGGGTGAACGGAGCGATGATCAGGTTCGACGCGAACTCGATCGGGGCCAGCAGCAGGTAGATCGGCTTGGGCAGTCCCGGCGGGAACATCATGTTCTTGAAGTAGCCACCGGCGCCCTGGTGCTTGATCCCGAGGTAGACCTTGATCACGTAGATGAGAATCGCCAGGACCGCGGGGAACGCGATGTGCGAGGCGATCGGCATCTGGATCAGCGGGACGACGCCGAAGAAGTTCCAGAGCAGGATCAGGAAGAACATGCTGAGCAGCAGCGGCATCCAGCGCTCGGCGTCCTTGCCCAGGAACGGCCGGGCCACCTGGTCGCGGACGAACTCGTAGCCCATCTCGCCGATGTTCTGCATCCTGCGCGGCACCAGCTGCGGCTTGGCGAACGCGCTCCACAGGAAGGCGCACACGAGCAGGGCTCCGACGACGGCGAACACCGCCGGCTTGGTCAGCCAGGACGGCGCGCCCTCGTACAGCGGGGGGAAGTTGAAGATCGACGGACCGGGCGCCTCGAAGTCGCCCTCGGCCGCAAACGTCAGGAGGGTCACCGGGCCACCTCTACTACCCGTCCGGAGCCGAGGGCCCGAAGCATGTGCTTGTTCGTCCGTTCGCTACGCTCGCGCACGGGCGTTCCCTTCAGAGTGATTCGATCAACGGAAGCGACAGAGGAGCGGGGGAAACTGGCCGGCTCTCAGCGGCCGAACTTCAGATACACGAGGTAGGCCGCGAGCCCGGCCCCGAGAACAACGCCTATGGGGATGAACGCGTGCACACCCGTCCACCAGCTCAGCAACCAGCCGATGCCGCCCCATACCAGGATCCCTGACAGCAGATAGCTCGGGACCGACCAGGCGGCGTCGGCGAAGTCGCGGCCGTCCTTTTCGGGGCTGCGCTCCTGTTCGCTCATCGCGGGCACGACGATAGCAGGAGGCGTGGGGACTAGTCATATCGGGCTGCCCCGCCAACATGATCATCGACGGCCCTGCCCGGGGACCTCGGCATCCGGCTCGACATAGAGCAGCTTGAGCTTCATGAAGCCGCGCATCTCGCCGACCGTCCATGTCAGCGTACACAGGATCGTGACCAGGGCGAACACCTGGGAGTTGAATGCGGTCGTGCCGTCGAAGGCGGTCAGCACGGCCATGATCGCCAGCACCTTGACGACGTAGCCCACGACGGCCGCCGCCATCATCGCCATGGGCGACACTTTTCCGGCCCAGGAGACGACCACCAGGCCGACGGTGAAGAAGGCGGCGACGAGGACGACGCCGATCCCGGCGCCGAGCGCCCCCTTCGCACCGGTCAGGAGGGCCGCCACGAGCACGGCGACGACACCCACTACGACGGTCGGCACGGCGGCGCCCTTGAGAACGCGCACGTCGTTGGCCTGCATCGGAACTCCATGGTCGGTTGTCAAGCGAGCGATTGGTACCTCTTGGGGCGTGCTGCGCGTCGCCCCCCTGCTAGTGAAAGCTATCACAAGCCTCGGAGTGCCACCTTTACCTGCCGTTTCGGGGCGGCGTAAGCGGCGTGGCCTGAGTGGTGGAGGGTTCTCGCTGGTCAGAGGGTTGTGGTGTTGGCCCGGTGAGTGGGCGGCGCCGTGGGAGACCCGGGCACACCTTGACCAGGCACACCCTGACCAGGCACGCCATGACCCGGAAGAACTGGCCCTGGGGTGACGGAGCCCGGCACACCTGGACCCTGTGCACCGGGGCCCTGGGCACCTGGACCCTGGGCACCGTGCCCCTGAGCGCCTGAGCCATGTGCCGGCGGACCCGATGCGGCCCGGCCCGGCACAGCCGGGCCCTGTGCCGACGGACCAGACGCGTGCTGGCCCGTTCGGGCCTGGCCCGGCACCGCCACCTCCGGCGCCGGCGTCACAGGCGCCGGGAAGGCGCCCGAGGGCCGGCGCCCGGCCGCGTGAGCGCCGATCTTCCTGTACCGCAGGGCGTCCCGGCGCGCCCGCCACCGGGGCAGCGCCATCATGATGAGCACCAGCACCGCCAGCAGGACCGTCAGCGGGAACAGCACAAGCGGCACCCCCTGGATCGACAGGCCCACGATGGCGAACGCGAACAGGAACGTCCACGCGTACATGATCAGGACGCTGCGCCGGTGGGAGTGGCCGATGTCGAGCAGCCGGTGGTGCAGGTGACCGCGGTCGGGCGCGAACGGCGACAGCCCGGCCGACGTGCGGCGGACCACGGCCATGACGAGGTCGGCCAGCGGCAGGATCATCACCGCGACCGGAAGGATCAGCGGCAGGATCACCGGGAACTCGTTGATCTCCTTGCTGCTCGTGTCGACCGACGAGGCGATGGTGACCAGCGAGGTGGCCAGGAGCAGCCCGATGAGCATGGCCCCCGTGTCACCCATGAAGATCTTCGCCGGGTGGAAGTTGTGCGGCAGGAAGCCCACGCACATCCCGATGAGGATCGCCGCGATGGCGGCCGTGACGTTGATCCGCGACCCGCTGCCGATCTGGGACAGCGCGACCGAGTAGGCGAACGTCGCCATCGCCGCGATGCCGACGATCCCGGCGGCCAGGCCGTCCAGGCCGTCGACGAAGTTCACCGCGTTGATGACGACCACCACGACCAGGATCGTCAGGATCGTCTGGAGGTTGGTGTCCAGGCTCAGGGGGCCGCCCATGAACTCGGGCAGCGGCAGCCACTGGATGTACATCCCGAAGTAGACGAGCAGGCCTCCCGCGGCGATCTGGCCGCCGAGCTTGACGATGGCGTCCATCCCCAGCCAGTCGTCGAGGAAGCCGGTCACCACGATCAGGCCGCCCGCGGCGAGCAGGGCCGCCAGCGTGCTCCCCGTCTGGCCGCTGGCGAGCGCGTGCCCCACGTACGGCAATCGGGTGGCCACGAGCAGCCCCGCCGCCAGCCCGCCGAACATGGCCAGGCCGCCGAGCCGGGGGATGGGGACCTTGTGCACGTCCCGCTCCCGCACCTCCGGTGCCGCGCCGATGCGCAGCGCGAACGCCCGGACAGGCGGCACCAGCAGGTAGGTCACCGCTGACGCCACGAGTGCCAAGAGGAGATATTCCCGCACGGACCTAGTTTCCTGGATGGGAGGACCAGTTGTGACGGGAAAACGACACAGACCGCCTCAATCCACTCGGGGATATGCCGGATGCGTCGCGGTCAGCCCCTTTACCCGTTCAATGACCGACGCTACCGCACCCGGGTGGGCGATGGCCTGAACGACGATGGATGCGACCTCCCTCATTTCCGGCACCCCCATCCCCTGGGTGGTCACGCAGGGCGTGCCGACCCTGATCCCAGAGGTGACCGTCGGCGGCTCCGGGTCGTACGGGATGACGTTGCGGTTGAGCGTCACCCCGGCGGCCGCGCAGCGCCGCTCCGCGTCTGCGCCGCTCACGCCGAGGCCACGCAGGTCGATCAGCGCGAGGTGGGTGTCCGTGCCGCCCGACACCGGGCGCATCCCCTCCGCCGTCAGCCCTTCCGCGAGCGTCGCCGCGTTCGCGGCCACCGCCGCCGCGTACGCCGCGAACTCCGGCCGCATCGCCTCCCCGAAGGCCACCGCCTTCGCCGCGACGGCGTGCATCAGCGGGCCGCCTTGGGTGAAGGGGAACACGGCCCGGTCGATCAGGGACGCCAGCTCCTCCGTGCACAGCACCCCTCCCCCGCGCGGCCCGCGCAACCCCTTGTGCGTCGTGAACGTCACCACGTCGGCGTACGGAACGGCCGACGGGATCGCCCCGCCGGCCATCAGGCCGATCGTGTGGGCGGCGTCCACGAGCAGCCAGGCACCGACCTCGTCGGCGATCCCGCGGAAGGCGGCGTGGTCGATCAGCCGGGGGTACGACGTCGCGCCACAGATGATCATCTTGGGCTGGTGCCTGAGGGCGAGGTCGCGCACCTCGTCGTAGTCGATCAGCTCGCTGTCCCGGCGGACGCCGTACGGGACGACGTGGAACCATCTGCCCGAGAAGTTGACCTTGGAGCCGTGGGTGAGGTGACCTCCGTGCTGGAGGTCCATCGCCAGCGCCGTGTCCCCCGGCTGCAGAAGCGCCGCGTACGCCGCCAGGTTGGCCGACGCGCCGCTGTGCGGCTGGACGTTGGCGTGGTCGGCCCCGAACAGCTTTCTGGCTCTGTCGAGGGCGATCCGCTCGGCCCGGTCGACCACCTCGCAGCCGCCGTAATAGCGGCGGCCAGGGTAGCCCTCTGCGTACTTGTTGGTGAGCGTCGAACCGAGCGCAGCCAGCACGGCGGGCGAGGCGAAGTTCTCGCTGGCGATGAGCTGAAGCCCGCCGCGCACCCTGGCGACCTCGTCGAGCAGCACTTGGGCCACCTCGGGGTCCTGCCCGGCGAGCTGGGTGAAGTCAGGCCCGTAGAACGGTTCGGCTGGCGTCATGGGAGCGGCTCACATCCCGGCGACGACCGTCGCCGCTCCCAATGTAAGCCCGCGCCCGTCCCTGCGGCGAATACGTCGTTCGCCGCAGGTCGTGGCCGGTGGAGTCAGATCAGGGCGGCCGCCGGGGCCGCCCGCCGAGCGGTCCTCCGAGCGGTCCTCCGAGCGGTCCTCCGCGGGTCAGGAGTACGCGTGCGGCGCCCCCGCGCTGCTCGGGACCCAGCGGGGGGTGTCAGCGGCCTGGTCGCTGATCGCCGTCAGCACGGCCTGGCGGTACATGCCCAGCCTGGTGCGCGACTCGGCCAGGTCCTCGACGTAGCGCCCCGCGACCGGCGCGTCCCACACGTCCTTGCTTCGCGCCATCTCGTACGGCTTGTCCAGGGAACGCGTGAGCTGGTCCATCAGCGGGACGACCTGCAGCCACAGGTCGACGAGCTTCTGGTACTCGGGGTTGAACACCCAGCCCGTCGGCTGCCCGCCCGGGGCGAGCAGATCGGTGCTCGACGGCGCGGGCGGCGCCTCACCCGGCTGCAGGGGCGTCGGCGCCGGCGGGTCGACGTACGTCACGATCGCGCCTCCCAAGATGGGCCGGCCGTGGTGCCGGCCGGGTCTTTCGCGTGTACGGCGGTCATGGCGGGCGCGGGATGGCGCCCCTCCCTGCCGGACGCCTGTAGTGAACCCGTTTCCGGGCCGGTTCGACGTGCCGACCTGGGCAGGAGTCGCGTCCGGGGGCGTTCGGCGGCCTGCTCCCCCGGCGCGTGTCCGGATGGCACGGAGCAGTGGTCAACGGGCACGGGAAGGCCGGTCATCCGTCAGCTCCCCGGGGGCGGGATCGGCTTGCCGGGGTCGATGGGATCGACGCTGCCGGAAGGCCCGTCGGGCTCGATCTTCCTCGCCACCCAGTCGCCCTTGCCCCACTCGCCTTCCGGCACACTGACACTCGGCATGTCGATCGGCTCGATCTCCCGGTGGTGGTCGACGAGCATCTTGAGAACGGCGTCGTCGTCGGAGCCCCGCGCGGGATAGGACAGCACGTCACCAGGCTGCGCGGCCGCCATCGATCGCGGATCGGGTATCGTCCCCGCGTCGGACCCGGAAGTGCCGGACCCCGCCCCGGAGCCGGCGGAACCCGCACCCGAGCCGGTGGAACCCGCACCCGCGTCCGGCCCGGATCCCGAGCCGCCGTTCGCCCCTGTCCCGGAGCCGGTGGAACCTGAGCCTGAACCCGCCCCTGGCGTCGCGTCTGACGCGCCCGCACCGGTGCCGGTGTGGCCACCGGTGCCGGTGTGGCCTGAGGTTGAGTGGGGTGTGGCGGCGGTGGCCTGGTCGTCGGGTGTTCCTGGCACCGAATCGGCGTTTCCTGTCGCGAACGGGTCCTCGGTGACGTTGTCGGCGGCGGTGCCGACGTAGTCGCCCATCGGGTCGCCCGGTGCCAGGCCGGCGTGGGAGGAACTGCCGGCGGTCGTATGGCTGGGCTCCAGCGGCTCGACATACCCCGGCTTCCCGTCCGGATGGGGACCCGTCGTCGCGGTGCCTGCGTGCGCGTCCACGCTCGGCATGTCGATTGGCTGGACCTCGCTCATGTGGTCGTTCAGCCAGTTGGTGTAGTCGGCGCTCGGCTGATTCATCGGTGTGCTGACCACCTTGACCCCGTCGACCACGATCACCTGCCTGCCGGCTGTCTGGTCGATGTCGTCGGGGTGATCCTTCTTCGGCGTGTCGATGATCTGCGAGTCGTCACGACCGGAGGGCGGCTGCTCTCCGGTCGCCTTCGACCCGTCCGCTCCGCCTGTTCCATGGCCACTGCCGTCACCGTTGCCTGTGGCGTTCCCGGTCCCATTGACGTCCCCCGTGCCGGTGCCAGTGCCGGTCGCGCTGCCATCGCCCGTGCCCGTGCCACCCTGAGAGCCAGCGCCGTTGGCGTCCCCGGTGCCGGTGCCGGTGTGGGATCCGCTGCCGTTGGCGTTACCAGTGCCAGTCGCGGCACCGTCACCCGTGCCGGTACCGGTGTCAGACCCGCTGCCGTTCACGTCGCCAGTGCCGGTCGCGCTGCCATCGCCCGTGCCCGTACCACCCTGAGAGCCAGCGCCATTGGCGTTACCAGTGCCAGTCGCGGCACCGTCACCCGTGCCGGTACCGGTGTGAGATCCGCTGCCGTTGACGTCGCCAGTGCCGGTCCCGGTTCCGTTGACATCGCCGGCACCGGTTCCAGTGCCGGTGCCGTTGCCTGTGCCGGTACCGCCCTGAGAGCCGCTGCCGTTGACGTCGCCGGTGCCGTTCGCATTGCCTGTGCTGGTGCCGGCTCCTGTGCCGCCTTGAGAACCGGTGTCGTTGGCATGACCCGTGCCTGTCCCGGTGCCGGTGCCGTTCGCGTCTCCGGTGCCTGTGCCGGAGGTTCCGTTGCCCGAGCCGTGAGTGCCGGTCGATCCGTTCGCGCCGTTGCCCGTTCCAGGGTTCGCGGCGCCGCTCGTGCCCGCGCCCTCAGCACTGTCGCCGTGACTGGGCCGGGCGACTTGGGCGAGCTCGCCTTCGGCCGTGCCGTGGGTCTTCTGCGCGAGCGTGCCTTCGGCGACACCGTGCGTCGCGCCGCCGCTCTTCGCGTGGGTGGCGCTTTCGGCCGCACTGTGCGTCTTGTGGGTCGGTTCGCTCTTCGAAGGAGAATCTGGCGTGGTCACGGCCGAGCCGGAATGCCCTGCACCGGAATTGTCCTGCGCCGCCTTCCCGTCCGGCTTCGGGTCGGCCTTGGCATCGGCCTTCGAGTCGGCCTTGGAATCAGCCTTGGCATCTTCCTTCGAGTCGGCTTTGGCGTCGTCGGACTTGTCACCGGCGGGCTTGGGGTCGTCCGACGGCTTGGTCGTGTCCTGCTCGGGGGAGAACGTGGTCTCCTTGCCCGTCGGGGCTTTGCCGTTGCCGCCCTGCTGCTTCTCCTTCTTCTCCAGAAGGACGAGGCGGCTGTCGACGTCCTTGACCATCGTGGAGCAGGCGTCCGCCACCTGAGCCGGTCGATGGGTCGTGTGCACGGAGACACCGGCCCCACGTGTGAGCTGGGTGACCCGGGCCTCGATGCTGTCCATCTGCTTCGCGGCGTGCTGAACCTCTGACAGCAACTCGCGGACGAGCTTGGGATCCATCCCGTCGAGCTTGGCCATGGGGCGCGCCTCCACAGAGATATCGGCGCACTTCACGGTAGCTGGGGTGACAGCCGTCGAGAAGACCTTTATCCAGATGGCATGAATCGCCCTGATCGCCGCCCTAACAGCCGGTCCGTACGCGCCTGGCCGTACGGTCCGGCTGTACAGGACAGGGTGTGATCAGTCCTCGGTGGCGAGGTAGCCGACGATGCCGCGCAGCTTGTCCACGGGCACTCCGCCCTTGCGCAGCACACGCGGCACGGCCGTCGTGAGATCGAGGATCGTGGACGGGACGTTGTCCTTGCACGGTCCGTCGTCGAGATAGAGCGACACCGAGTCGCCGAGCTGCTCCTCCGCCTCTTCGGCCGTGGTCGCCGGCGCCGACCCCGACCGGTTGGCGCTGGAGACGGCCATCGGGCCGGTCTCCTTGAGCAGTTCCAGGGCGAGCGAGTGGAGCGGCATGCGTACGGCGACGGTCCCCTTGGTGTCGCCGAGGTCCCACGAGAGCGACCGGTTGGCCCGCAGGATCAGGGTGAGAGGGCCGGGCCAGAAGGCGTCCACGAGGTCCTGACCGTACGTGCCGAGACCCTCCACCAGCGCGTTGGCCGCGCGCACGGTGCCGACGAGCACGGGGACGGGCATGTCCCGGCCACGGCCCTTGGCCTCCAGCAGAGCGGTGACCCCCGAATGGCTGAACGCGTCGGCGCCGATGCCGTAGACGGTGTCGGTGGGCAGAACGACCAGCTCACCCCGTCGTACCACGGAGGTCGCGTCGGCAAGGCCCGCGGCCCGCTCGGTCGGGTCAGCACAGTCATACCGTCGGCTCACAACGCCCATCCTTCCATGTGCCGCGTACGCGCTTTCATCGAATGCCCGGTCAGTCCTGCGCCAGCCGCGCGGTGACGAACCGGTCCCTTCCCGTCAGATCCTGGCGCAGGCGCACGTCGCGCCAGCCGTTCTCCTCGGAGAACACCCAGTAGACCGAATTCCCCTGCTGGTCGGCGTGCTCGACGGCGACGAACCCGCCAGGCCGCAGCAGCCGGCGCGCCGTCCGCTCCACGGCTCTGACCTCGTCGAGCCCGTCGTCTCCCGAACCGTACAACGCCCGGGACGGATCGTAGTCGCGCACCTCGGGGTCGCGGGGGATCGCGCCGGGCGGGATGTACGGGGGATTCGACACGACCAGGTCCACCTGGCCGTCGAGCTCGGGCAGGCAGTCGGCCAGATCCTCCGGGTGCAGCGTCGTGCGTCCCTGGCCGTGCTCCAGGACGTTGCGCCTGGCCCAGGCGTACGCCACGGGGTCGATCTCCACCGCGTGCACCTGGGCGAGCGCGACCTCCTGGGCGATGGACAGTGCGATCGCGCCGGACCCTGTGCCGAGGTCCACGACGACGGGCGAGGCGACGTCCATCTCGCGCAGCCGGTCGATGGCCCATCCGGCGACGACCTCGGTCTCCGGCCGGGGCACGAAGACGCCGGGGCCCACTTCCAGCGACAGGTAGCGGAAGTAGGCGCGGCCGGTGATGTGCTGGAGCGGCTCGCGGGCCTCCCGCCGCGCGACGCCCTCCCAGAAGCGCGCGTCGAAGTCGGCGTCCTTCACCGTGTGCAGCATTCCCCTGGGGACGCCATGGACGAAGGCCGCGATCTCTTCTGCGTCGGTGCGCGGCGACGGCACGCCCGCCTCGGCTAGCCGGGCGGTCGCGAGGGCGATCTCGTCGAACAGGAAGGTCATGGTCTCTTACGGCACTGGTCTCACGGCATCGGGCTCACGACACGTGCGGGGGCGGCTTCCCTGGTACAGGGCCTGCGAGGGGATGGTACGGGCTCACGAGTGGGCGGCGAGCTTGTCCGCCAGTTCTGCGTCGAGCAAAGCCTGTATCACCGCGTCGAGATCGCCGTCCAGCACTTGGTCGAGGTTGTAGGCCTTGAAGCCGACGCGATGGTCGGAAATGCGGTTTTCCGGATAGTTGTACGTGCGAACCCGTTCGGAGCGGTCGACGGTGCGGATCTGCGACTTGCGCTCGGCCATCGCCGCCGCCTCCGCCTCCTCCTGCGCCATGACGAGCAGCCGGGCGCGCAGGATGCGCAGCGCCGACTCCTTGTTCTGCAGCTGGCTCTTCTCGTTCTGGCAGGAGACGACCACGCCGGTCGGCAGGTGGGTGATCCGGACGGCGGAGTCGGTCGTGTTGACGCTCTGGCCGCCGGGGCCGCTGGAACGGAAGACGTCGATCCGCAGGTCGTTCTGGTCGATCTGGACCTCCACCTCCTCGGCCTCGGGGTAGACGAGCACGCCGGCGGCGGAGGTGTGGATGCGCCCCTGCGACTCGGTCACCGGCACCCGCTGGACCCGGTGGACCCCGCCCTCGAACTTGAGCCGGGCCCAGACGCCCTCCTTGCCCTTGATCGCGACGGTGACGTCCTTGTAGCCGCCGAGATCGGAGTGCTGGGCGTCGATGATCTCGGTCTTGTAGCCGACCCGCTCGGCGTATCTGAGGTACATCCGCAGGAGGTCCCCGGCGAACAGGGCCGACTCCTGGCCGCCCTCGCCCGCCTTGATCTCCATGATGACGTCCTTGTCGTCATTGGGGTCGCGGGGGACGAGGAGGTGGGTGAGCTTCTCCTCCAGGACGGGGACGCGGCTCTCCAGCTCGGCCGCCTCGTCGGCGAACGCCTGGTCCTCCGCCCCCAGCTCCCGGGCCGTCGCGAGGTCCTGCCGGACGCCCTCCAGCTCCCGGTAGGTCGAGACGATCGGCGTCAGCGCCGCGTAGCGCTTGCCGTACGTCCTCGCCTTGGACTGGTCGGCGTGAACGGCGGGGTCAGCGAGCCGGGACTCCAGGTCCGCGTACTCGCTCAGGATCTCTTCGAGGTTCACCGCGCGCTCCTTTCCTCAGATCCTCGCGAATAGGCCGCAATCACCAAGAACGCCGACCCGGATGCGCCCCTGTCGAGAAGGGACGCCTCCGAGCCGGCGTTCGAGACGAGCTACTTGCCCTGGGCCTTCTTGCCGAAGCGCGCCTCGAAGCGCGCCACCCGGCCACCGGTGTCGAGGATCTTCTGCTTGCCCGTGTAGAAGGGGTGGCAGGCGGAGCACACGTCGGCGTGGATCACGCCGTTCTTCGCGGTGCTGCGGGTGGTGAACGTGTTCCCGCAGGTGCACGTCACCTGGGTGTCCACGTACTCCGGGTGGATGTCGGCCTTCATGTGTCAGTTCCTAACGCTCGGTGCGGTCGCCGGGTCGCTTTCCCGCCCGTACGGCGGAGCGCGCATCAGCACACTCGGATGCGCGGCGCGTGAACCGGTACCACTGCGGTTCGGCTACCAGTGTGCCAGATCCTGCAACCTTCCCAGGCCATGGGCTATTCCCACGCGTACGCCGGGAGCTCTGACAGGGGAGGTAACCGGTCAATTCACCGCAAACCGGATGAACGTTTACATCCTGGTGGACGAGCCTCAGCAGCCCCACTAGGCTCCGGTGTTTAAACCCGACTTTTCCCTCAATTTTACCAATGATAGGGGTATGCATGAGGAAGAGCCTGCGGCTCGCCTTCGCGGCCGCTACGGGGGCGGCAGTCTTCGCCAGCGGTGGGGCCATCACCGTAGCTTCCCCCGCAAGCGCCAGCATCACGACAGCCGCCCGTGCCTTCGGGATCGGCTCGGCGACCTTCACCGACACGTTCATCCCCCCGAGCGGGAGCACGACGATCCCGTTCAAGGTGGGCGTCACCGACTCGTACGTCGGCGACAAGGCGCCGAAGATCACAGCGGTGTTCTACAAGGACGGTGAGGCGACCACCGGTACGGGCACGGCCGCCAACGTCACCCAGTTGACCGACACCACCGCCACCACCAAGCCGACCGAGGTCAGCGGCAGCGTGCCGGTCTCCTCGAGCGACAAGCCGGGCAAGTGGAACCTCAAGGTCACCGTCGACCCCGACGGCAGCGCCGAAGCCAAGTCAGAAATCTTCGGGATCACGGTCGCCCAGGCCACGCGTGTCACGTCGGCGAACGTCGACCCTGACCCGGTGTACCTGAAGTCGGGCAAGGAGATCGACGTCTACGCGGCGTTCCACCTGGAGCGCGGCGGCGCGGCCGGCGAGGAGAAGATCACCGACGTCCGCCTGGAGAGCAAGGACGGGGACGACTACTACAGCCTCACCACCGGGCTGGAGGCGGACGACTCCTACCACGACTCGACGGCCTTCGACTACAGCACCGACACCGGCACCTGGCAGCTCAAGGTCAGCGTCGAGCGGGGCAGCAAGAAGTACAGCTTCGTCAAGACCTTCGAGGTCAGGAAGACCAGCTCCAAGGCCAAGTCCAAGATCACCCTGTACGCCTCGCCGTCCAAGGTGAAGAAGGGCAAGACGACCAAGCTCTACGGCAAGGTCTACCGGGGCTCCAAGGCCTGGAGCAAGAAGATCCTGAAGCTCTACTTCAAGAAGAAGGGCACCTCCAAGTGGAAGTTCGTCGGCTACGTCGGCGCCACCTCCACCGGTAAGTACGCCAAGGTCGTCAAGCCCAAGTACGACGGCTACTGGCGGACGACGGCCGCGGCCACGAGCCTCACGTACGGCTCGCTGTCGAACATCAAGTTCGTCGACGTCAAGTAGTGGCACACGGCTGTACGGCTCGCCCCACCAACCCCTGGAGCAAGCCGTACAGATGAGGTGAGGAAGGCCCGCGCCGGAGCGATCCGCGCGGGCCTTCGGCGTACCCGGCCTTACGAATGCCCCAGATAGGCCAGCACGGCGAGCACACGGCGGTGGTCGTCCGGCGCGGGGTCGAGGCCCAGCTTCACGAAGATGGCCGAGATGTGCTTCTCCACAGCTCCCTCGCTGACGACGAGGCGGGAGGCGACGGCCGCGTTGGACCGCCCCTCCGCCATCAGCGACAGCACCTGCCGCTCACGCGCGCTCAGCGCGTCGAGGCGGCCACGGCGGCGGCTGAGAAGCTGCACGACCACCTCCGGGTCGATGACCGTGCCTCCGGCGGCCACCCGGCGGACCGCGTCGAGAAACTCGGTGACGTCCGCGATCCGCTCCTTGAGCAGGTAGCCGACCGCCGCCGCGCCGCCGCCGATCAGGTCGGTCGCGTACCGCTCCTCGACGTACTGCGACAGCACGAGGATCGGGAAGCCGGGGCGGCGGCCGCGGACCTCGATCGCGGCGCGCAGCCCCTCGTCGGTGTGCGAGGGCGGCATACGGACGTCGACGATCGCCAGGTCCGGCCCATGGCCGTCGACGGCGGCGACCAGCCCGGGCCCGTCGCCGACCGTGGCGACCGTCTCTATCCCCCCGTCGGCCAGCAGCCGTACGAGGCCCTCGCGGAGCAGCACCGAGTCTTCAGCGATCACCACGCGCATGGGCCCACCCTAGAGCGCCGGTGGAGCCTCACCAGGTGCAGGGAAGCTCCGCCCGGACGGCCGTCGGCCCTCCGGGCGGGCTGTCCACGAACAGCGCGCCGTCGATGGTCGCGGCGCGGTCGGCGAGGCCCGCCAGGCCGCCGCCCGGCACGGCCCTCGCCCCGCCGACGCCGTTGTCGCGGATCTCCACGACGACGTTCGTTCCATCCCTGCGCACGGACACCGACGCCTGTGTCGCCTGGGAGTGCTTGGCCATGTTGCTGAGCGTCTCGGCGACGATGAAGTAGGCGATGCTCTCCACGGCGGGCGGCGGCCGATCGGTGATCTCCACCGACAGATCGACCCGTACGGGTGCCCGTGCGGCGAGCGACGACAGGGCGGCGTCGAGGCCCCGGTCGGTGAGGATGGCCGGGTAGATCCCCCGGGCGAGGTCGCGCAGCTCGGAGATGGCGGCCTTCGTCCCCGCGTGCGCGCTGGCCAGCAACTCCCTGGCCGTCTCCGGGTCGTCGTCGAACTTCGCCTGGGCCCGCCCCAGGTCGAGGGCGACGGCCAGCAGCCGCTGCTGGGCGCCGTCGTGCAGGTCGCGCTCGATGCGCCGCCGTTCGGTCTCCGCCGTGTCGACGCCCCTGGCGCGGCTCGCCCTCAGGTGCTCGGTCTGCGCCCGCAGCCGGGCCTGCTCGTCGGCGCCGAGCAGGATCTGCGCGAGCATCGTGTGCAGCGCGGCCATCCCCCGCACGGCGTACAGCGCCAGCACGAGGCAGATCACGCCGAGCAGCGTCCAGGGCAGCGCGTCCAGCGCCGATCCGTACCGCACGTCCATGAAGGCGTCCAGGCCGAGCAGGGCGGTGACCGGCCCGGTGAGGAGCGTCAGCCCGCTTCCCCACAGCAGGAGCGACACGACGAACTCCATCGCCCCCAGCGGCAGGAGCAGGCACAGGTAGCCCAGGTCCTTCCAGGTGGCGGGGTCGCCGAAGAGCCACTCGACATGGCGGACGAGCCCGCCCTGAGGGCGGGGGCGGTAGGGATCGCGGATGGTCACCCCGAAGGCCAGCCGCAGGAACCGCCGTTCGAGCATCGCCGCGCCCCGCCACAGCAGCATCGTCACGACGAGCATCGGGAGCCCCACCCAGACGATGACGAGCGCCATCGACACGGGGATGACAAAGGCCAGCACGGTGAGCCAGGCCATGCCGAGGAACATGCTCACCAGCAGGTACGGCACGGCCCGCCATGTGAGCGGATCGACGACCATCCCCAGGGGGCCGCGGGGGCCGAGCGGCACCCGTTCCCTGAGCGGCCTGCGGGCGCGGAGGTCCTCCCGGTCCCCCGCCGCCATCTCGGCAGTCATCCTCACCCTTCCCGTTCTACGCGTACGGGCCTGCGAGGCAAGCCTGCCAACTTCCACGGCCGCGGTGAATGGGGCGAACGCCCATCCTGGGGGTGGGGCTAGCTGTAAACGCCGACGCCCCGGGCGGCGGACCACCCGGGGCGTCGATCGTCACCGGGGCGGGGCCCCGGCCTGTGTCAGTCGCGGTCGTTGCTGACCGTCGTCTTCTGCACCTGAAGCATGAACTCGGCGTTGGACTTGGTCTCCTTCATCTTCTCCAGAAGGAGCTCCAGCGCCTGCTGCATGTCGAGAGCGTGGAGGACGCGGCGGAGCTTCCAGACGATGCCCAGCTCGTCCTTGGCCATGAGGATCTCCTCCTTGCGGGTGCCGGACGCGTCGACGTCCACCGCCGGGAAGATCCGCTTGTCGGCCAGCGACCGGTTGAGCTTGAGCTCCATGTTGCCGGTGCCCTTGAACTCCTCGAAGATGACCTCGTCCATCTTGGATCCGGTCTCGACGAGCGCCGTCGCGAGGATCGTCAGCGAGCCGCCGTTCTCGATGTTGCGGGCGGCGCCGAAGAACCGCTTCGGCGGGTAGAGCGCGGTCGAGTCGACACCACCGGACAGGATCCGGCCGCTCGCGGGCGCCGCGAGGTTGTACGCGCGGCCCAGGCGGGTGATCGAGTCGAGCAGGACGACCACGTCGTGGCCCAGCTCGACCAGGCGCTTGGCCCGCTCGATCGCCAGCTCCGCGACCGTGGTGTGGTCCTCGGCGGGACGGTCGAAGGTCGAGTGGATGACCTCGCCCTTCACCGACCGCTGCATGTCGGTGACCTCTTCCGGACGCTCGTCGACGAGGACGACCATCAGGTGGCACTCGGGGTTGTTGTGGGTGATCGCGTTGGCGATCGCCTGGAGCACCATCGTCTTGCCGGCCTTGGGCGGCGACACGATGAGGCCACGCTGGCCCTTGCCGATCGGCGAGACCAGGTCGATGATCCGCGTGGTCAGGACGTTCGGCTCGGTCTCCAGGCGCAGGCGCTCCTGCGGGTAGAGCGGCGTGAGCTTGTTGAAGTCCGGCCGCTGGCGGGCCTGCTCCGGGTCCATCCCGTTGACCGTGTCGAGCCGGACGAGCGCGTTGAACTTCTCGCGCCGCTCGCCGTCGCGGGGCTGCCTGACGGCGCCGGTGATGACGTCGCCCTTGCGCAGGCCGTTGCGGCGGATCTGGGCGAGCGAGACGTAGACGTCGTTCGAACCGGGCAGATAGCCGCTGGTCCGCACGAAGGCGTAGTTGTCGAGGATATCGAGGATCCCGGCGATCGGGATGAGGACGTCGTCGTCGCTGATGACCGGCTCGTTGCTGTCGAAGCGGTCACGGCCACGCCGGTTGCGCTCCCGGAACCGTCCACGACGGCCACGGCCGTCGTCCTGCTGGTCGGGGCCGCCCCTGCCGTCCCGGTCACGGACATCCCGGTCGCGACCGTCACGGTCACGCGAGTCACGGGAGTCGCGGGAGTCGCGGCTGTCGGCCCTGCCGTCCTGCCTGCTGTCCTGCCGTGCGTCCTGGCGGGTGTCCTGCCTGCCGTCACGGCCCTGCTGGTCACGTCCCTGGTCACGGCCCTGCGAGCCGCGTCCCGGACCATCGCCGGCGTCGGCGGCGGCGGCGCGCTGGTCACCGCGGTCGGCACGGCCGTCACGGTCGGTGCGCTCACGGCCCCGCTCGCCGCGTGTGCGGCGCTCGCGGCGCTCGCCGCGCTCGGGCCTGCCCTCGGTGCGCGGGTCGCTCTGAACGGCGTCGGCCTGCGGCTCCGCGGTCGCGTGCGGGGACGCTCCGTTGGAGGCCTCCGGCGCGGGGGCGGCCTCGACGATGGGGCGCTCGTCACGGGCCACGACGGCGGGCTCGGCGACGACGGCCGGCTCCGCGGTCACAGCCGGGGCGGCGGCCGGAGCGGCCACCGAGCTCGCGGACGAGGCGCGGGAACGTTCCCTGCGGCCACGGGCGGGCCGCTCGACGACGGCCGGGGCCTCCGCGACCGGCTTCGGCTCGGCGGAGACCTCCGCGGCGCCGCCCTGCTTGTCCTGGATGGCCGCGATGAGCTGGCTCTTGCGCATCCGTCCGGTGCCGGTGATACCGAGTCCGGTCGCCATGGCCTGCAGCTCAGGGAGCACCATGCCTGCGAGGCCGGTGCCGGAGCGACGACGCGGCCGGGCCGGGGCGGGAGTGGGGGTGTCGCCGGCGGCCTGGCCGTCGGAGAGGAGTTCGGTGGTGTCGCTCAACTAAGGGTCCTTCCCAGGGGTCGGGCGCCGGATTCATGCGTCCATGCGTCCCGGTGGTGCGACCCGGCGGGACAGACCGGGTCGGGCTTCGCGAGTCTCATGTGTCGATGACCCTCGGGGCTCGCGAGCGGTGGGTGCCCGGGGGTCAGCCCCCGGATCGCCGCAACCGTCCAGATGTCTTGGTGGTTCGAACGCGCATGTCGCCGAGAACGCCGCCTCCGGCCATGCCACCCGCGGGTGGGCCGGCAGAAGGAAACGGTTTCGGGGAAATCGCCTTGCCCGCGTCGAAGGACGCGAAGCGAAGTGCAGCGATGTGCGAATGACAAGCACGCACCCAACACGGGGGCACCTGGTGCGGCTATCAGCCTAACATCACCAGAGCGCACAGCTATTCCCTGAAGGTCGAAGAAGCATCAGCGTGTCTCGGGAAACCGAACGAACGCACCGCGCGGGTCGACGCTCATTGGTTGGATGTGCCAGTCATTACCCACTTCTGGTGCGATCAAATCCTCTGTGTCCCGTGTCGTAAACGCGAGAACCGTGGGACCGGCGCCCGAGACCACTGCGGCGACGCCCGCCGCTCGCAGGCGCCGTACCAGATCGGTCGTCCGCGGCATCGCGGGCGCCCGATAGTCCTGGTGCAGTCGATCTTCGGTGGCGGCGAGCAGGAGACCGGGTTCCGGTCTCTGCGTGAGCGCCGCGACGAGCAGTGCAGCCCGCCCCGCGTTGACCGCGGCGTCGGCGTGCGGCACATCCTTCGGCAGGAGCCCTCGCGCCTCCTCCGTGGACAACCGGAAACCGGGAACCAAGGCCACCGGCCGGACGTCCTCGTGCGGCGTCAGTTTCACCATACTCGCAGCTCCGGAGCCGTCCGTCCAGGCGATGGTGAGCCCGCCCGCCAGACAGGGGGCCACGTTGTCGGGGTGCCCCTCCAGCTCGGTCGCGAGCGCGAACGCCTCCGCGTCCGACAGGTCCCGTACGGCTCCCGCGGCCGTGCCGTGCGACGGGACGTCCCCGGCGGCGGGCGGGGCGGCGAGCGCGCGGGCGGCGAGGATGCCCGCGCAGATGGCGGCCGAGGACGAGCCGAGCCCACGCGCGTGCGGGATGCGGTTGCGGCAGACCAGGCGGATGCCGGCGGGCTGGGGGACGCCCATGCGGTCGAACGCGGCCCGCATCGTCCGCACGATCAGGTGGCCCTCACCGCCGTCGAGCTCGCCGGCGCCCTCGCCCTCGACGTCGATCTTCACCCCCGTGCCCTCGGTGAGGGCGGCCTCCACCTCGTCGTACAGGTCGAGGGCGAGGCCGAGGCTGTCGAAGCCCGGGCCGAGGTTGGCGCTGGTCGCCGGCACGCGGACGACGACCCCGCGACTGTCGGTCACTTCGTCACCTGAACCCATGGTCGATCTCACTGCGGGACACTGCTGTCTGTCAGGCCGGACCGGCAGGATCCGGTGTGAGGGCCGCGCCCGGCGCGGCGGGGCCGTCAGGCGAGTTCGAGGGCGGCCGCCGCGGCGTAGGCGTCGATCGGGATCGTCAGCGGGGACGGGGCGCCGGAGATCGCCCAGTCGGGGTCCTTGAGGCCGTTGCCGGTGACCGTGCAGACCACGCGCTCCCCCGGCGCCAGCAGGCCCTGTCCGCGCGCCTGCAGCAGGCCGGCGACACTCGCCGCCGAGGCGAGCTCGACGAACACGCCCTCCTCCTGGGCGAGCAGCTTGTAGGCCGCCGCGATCTGGCGGTCGGTGACCGCCTGGATGTCGCCGCCGGACTCGTCGCGCGCGGCCTCGGCGAGCCGCCAGGAGGCCGGGTTGCCGATCCGGATGGCGGTGGCGATGGTCTGCGGGTGCGTGACCGGGCTGCCGTTGACCAGGGGGGCGGCCCCGCTGGCCTGGAAGCCGAGCATCCGCGGCAGCTTCGCCGCCACCTTGTCCTCGGCGTACTCGCGGTAGCCCATCCAGTAGGCCGAGATGTTGCCGGCGTTGCCGACGGGGATGCAGTGGACGTCGGGCGCGTCCCCGAGCGCGTCGACGATCTCGAACGCCGCCGTCTTCTGGCCCTGGAGCCGGTGCGGGTTGACGGAGTTGACCAGCGCGATGGGGTAGTTCTCCGCGAGCTTCCTCGTCATTTCGAGGCAGTCGTCGAAGGAGCCCTCGACCTGCAGGAGCCGGGCGCCGTGGACCAGCGCCTGGGCCAGCTTGCCCATCGCGATCTTGCCGCGCGGCACGAGCACCGCGCATGTCAGGCCGGCCCGTACGGCGTAGGCCGCGGCGGACGCGCTGGTGTTGCCGGTGGACGCGCAGATGACCGCCTTGGCGCCCTCCTCCACGGCCTTGCTGATGGCCACGGTCATGCCGCGGTCCTTGAAGCTGCCCGTCGGGTTGAGGCCCTCGACCTTGAGGTACACGTCGCAGCCGGTGAGCGTGGACAGGCGCCTGGCCGGGACGAGCGGCGTGCCGCCCTCGAGCAGGGTCACCACGGGGGTCGTCGCGGAGACCGGGAGACGGTCACGGTACTCCTCGATGAGACCACGCCAAGGCCTGAACATGATCGCTCCTCCCACGCGCCGTGAGCACGCGTGTCACCTGGGGTGTCGGTCACCGAGTCTACGGGCAACCGCCCGAGGTACGGGATGCGTTGTCCATCTGATGGACATAATGGGCGTCATCGGAGAAGGTCCGGACGGCCGTTCGCTAAGGTTGGCCAGATCTTTGACACCGCGGGCGACCCTTGAGGAGCGGCCATCGTGACGGGCGTCGAGCCCCGGCCGAGGATCCGGCACAACGACTACTCCCCCTTGACCCCGCCGGCCCCCGGGGAGTGGACGCCGTCGCTGCCGGCGAGCGTCGTCATCCCCGCGCACGGCGGGCAGCACCGGCTGGACCTGACGCTGGCGGCGCTGGCCGCGCAGACGTACCCCGGCACGCTCACCGAGGTCATCGTGGTCGACGACCGCAGCGAACCGCCGCTGCGCCTGCCCGATCTGCGCCCGGAGAACACGCGGATCGTGGTCGGCCCGCCGGGCGGCTGGGGGGCCGGGCACGCGATGAACGCCGGGATCGCCGCCGCCGAGGGAGAGATCGTCCAGCGTCTCGACGCCGACATGGTGATCGCGCGGGAGCACCTGGAATCGCTTTTCCGCTGGCATCACCTCACCGACTACCTGGTGACCTTCGGCGGGAAGAAGTTCGTCGAGGAGCCGACGCTCACTCCGGAGCAGGTGCACGAGGCGGTGCGGCGCGGGGAGCTGGAGTCGCTGTTCGACCCGTCGGCGCTGATCTCCAGCTCGACCGAGCAGACGATCCGCCGTCTCGACGGGCTGCGCGCCAGCAGGAACCCCTACCAGGTCTGCACCGGCCCGACCGTCTCCGTGCGCCGCGCGCTGCTGGGCGAGGTGCGTGGATTCGACCCTGAGGTGGTGCGCGGCCAGGACACCGAGTTCGCCTACCGGCTCGCCCAAGCGGGAGCGGTGTTCGTGCCCGACATGGCGGCGCACGCCGTCCATCTCGGCCTGCCCGCCCAGCGCGGCGAGCACCGGGAGGCGATCGTCCGGCTGGTCGAGACCCACCTGGCGCACCGGGTGCCGCTCCGCCGTGATCTGCGCAAGGACCGCGCACGGCGCAGGCTCGTCCCGTACGTCGAGATCGTGCTGGACGTGACCGGCGCGGACGAGCCGCGGATCCGCGAGGCCGTCGACGCGGCGCTCGGGGGCACGCTCACCGACGTCGCGGTCACGTTGACCGGCCCCTGGCCCCATCTCGCCGGTGAGGACGGGAAGGCGAGGCCGGCTCCCGGCGGGCCGGCGTTCGGCCTCGCCCTCGTGCATGAGACGTTCCGGCATGACGGGCGTGTCCGGTTCGCCGAGCGGGCCGCCGTGACCGCGGCGCCCGTTCCCTTCCGCTACACGGCGCCGCTCGGCTCGCCGCCGGGCGGCGACCTCCTGGAACGGATGACGAAGCTGATGACGGAGGAGCGGCTGGGGCTGCTCGTCGTCGGGCTGGCAGGCGGGGGGACGGCCACCCTCGAACGGACGGAGGCCGCCGCCCGGGCCCGCCTCCTCGCCGCTCCCGGAGAGGATCTCGCCGACGTCGTCGATCAGACCCACGGCGTACGGCACACCCCGGAGAGCGACTTCCGGCCGTCGCCGGCCGACCCCACGTACGCCGGTGATCAAACGGGCGGCCCGGCTCATGGCAACGGCACGCGCGGCACAGGCGGCCCTGCCCGTACAGACGGCCCGGCTCATACCGACGGCGCGCGCGGCACAGGCGGCGGCGACGACGGCGCGACCGGGGCGGGGCGGACGGGGCGCGGTCGCCTGGGACGCTTCCGCCGCTCATGACCTGCGTTGATCGTTCGTGACCAGCGCCGATCATGCACGACCTGTTCGCCGCTTATGACCTTCGCTGGTTGATCGAGCGGGCCAGGCCCCGGGCGATGCCCTTGAGTCCCTGGGCCCGCCGCAGCACGGTGATCTGGCGGCGCAGCTCGCCGATCTCACGGCGGTACTCGACGGCCGTCTTTCGCCAGCGCCCGGCCTCCTCCCGCCACTTGACGATCTGGCCGCGGAGCCGCTCGGCCTCCTTGGTGAGGCGCTCGACCTCCGCCTGCGCCTCAACGCGGGCCCGGTAGGCGGCCCGCGCGCTCAGGTACGGCCCGGCCTCCCCGGCGGGGACGAACCCGTAGGTCTCACCGTCCACCCAGAACGTGCCGAAGACCTCCTCGACCACGTCGTCGACGTCCTCGCCCTCGGCGACGAGCAGGTCGGCGCGGGCGAAGGCCTCGGTCCGCTCCAGCCGGGCGGCCACGACCCCGTCCGGGCCTTCGGACAGCAGCACGCCGACGAGGCCGAGGGGTTCGTCACGCGCGAGCGTCAGCAGCCGGTAGAGCGTGTCCTCGCCGGGCGCCCACCCGGCCGGCAGCAGCAGCCGGAACGGCGCGGCCGCGCCGGGCTTCGGCGGCACCAGGCGGACCCGGCCCTCGTCGGCGTAGTGGGCGCGCAGCAGGACGAGGTCGAGGGCCGGGTCGGCCAGCGGAGCGCGCCGGTCGGGCGCCACCTCGTCCCAGGGGCCCGTCAGGGCCACCGACACGTCGGTCAGCGTTCCGGCGAGCACGCCGTCGACCGTGCCGCGGACGTCGTCGTACGAGGCCCCGGCGGTGTCGACGATCACCTCCAGGGCGGGCACCTTCCACTGCCTGGCCGGATGGGTCCGCAGCCACCGGTAGCCCGGGATACGGCCGGTCACCAGCGCGTGGCTGACCCGGTTGATCGACTCGCTGTCGCGCATGCGCATGGACGGGCCGAGGTGGTAGGCCCGGGCCTGCGGATCCGGGATGAACACGGCGCCGGCCTGGGAGAGCCGGTAGCCCATCTCGGTGTCCTGGCCGAGGATCATCTCGGGATCCATGGGCCCAGCGCGTTCCAGCAGCCGGACGCCCACCGAGGACGCGCCGCCGATGTGGATGCTGAACGGCCTGTTCGACCGGGTCAGCCCCTGGCTCCGCTCGACCAGGTCCTCGATCCAGGCGTGCGGGTCGGCGGGCTCGAAGAGCTTCGCGAGGTCCTCGGCCCCGGCCACCTCCTCCGGCGTGGGAAGGGCCGCGGTGGTGAAGCGCAGGTACGACGTGACCGACAAGTAGGGCGCGAGGTGGTGCCAGCGCATGTGCGCCTCCACCTCCTCGCGCTCGGGCACGACGTCGGAGTCCATCCAGTGGATGACGTCGCCGCCGGCGGCGGCCAGCCCGGCGTTGCGCGCGCTGGCGCGCCCGGGGGTCTCGCAGACGATCAGCCGGGTGCCCGGCGGCCGCAGCGCGGGCAGGCGCAGCGGCGGAGCGCTCCCGTTGTCGACCACGAGCACTTCGAGCAGGTCGGCCGGATAGGTCTGGGCGGCAAGGGCGGCCAGCGTGAGGTCGAGCTTGGCCTGGGACCCGTAGGCGGGCACCACCACGCTCACCCGCAGCCGCGGCGTCCACGGCGATCCCAGCGCGGGCGGCTCGAGAACGGTGTAGTCGTTTCCGCGGATGCGTGGCGTCATGACCCTTCCAGAATCACTCTGGTCCCTCCGGAATGACGTGCGCCTTCGAGGATCGAACTGGGCCGGAACCCTCGCCACTGGTGTGCCGCGACTCTCAGGAAGTGGGCGAGAGGCAGCTGCCAGGTGTGCTCCGCGCCGACCGACCGCCGCAGGACGTAGCCGAGACCGTGGGTGCGGTAGATGCTCCCGCCCGCCGCCCCGACGGCCCGCAGCAGGTGCGCGTCCTCGCCCGGGCCGTTCGGCCCGAACCCCCCGACCTCGTGGAAGAGCTCCCGCCCGATCAGGACGGTGCCGCCGGCGACGTGGTCGCTCCACACCTCGCTGGAGTAGTCGACCCGCCGGATCGTGACGTTCAGGGGCTCCAGGTAGAAGAACTCCTGGGCCATCCCGACGACGTCCCCGCCGGAGTAGGCCCTGGCCAGCAGCAGGTCGGCCAGGTGCTCGGGGCCGTACCAGTCGTCGTCGTCCCACTTGGCGAGGACGTCCCCCTCCGCGCGGGCGGCGGCGCGGTTGAGCACCTCACCGAACGGCGCCCGCGCGTCCTCCTCCAGCACGGTCAGTGGCAGGGGGAGGCCTTCGACCGCCTCGCGGACCTCGGCGAGGGGGACGCCGTGCAGGGCCACGATCACCTGGAGGTCGACGTGGCGCTGGGCGGCCATCTGCTCAAGCGCGCCGCGCAGGAAGTGCGGCCGCCGGGTCGCCATGACCACCGTCACGGAAGGCAGGACGCGGGCGAGGCCCTTCGCGCGGAGGGCGTGCCGCCGCAGGCGCACGCTGTGCTCCTCCCGGCGGAGGTCGGCCACCGAGACCGCCGCGGCGGGCGAGCCGGGCTTGGCGGGCATTTCGCCGTCCAGCTCGGGAGCCCAGCCGGCGACCAGATCCGCCAGGCGGGGGTCGGCGTCGCGCACCCAGGAGGGCGCCGGTCCCGATGTGAGCGGCACGCCCGCCCCGGCGAGATCCACGATCGTCGTCATGGCGTCGCCGGAGGGCTCCTCCGGCCACCCGACATGAAGGGCACGCAGCGGCCGGAGCGCGGCGACCTCGCCGGCGCCGAGCGGCGCGTCCAGCGGGCGGTCGCCGACGGCCCACCGGTCCCCCTGCCAGGACAGCCCGGCCGCCCCCTCAGGGGCGGATCGCGTGAACCCCAGCGGCGTGCACAGGTCGTGGCCGCCGGCCGTCAGCACGGCCACAGGGGCGCCCGCCACGGGGAGCTCCGTCGTCGGCGGATCTGTCGTCACGGCAGACCCTCCAGTCTTCGAGGCGGCATCCGGCACAAAAGGAACTGCTATCACAGCAGTCTGGTAAATCCCTGAGTCAATGAGGCGACCGCCGCGTCACATAACGTCCGGCACGGGCCAGACCGGCCCTCCGATGACGTCGCCCAGCGGTCTCACGTCGATGTTCTTGGCCTTCTTCTGCTTGGCGACCCAGTCGAGGAACGCCGACAGCTCCTTCGGGCTCGTCGAGTACTGGTCCTTCTTGTTGTTGTCGATCGTGTGGAAGACGAAGATGACGAGACCTCCGCCGTTGCGGTACGCCCTGGTGACAAAGCTCCGGAAGGTGGCGCTGGTGCGGGGCATGCCGGTCTGCGAGGTGGTCCGGACGGCGCCGAGGTCCGGAGGCGAGACCTTCTCGGCGTACGGGCACGACCGGCAGCTGTTGTCCCGGTAGACGCCGTTGACCATGCGGGCGCTGGTGTAGCCGCAGCGCATGGCCGTCTCCTTGCTCGACTCGTCGAACTCGCCGAACGGGTAGGCGAACGACCGCACCTTGAACCCGAGATCTAGCAGGGCCCGCCTGTCGTCGCAGATCTCCGTTTGCTGCACGGCGTTCGACTCGTGCGCCAGATGGACGTGGTGGAGGGTGTGCCCCCCGATCTCGTTGCCCGCCTTTGCGATGGACCGCACGCCCGCGACGGTCAGCGAGCCGGGCTTTCCGAGCCGGCCGCTGTTGACGTAGAACGTTCCCTTGAGGCCCCGTGCCTTCAGCATCCGGGCGGCGGCGAGGTGGTCCGCCGTGCCGTCGTCGAACGTGAGGACGACCGTCGTCTTCCTTGTCGCGGCCTGCGCCGTGGAGGTGAGCGGCGGGATGGATACGACGAAAGCCGCCGTGACGAGACTCAGCGCCATGAGTCTCTTGAACATCGTCTTCAGGGGCATGACAGAGAACTGTACTTAAAGCGGGAGCAATGCCGCCTTTACCCCCATCATTTTGGTAAGTCCGCGGTGAACAGGGCGACCGTGAGCCCCGGGAGCTCGGCCGAGTGCCATGCCCACGAGAGCCGGAACCCGGCGGCCCGCAGCGCCGCGACTCTCGGGATCTTCGATCCGGTCAGGCCCGCCTGGCGCGTCCCCCGCCACACGATCCAGACCCGCTTCCGCCCGCCGAGCGCCTCCGCCACGTCCCGCCGCTCCGGATACTCGAACGCGGGGCCGAACCCGGTCCCGGCACGCAGGACGTCGTCGGGCAGCCGCCCTCCCGCGTAGTAGCCGAAGCCGGTGCGCAATCGGCTCTGGCCGTACAGGATCGCGTCGCCGGACGCCGCCCTGGCCTGGATCGCCGCGACCGCTCCGGGGAAGTCGTCGTAGTGGCCGTTCGGCCGCCGGTAGTCCTGCTGCGTGGGGAGGCCGAGCAGACCGGCGACCAAGACCACGGGGAGGGCCGCCCACGGCACGGAGGCGACGGCCACACCCGCCGCCAGCGCCAGCGCGGGCGCCGACACGAAGAGGTAGCGGTCCACGTAGACCGGCGTGACCAGGGCCGAGACCAGAAGGAGGAGGAGCGGCGGCAGGACGAGCCAGCCGCCGACCAGCAACCCCCATGGCCGGGTGGGCCGCCGCCTGCACAACAGGACGACCCCGGCGACGGCGAGCGCCGCCAGCAGGCCTCCGAGGATCTCCGAACCCGTGACCATCTTCGGAAACTTCAGCAGCACGTCAGGTCCGTGCGGCTGGATCCAGCTGATCGCGTGGCGCTCTCCCCACCCCACCACGGCGAGGACGGCGACCGGCACGCATCCCGCGACCGCGGCGGGCAGCGCCCTCGTCAAAGACACACGCCGGGGCAGCAGCCAGGGCACCGCCAGCACGTGGGCCGCGAGCACGAGGACGGAGAACAGGTGCGTGCAGCCGAGCAGGGCCAGCGCGCCCGCGTACTGGCACGCCCTGCCACCCGTGGGCGCCTCCGCCATCCTCCACAGGGCCCAGGCGGAGATCACCGCCGCCGCCGCGGCGAACGCGTACGGACGGGCGTTCTCGCCGTGGTACGACACCGACGGCAGGACGGCGAACAGCCCAGCGGCCACCAGCCCTGCGCGCCGGCCGTACACGCGGCGCCCCAGATCGGCGAGGAACCCGGCCGCGACGCCGATGGCGAGCACCGAGGGCAGCCGCAGCCACCACTCGGCCTCCCCGAACAGCGCCCAGAAATGCATGAGCAGGTAGTACGGCAGGAAGTGCCCGTCGACGTGCTGGGCCAGCTCCCACAATCCGCTCAGCGGCCGTACCACCGCGCTGTAGGTGGCGATCTCGTCACCGGACAGCGACGGCGCCGCCGAGCCGGAGACGGCCACTCCGGCGGCCACCGCCCCCGCGGCGACCGGCGTCCACCGCGCCCGCGGCCGAGACGGCCGTTCCCGGCCATGCCGCGCGGCACCGGCACTCTTCCCCGCAAGAGTGATCATCAAGGAAGGCTAGAAGGCGGCTGCGAGAGCCTCGTGAAGATCGCGGGGACGTTATCGAATCGATTTTCGGCCCACGTCTTTGCGACAGTCCGATATTCGCGCCCGGCGCCACGGCAGACGACGATGGATCCCGCCGTCGACGCGCCTCAGGCCCGGTTTACGGCGTGTCGTCGCCTTCGACGCGCATCACGCTGGCCACGGCGCGGACGATGTCGAGATCGCGCAGGTCCTCGATCGTCGCCGACAGCGCGGCGTCGCTCGCCCGGTGGGTCACCAGCACGAGCTGGGCGTCGTCGCCGCGCCCCTCCTGCCGCACGGTCTGGATCGAGACGTCCCGCCGGGAGAAGATGTCCGCCACCCGGGCGAGCACGCCCGGCTTGTCGGCGACGTCCAGCGACACGTGGTAGCGCGTCACGGTGTCGCCCATCGGGTGGACCTTCAGGTCGGCGTACGTCGACTCCTCGGGCCCGCGAGCGCCGGCGAGGCGGTTGCGCGCGACCGCGACGATGTCCCCCAGCACCGCGGAGGCCGTCGGGGCGCCGCCCGCACCGGCGCCGTAGAACATCAGCCGGCCGGCCGACTCGGCCTCGACGAACACCGCGTTGTACGCCTCGCGGACGCCGGCCAGGGGATGCGACCTGGGGATCATCGCCGGATGCACCCGCACGCCGACCGACCGGCCGTCGTCGGAACGGGCGCAGATGGCCAGCAGCTTGATCACGTAGCCCATGCCCTTCGCCGAGGCGACGTCGGCGGCGCTGATCTCCGTGATGCCCTCGCGGTGGACGTCGGCGGCGGTCACCCGGCTGTGGAAGGCGATGCCCGCGAGGATGGCGGCCTTCGCGGCGGCGTCGAAGCCCTCGACGTCGGCCGTGGGGTCGGCCTCCGCGTACCCCAGCGCCTGAGCCTCGTCCAGCGCGTCGGTGAACGAGGCGCCGGAGGAGTCCATCTTGTCGAGGATGTAGTTGGTCGTGCCGTTGACGATGCCCAGAACGCGGCGCACGTGGTCGCCGGCCATCGACTCGCGCAGGGGGCGCAGCAGCGGGATGGCGCCCGCGACGCTCGCCTCGAAGTACAGGTCGGCGCCGTTCTCGCGGGCGGCCCGGTGGATGGTGGCGCCGTCCTCTGCGAGCAGCGCCTTGTTGGCGGTCACCACCGACTTGCCGCCCCCCAGCGCGGCCAGGATCAGCGACCGCGCGGGCTCGATGCCGCCGATCACCTCGATCACGATGTCCACGTCGTCGCGGGTCACCAGCGCCTCGGCGTCGGTGGTGAGCAGCGCGGGGTCCACCTCGGCGTCACGCCTGCGGCCGAGCCTGCGCACGGCCACGCCGGCCAGCTCCAGCGGAGCGCCGATCCGGGCGGCGAGGTCGTCGGCCTGCTCGCCGAGCAGGCGCACGACCTGCGACCCGACCACGCCGCAGCCCAGCAGCGCGACCTTCAGCGCCGGTTTGGCGTTGCTCACGACCTCTCCTCGCTTCGCTCGACGAACCGTACGGGGGCGGGCCTCACAGCTGGCCCCTCAGCAGGTCGTCCTCGGTCTCCCTGCGGACGATCACGCGGGAGCGGCCACCGGCGACCGCGACCACCGCGGGCTTGGGCAGGTAGTTGTAGTTGTTCGCCAGCGAGCGGCAGTACGCGCCGGTGCCCGCGACCGCGATCAGATCGCCGGGGGCGAGGTCGGCCGGCAGGAAGAGGTCGCGGACCACCATGTCGCCGCTCTCGCAGTGCTTGCCGACCAGGCGGGACAGCATGGGCCCGGCCTCGCTCTCCCGGGAGGCGAGCACCGCCGTGTAGTCGGCGCCGTACAGCGCGGTGCGGATGTTGTCGCTCATGCCGCCGTCGACGCTGACGTAGGTCCGCAGGCCCTCCACGTCCTTGACCGTACCGGCCTCGTACAGGGTCACACCGGCGATACCGGCGATCGCACGGCCCGGCTCCACCGTCAGGCGCGGGACCGGCAGCCCCGCCGACTCGCAGACCTTGGTGACGATCTCACGCAGGCCGTCCGCGATGACCTTGATGTCCGGGGCCTCGTCCCCCTTGACGTAAGGGACGCCGTAGCCGCCGCCGAGGTCGAGGTCGGGGAGCACGACGCCGTGCTCCTCCTTGATCTCGACGAGCAGCCGGGCCAGGCGCCGCGCGGCCACCTCGAACCCGCCGGTGTCGGTGATCTGCGACCCGATGTGGGAGTGCAGGCCGGCCAGCTCCAGCTGCGGCAGCGCCAGGATGCGCCGTACGGCCTCGGCGGCGGCGCCGCTGCTCAGCGACAGGCCGAACTTCTGGTCGTCGTGCGCCGTGGCGATGAACTCGTGGGTGTGCGCCTCGACGCCGACCGTGACCCGGATCATGACCTTGGGACGGACGCCGTGCCGGTCGGCCAGGAACCCCAGGCGGGCGATCTCCTCGTAGGAGTCGATCACGATGTGGCCGACCCCCGCCTCGACGGCCTTCTCCAGCTCGGCGAGCGACTTGTTGTTGCCGTGCATCGTGATCCGCTCGGGCGGGAAGCCGACGCTGAGCGCCACGGCCAGCTCGCCCGCGCTGCAGACGTCGAGTCCCAGGCCCTCCTGGTCGATCCACCTGGCCACCTCGCGGCACAGGAACGCCTTGCCCGCGTAGTGGACCTCGCCGTCGTGGAAGGCGGCGCGGTAGTCGCGGCAACGGGACCGGAAGTCCTCTTCGTCGACGACGTACAGCGGCGTGCCGTACTCCTTCGCCAGGTCCCTCACGTCGACGCCGCCGATCGTGACGGCGCCGCCGGTCCGGCCGGACGTTCGCGGCCAGATCTTGGGCTCCAGCGCGTTGAGGTCGTCGGAAGCGTGCGGCGGGCGCTCCTCCGGCAGCGACGCGCTCATGGCGACGATGGCCGAGGCGGCGTGCATGTCGCCGGCAGGGTGGGCGAATCGACTCACCCGAACGAGGCTATCCGACCCCGCACCCATCATGAGACGGCCGCCCACGTGGCGAGACGGGCGTTCGGGACGATCACATCCTCTCCAGCAGCTCCGGGCCGAGCAGGGCGATCAGGACGTCCTGGACGGCTCCGGCCAGCCGGAGCCGTGCCGTGTGGACGTCCTCGACCGGCCGGTCGCCCTTCGGCAGGGCCGGGGCGCGCTCGTGGGCGTCGTGGTAGGCGAGGGCGAGCCGCTCGGCGTAGGCGGCCCATGCCGGCTCGCGCCCCGCCGTACGGCCGGGCAGCTCCGCGAGCAGCCGCAGCACCGCGCGGTCGTGCGGGCCGTCGAGCGCCTCCGGCCGGAAGCCCTCGTAGGGCACGCCCAGATCTCGCGCCCACCGTCGTACGGCGGCCGCCCTGACGTGCGCGTACCGCACGGCGAAGCCGGGGTTGTCCCAGGTGCGGGGGAAGTCGGGCCATGTCCGCGGCGGCACGGGAGGCATGGCCGGCGCCCCGGCGGCCCGCGGCCCTCCCTCGGTGATCTCCCTGACGATCTCGCCCGGACGGGACAGGAGGATCGTCAGGAAACCGTTCGGCCCGATCTCGACGCCGGCGACGCCGTCCTCGCCCCGCAGCCGTCCGGCGATCTCCTCGGCGACCTCGCGGGCGGGCATGCCTCGCCGCGCGGCGGTCTGGAGCGGGACGGTGGACACGAGGGCCGCCTCCCGCTCCCACGAGCCCCGAGGCGCCGGCGGCGCCCCCAGAAGCCTGCCGAGCAGCGCTGGCGTCACACCGGAAACCCTACGGCCCTCGCCGTGGGGGTCAGAGCAGCGCGAGCGGCTCGGCGGGGACGTAGCCCTCCATGCGGGCCGAACCCAGCAGAGCGCTCTCGGCGGTGTCCCGGACGCAGACGTAGGAGTACCGGTCGGCCGAGTACACCCGGACGCCGTCCGTACGGCACTGCCGCATGAGGACCTCGCCCCACTCCTCCGCGACGTCGGCGAGCCCCAGGTCGGCCAGGGCCTGGCGGCGGGCCAGCACTGTGCCCCCGGCGACCTCGGGCAGGAACCGGTGCTCGGCCTCCGGCTGGCGCAGCAGCGTGATGCCCGCCTTCGGCAGATGGGCGTAGAAAGCGGCCTTCCCGAGGATCTCGGCGTCGGTGGAGGCGAAGTGCCTGACCAGATCGGCCAGGTAGTGCTCGCCGTACAGGTCCCTGGGGTCGAGAACCGCCACGTGGTCGCCGTCGGCCAGCCGCAGCGCCCGGTCGAGCCCGGCGCCGCGCGTGATCGGCTCCTCGGCGGCGCGCACCACGAGGTCGAGATCGGCGTGCAGCGCCTGGCGGGCGGTCTTCTCCACCAGGCCGGCGTCCATGCCGTCGGCGACGACGACGAGCTGGCCCGGCTTCTCGATCTGGCGGGCGATCTGGGCGAGCAGGTGATCGAGCTCGGCCTGCCCGGTGACCGCCGTGACGGCGGTGATCGCACCGCTGCCCCGCACGCTCGGCACCCCGAGCGTGTCGAGGATCGGGTCGAGCAGCGGGGTGACGCTCGTACGGGCCCGCCAGGCGAGGTGGGCCTCACGGGCCAGCCGCTCCGCGTCGTTCATGAGGATCTCTGCGGCGGCGACGACCTCCTCGCCCTTGGCCCCGGCCCGCACCTGGAGCACCGGCGTGCCGCAGGCGGCGACCTCGGCGATCGTCCTCGGCTCGGCGTCGGCGCCCGCCACGACCAGGGCGGGTCGCCGGTAGGCGGTCAGGAGGTCGTCGTAGGACGCCTTGTCGTCACCCTGACCGGCCAGCGCCGGCCACTTGGCGGAGGCGGCCGGCGCGGCCCCGGCGTTCGTGGCCACTCCGGCGACTCGCACGTCTCCGGGATTCCCGGTTCCGGCGTTCGGGTTCGCCGTGTCGGCCGCGTTCGCGGGAGGGGCGGGCTGGGGGACCGTGCCGAGGGTCACGACCTCGCCCGTACGGCCGCCGAACGCGGGGATGGGGTTGTGGACGCGCGGCTGGATCGCGTGGGGCAGCACGCCGACCCGGTCGTGCCGCAGGGCCGCCCGCCACTCCCGCGCCCGCGCCTCCGCGGTCGTGAGGACGTGCTCGAAGTGCTCGGCCGGCGGGACGGACCGCGACACCGCGCCCCCCGAGTGCCAGAAGACCGTCTTGATCCCGCGCTTGCGGCAGGCCTCCACCAGGTCGCGCAGCGCCCTGGTCTCCCCCGCCAGCGCCTCCAGCCACCGGCCGCCGTTCCCCTGCCTCGGGCCGGGCCGTACGGACTCGACGAACAGCACGTGCGGCTGGTGCTGGTCGAGCATCGCCTCCCAGTTGTCCGGGCCGAAGTTCGTCACCAGCCGCCACTCGTAGCGCAGCAGGGCCTCTGTCTGCCGGTCCACGATCGCCGCCACCGTCAGGTACGGCCGGGCCAGCGGGCCCTTGGGCACGCTGAACGCCTCGGCGAGCGGCGCGGAGACCTCGGGCGCCCTGGGGTCGGGCGCGACCGGGGCCGCCTGCGCCTGGGGCACGGCGGGAAGCTCCGGCTTGAAGTCCGACCGCTTCGGCGCCGGGGGCTTCTTGGCGGGCGCCTTCAGCGTCTTGGCCACCACGCCGGGGTTCTTGGTGTGAAGAGCGTCGCCCAGCTTGATCCAGCGGCTCTCCTGCACCGAGGTGAGGCGCCAGGTGGCGACCTCGGTCTGGTAGCGCTGCTCGGCCAGGTTCTTGGCGAGCTGGGCGTTCTGCCGCTCGACCGTCTTCACGCGGGCCTCGGCCTCGCGGAGCCTCGTCAGCGCCTCCGCCTCCGCCGTGGCCGCCTCGTCGAGCCGCCGCTGGTAGTCGGCGAGCAGCCGGGCGAGCTCCGCCGCCCCGGCCGCCTGCTCGACGGCCCGGGCCAGCGCCTCCTGTAGGGCCGCCAGCTCGCTTCGCTCACTCATAGGGGATGACTCCGCGGTAGGCCGAAAGAACGAGAGTCACAATATTCGCAGATCACCCTGATCCATCTCAGCCAGAGGCCAGACATCATCGACCTCACAAGTCACAGGCCCCTGCGACCCGACCGACAACTGACGGAGCGACGGATGGGGCTGTCGCGGCAGCGTTCCAAGAGCGGGCAGATCCTTCCGTAGCCCGCGCCCGCCGCGGACGCCACCGTCCTCTACGGCATGCACCGGCCTGTCTCCACTCAGGCCTACGCCAGGAGGGGCCGGCACGGATCGCCGAGGAGTGCGTCCAGGTCTGGAGCCGTGTCCGCCGCCCACGCCGCGTAGCCGTCGGGGCGGACCAGAACCGCTTGGGGCAGGCCGTCCACCGACTGGGCGCGCGTGGCACCGAGGTCGGGCGGGAGGATCCCGCCCAGGTCGAGCAGGACCGGCCTTCCGGTCAGGAACAGCGACGGGTCGAGGCCGGGGACTCGATGACCGACCAGCGGGTGGTCGCCGGGCAGGTCATAGGAGTGCGACAGCCCCGACATGAGGCCCGCCAGATGTCTGTTGGCCTCCGGCAGACGCATCAGATCGGTGAAGACCTCGCGCAGTTCGATGACGTCCGCGCTGGGCCGGGGGTTGGCGAAGACGCGCTGCGCCTGGGTGATGTGCAGGACCCAGGCACCGACCGGATGCCGTTCGGCGTGGTAGGTGTCCAGGAGGTCCTTCGAGGCCCGGCCCCGCAGTACCGCGGCCATCTTCCAGCCCAGGTTGAAGGCGTCCTGCACGCCGAGGTTGAGGCCTTGCCCTCCGAACGGCGGGTGGATGTGCGCGGCCTCGCCGGCGAAGAACACGTCGCCCACCCGGTAGCTCTCGATCTGCCGGGTGGCGTCGCCGAACCATGAGGCGTTGTCCACCGCCGCCAGCACTGTCTGCTCGCCGTACACGACGCGCAGCAACTCGGCGATCTCCTCGAACGTGACCGGCCTGTCCTTGGCCTGCTCTTCCTCGCCCGCCGCCCCGCCGGTGAACCGGTAGCGGTCGCCGCCCATCGGCACCAACATCACCCAGCGGTCGTCGACCTCGCGCGTGAGCGTGCTGATGTGCCCGAGAGTCTTGGGCACCAGATCTGACACCGACGACAGCCGCACGTCGGCCAGCATCGCCGTGTACGTCCCCGGCCTTCCGGGGAACGGCACGCCGAGCAGCTTCCTGACCGTGCTGTGCGCGCCGTCGCAGGCCACCAGATAGCGCGCCGCGATCCGTCGGTCGCCGACCGTCGCCACCACGCCGTCCTCCGACTGCTCCACCGCGGTGACCGGTGTCTCACGCAGCACCTTGCCCCCCAGCGCTGTGGCACGCTCCTCCAGGACCTCCTCGATCTCCCACTGCGGGACCGAGAGCGGGTAGGGGTGCGCGGTGTCCCACGCCGTGCAGTCGAGCGGCACGGGCAGCATCGCGAAGTGCCCGCCTACCGGCTCGCGTGACATCGCGCTGGCCCGCATCGGCTCCAGCAGGTCGCGCAGCTCGAGCAGCTCCTGTGTGCGCGGCTGGATCGCACCGCCCTTGGTCTGCTTGATCCGGTACGGCAGGCGCTCCACCACCAGTACCTCCACCCCTGCCAGAGCCAGCTCGCAGGCCACCGTCAGCCCGGTGGGCCCAGCGCCCACCACGATTACATCCGCCATCGTTCCTCCCGCCTCGACCTCTCCACTTGGTGCAAATGTATACCAGGTGCAGTAAGGGTACGAGTGCAGAATTTGGTACCGTGGGGGGCATGACAGGGCTGCGTGAACGCAAACGGGCACGGACCCATGCCGCCATCTCGGAAGCAGCCATCGCGCTCTTCCTTGAACGCGGGTTCGATCACGTTTCGGTGGCGCAGGTGGCGGAGGCCGCCGAAGTGTCGAAGCGGACCCTGTTCGCGTACTTCCCCGCCAAGGAGGACCTCGTCGTCCATCGCTTCGCCGACCACCAGACCGAGGCGGCTCGCGTGGTGCGCGCCCGCCCGCCGGGCGTCGGGCCGCTGGCGGCCCTCCGCGACCACTTCCTGGACGGCCTGCGCAACCGCGACCCGATCACCGGCCTCAACGACGTCCCGGAGATCATCGCGCTCACCCGCATGGTCCGGGAGACTCCCGCGCTGCGCACGAGGGCGGTCCACTTTCAGGAAGACGCCGAACGGGCGCTAGCGGAGGCGCTCCAGGAAACCGCCGGCGTCCCCGCCCTGACCGCGCGCCTGGCGGCCGGCCAGGTGGTGGGCACGCACTGGCTGCTGTCGATGGACAACTCCCAGGCGCTGGCCGGCGGCCAGTCCGCTGACGAACGCTACGCGGAGGCGGTCGCCGACGCCGAACACGCCTTCACCCTGCTGTCCGAGGGTCTGGCCGGGCACCTTGTGTCCCAGTTGACGACGCGGGCCACCGAGCCCCAGAGATCACGGTAGCGGTTCGCCCCATTCCGCCCGGCAGCCCGGGTCACGTGCCCACGAGCGGGGGCGGCGGTCCGTAGACTCGGCTGCGGTTCAAGGGAGGGCAAACCGTGCGCAAGGGTGAGTGGCCGCGTTTCCAGGCCAGGCCGTACGTCTGTGGTGCGATCGGGCCGTTCGACCAGGCGCGGCTCGATCTGCTCGCGCGGTCCGGGCCCGCCGTGCGCCCGGTCCGTTCCGGGCCGGACGCCGCGCTGCTCGCGAGCGCCCCCCTGGAGCCGTACCGCGACACGACGGCGAGCCAGGCGGCCGGGACCACGGCGTACGCCTGGGGAGGCCGGGGGCCGGTCCAGGGGGACGGCACGCCCGGGGACTGGCTGAAGGTCGCCGAGACCTGGGAGACGCCGGGGCTGGTCGACGCCCCCGAAGGAGCGACCCTGCACACGGGGGCCTTCGGGCTGGACGACGTCTACTACCTGGCCGACGGGGACGCGATCTACTTCGCCGGCCTCATCGAGCCGCTCCTCACGCTGGCCCGCCACCCGTACGAGGTCAACTGGGCGGCCTGGGCGGCCATCTTGAAGCTGACCTTCCCGCTGCTGGAGGACACGCCGTACCAGCAGATCCGGCGGCTTCCCGGCGCGACCGCGCTGACGTGGTCGCGGACGGAGCGGCGGCTGCGCCTGGACCGGCGGGCCCCCCGGTGGGTGCGGGAGGAGCCGGTGGACCGGGGCGTGACCGGCGGCGACATGGTGGCTCTGCTCCACGACGCGCTCAAGCCGTATGAGCGGGTGCTGGTGCCGGTGAGCGGCGGGTACGACTCGCGGCTGCTCGCGAGCGTCGCCGTGGCCCGGCGGATGGACGTCGAGTCGTGGACGACCAGCCCCGACGACGGCCTCGACAACGACATCGACTTCGCGCGCTACATCACGCGGGAGCTCGGCATTCCCCACCGGATCGTCCCGCAGGACGCGGGGAGATTCCCCGACGAGGCGCTCTGGGCGGCCCGGCGGCTCGAATACCTGACCAGCCACCACGCCTGGTACTCCCCCTTCGCCCGCGAGGTCCACGCCGGGGGACGGCCGGTGGTCGACGGGCTGGCCGGCGGGCCCCTGATGAAGAACTTCCTGATCAGCGCGGACGCCGTCGGCGCGGGCACCGGCGCCTCCCGGCGCGAGGCGCTGCTGGCGTCGCTGACCACCGGCGACGCGCACATCCCCGTGCTCGGCGACGCGGCCCTGGAATGGATGGACGACCAGGTCGGCACGGCCTTCGCCCGGGCGACCTCCGCGCTACACGGCCACCGGTCGGAGCTGCCGCTGAGCGTGCTCCACACCCGGACGGTGCGGGGCATCGCCCGCTCGCCGATCGGCCTGGTGGGGCCGGAGGCCGAGCCGGTCTTCCCGTTCCTCCACCCCGAGTTCTTCGACGCCGCACTGTCGGTGCCGGTGACACGCAAGGAGGGCGGCCGGTTCTACCGCGAGATCCTGCGGGCGGCCAACCCCCGGGTGGCGGCGCTGCCGTCGACCAACGGCGCCCTCCCGCACCGCCGCGTACCGTTGCGGTCGAACGGCCCGGTGGCCCGCGAGTGGAGCCACCGGATGCTGCGCAGGGCCGCCTCGATCCCCGGCCTGATGTCGCCGCAGATGGGCGAGGTGATCGAGGGCGGGCCGGACGCGCTCGCCGCGTTCGGGTCGTGGAACTCCCGCTTCTGGCTGCGCGGCCTGGTGGTGTTCGGGGCGTGGCTCGACGACTACGGCGACGACCTCGGCGACCTCACGCCCCCGTGGGCCCGTAGCGGTGCGTGACCGCAAAGAATCAGGTAAAAAATGCATGTCAGAGGGCTGTCAGTATTTTCGGTCAGCCCTCTTCGGGTGTAATTTGGGTCAAATAGCGCCAAAGCAACACGGCGCGAGCGTCAATGCTCGGGCGTGACCTGATCACGCGCCCCTCCTCTCCCTTTGCGAGAACCCATGAACGCTGCTGCTGCGCCCCGCCCTGACCCGGCTCCGGCGCCCCACCGCGGCCTCGTGACATCGTCCGAGATCGAGGACTTCACCTCGCAGGACCCTCGCTGGTACAAGCGGGCGGTCTTCTACGAGGTGCTGGTCCGGGGCTTCAAGGACTCCAACGGCGACGGCACCGGCGACCTGCGCGGGCTGATCGAGCAGATGGACTACCTCAAGTGGCTCGGCGTCGACTGCCTCTGGCTGCTGCCGCTGCAGGAGTCCCCCCTGCGCGACGGCGGGTACGACGTCTCCGACTACCTGAAGATCCTCCCCGAGTTCGGCGACCTGGGCGACTTCGTCAAGACGATCGAGGCGGCGCACGAGCGGGGCCTGCGCATCATCACCGACCTGGTGATGAACCACACCAGCGACGAGCACCCGTGGTTCCAGGCCTCCCGGAGCGACCCGGACGGCCCCTACGGCGACTTCTACGTGTGGTCCGACGACCCCACGCGCTACGCCGGCACGCCGATCATCTTCGTGGGCGCCGAGGAGTCGAACTGGACCTACGACCCCGTGCGCGGCCAGTACTACTGGCACCGGTTCTTCCACCACCAGCCCGACCTCAACTACGACAACCCGGCCGTCCAGGACGCGATGATGGAGGTCATCCGCTTCTGGCTCGACCTCGGCGTGGACGGGTTCCGGCTGGACGCGGTGCCGTATCTGTTCGAGCGTGAGGGCACCTCGTGCGCCGGCCTGCCCGAGACGCACGACTACCTGAAGCGGATCCGGGCCGAGGTCGACCGGCTCTACCCCGACCGGGTGCTGCTGGCCGAGGCGAACGGCTGGCCCGAGGACGTCACGGAGTACTTCGGCGACCCGATGACCGGCGGCGACGAGTGCCACATGGCGTTCCACTTCCCGCTGATGCCGCGCATCTTCATGGCCGTGCGCCGGCAGAGCAGGGAGCCCATCTCCGAGATCATGTCGCGCACCCCCAAGCTGCCCGAGAGCGCCCAGTGGGGCATCTTCCTCCGCAACCACGACGAGCTGACGCTCGAAACGGTGACGGAGGAGGAGCGCGACTACATGCACGCCGAGTACGCCAAGGACCCGCGAATGCGGGCCTACCTCGGCATCCGGCGGCGCCTGGCCCCCCTGCTGGACAACGACAGGGACCAGATCGAGCTGTTCACCTCGCTGCTGCTCAGCATGCCGGGTTCGCCGGTCATGTACTACGGCGACGAGATCGGCATGGGCGACAACATCTGGCTGGAGGACCGGGACGCGGTCCGCACGCCGATGCAGTGGAGCCCCGACCGCAACGCCGGGTTCTCCGCCGCCGACCCCGGCCGCCTGTACCTGCCCGTCGTCATGGACCCGGTGTACGGCTACCAGGCCGTCAACGTCGAGGCGCAGATCAAGAGCGAGTCGTCGCTGCTGCACTTCACCCGCAGGATGCTGCAGATCCGCCGCGAGCACCCGATCTTCGGCACGGGCAGCTACACCGAGCTGTGGTCGCCCAACCCGAGCGTGCTGGCGTACATGCGCGAGGAGGGCGACGACCGGGTCCTGTGCGTGAACAACCTGTCGCGCTTCGCCCAGCCGGTCGAGCTCGACCTGCGCCGCTTCAGCGGGATGACCCCGGTCGAGTGCCGCGGCGGCGTCCCGTTCCCGACCATCGGCGACCTGCCCTACCTGCTGACCCTCCCCGCGTACGGCTTCTACTGGCTGGCCATCCCCGGCCCTGTGGAGGGCTCCTGAGAATCGGACACCGCCCCTCCGCGACTTGACCCTGCCCGGAGGCCCGCTTGACCCACTGCCGCCGCGGTCCGTGCCTACCCTGGCCGGAGGGCCCGGCTTTCCACGCGGGCTCAGGCGGGAGGGAGATCCTCATGCTCCGGCAGACATGCCTCGCCCTGACGGTGGCGCTCGGCCCGGTGAGCCTGGGCGCCGCGGCACCCGGAGGCGCCGGGGCCGTGACGCCCTCGCCTCCGCCCTCGCCCGGATCGGCGGGCGCGGTGCTCAAGAACCCGGGCGGCCAGACGGTCGGCGTCGTCCAGGTGCAGGACCAGGGCGACGGCAGGGTCAAGATCAGCGTCACGGCGGCCAACCTGCCGCCCGGCTTCCACGGCATCCACGTCCACCGCAGGGGCCGCTGCGACCCCCGGTCGGCCGACCCGGCGACCGGTGGCCCGTTCTTCAGCGCCGGGGCGCACCTGGGCCAGGGCCTCCATCCCGATCACGCGGGAGACCTGCCCGACCTGCTGGTCGGCGAAGACGGCACCGCCACGGCCTCCTACGTGACCGACCGCTTCACCGTGGACCGGCTCGTCACCGGGAACGGCACGTCGCTCGTCCTCCACGCCGCGCCTGACAACGACGCCAACATCCCGGACCGTTACCGTACGGCGGGCAGGGCAGGCCCCGACGCGGCCACTCTGAAGGCCGGCGACTCCGGTGGCCGGATCGCCTGCGGCGTCATCAGCCGCCGGTGAGCCGGCGTGAGGTGGCGTACGGCCTCCGCCGCCCTTCGTCATCGGCGGCGTAGCCGGCCGTGCCCGCGGCCTTGACATGCCACCGGTGCGGATCTCGGCGACTCATCCTCGAGGCGGTGCCTCCACCTTTCTCTGGTCGACGGCATTGGCGACCCCGGGCATCCCCTGCGCCCTTTCGATCACTGGCTGCCAGTCCGCGCCCGGCTTCATCGTGACCCGAAACGCCTCGGTCATGTCCTCAACCGTCATGATTTGACGGAGCATCGAGTCCTTACCGATCTGCGGGTCGTTAAGAAATCTGTCATACATGGCACTTTTGTCCATATATGTTAGGTTCTTTACGCCGGTCATCGTGGTCAGCGCCCTTTCGACGGCCTCCTTCTGCTGTTCGGTGATCGCCGAGTTGTCCGTGCGGCCTCCGCACTCGGGCACCGGAAGATTTTCCTTACACAGGAACACCATGATCGCCGCTTCGCCCGTGCGGGTCGAAAGAAGCTGTTGCACACTCGCGGCCATGACGACGCGATCCTTCGACGGGTCGGGTGCCAGTGCGACCGCGGCCACGACGCCGGTCAGCACGAGGGGGACGGCGGCCACGGCCGCCAATCGCAGCCGTGGGAAGAAGGAGCGGCGGCGAGGAGCGGCGAAGGCGCGAGCCAGGTCGGACTCGCGGCGACGCAGGTAGGCGGCCTCGGTGTCGGGGCGCAGGGAGGCGATCAACTCATCGAGGTCGTTCATGACTGCTCCTGGAAGGTGAGGCGGGAAAGGCCGAGTGCGTCGGCCAGGCGACGGCGCGCACGGTGCAGGCGGACGTTGAACGTGCGAGCCGAACAGCCCGCGATCTTCGCCGCCTCGGCTGGGCTGAGGCCGTACCAACTGGCCAGGAGCACGGCCTCGGCATCCCGCTCGGACAGGTTTGCGAGCGCGTCCAGCGCCACCTGCCGTTCGGCCACCTGCTCGGCGACATCGTCGGCCGGGGCCAGTTCGGCGAGCCGCTCGACCAGGCTCTTCCCACGCAGCCGGGACCGGCGTTGCGTTCGCAGCAGATTGCGGGCCACGCCGAGCAGCCATGGCAACGGCGGTTCAGACACACGCTCGAGTCGTCGCCAGGCGATCAGGAACGTCTCGCTGGTGATGTCCTCGGCCGTCTGCTGCTCGGCTCGCAACAGCACATAGCTGAGCACGCTGCGATAGTGCTCCTCATATAACGCGGTGAGCCGCGCTTCGGAATCGTCCACACCTAGTAATGACCTCTCGAGTCCGTCGATTACCGCGAGAAAGGGAATCATCCCCGCGACCCCGATTCCTCTCGGGCGGGTTGTGAACACCAGAGGGCGTCAAGGGCGGCCCACCGCGCATTCCCGCCCCGCAAGCCGAGGCGCCCGTTGAAGCGCGGGCATCGGTCCCCGAGCACGGGCCGTACGGGGCGGCGCCCGGGAGGTGAGTCCGGGAGGTGAACGCGGCTGCTGCTCAGCGAGCCGTGATCGGCACCTGGGCGCGGGCGGCCCGGCGTGCGGGGATGAGGGCGACCAGCAGCGCCGCCCCGATCGCCACGAGCACACCGGCGGCGAACATCCCCGGGGTCGGCGGCCGTCCGATGCCGGCCCCGACGCCGCTGCCGCGGCCCTCCATGTCGATCAGGCTCCTCGACGCCAGCGCCCCGGCGGACGCCCCCAGCAGCACCCCCACGACGACGAGCAGCCCGGTGCCGGTGACCAGGGTCGCCATGACCTGGCGCGGAGTGAGGCCCATCGCCTTGAGCACGGCCAGGTCGAGCACGTGGTCGCGCAGCCCGAGGGCGCTCGCGGTGAGCAGGTTGGCCAGGCCGATGAGCGCGAGCACCACCACCAGCGCGACGATGATCACCCGGATGACCGAGAGCCGGGCGGCCGGGTTGACCGCCTGGGCGACCTCCAGCCCCTGCGCCTGCAGCCGTGCCCGCGCGTCCGCCGGATCGGCGCCGTGGCGGAGCACGAGGTCGTAGAACTGCGGCACCGCGTCCTTGGCGGCCAGGCTGTCGATGCCGAACGAGAGCACCTCGCCGTCCTGCTCGGGCTCGACGACCCTCCCGACGATGCGCACGATCAGCGGCGTCCCGCCGATCGTCATGCGGACCCGGTCCCCGATGCGGACGTCGAGGAGGTCGAGCAGGCCCTGCCCGGCCACGGCCTCACCGTGCTCGGCGAACATCCGGCCCTCCACGACCGGGAAGGGGTACGGATCGGCGGACTGGCCGAGCGCCCGGGTCCGCACGGTCCTCGTCTGCCAGGGCACGAGCGCGTCGAGCTCGGCACCCGGGTAGGCGGCGACCACGTCGGGGTCGGCCATCGCCCGTTCGCGCACCTCCTCGGCGGTCAGGTCGCCGGGCCGTACGGACAGGGCGGCCGCCTGGCCGACGCTCTCGGGGTGGCGGATGAAGTCGTCGAGCGTGGCCCAGCAGCCCAGCCCGATCGTGATCATCATCATCGGGATCGCCACACCGAAGATCGTGAGGGCGGCGGGCGTCCGGCGGGTGAAGGCGTCCCTGGCGCCCAGGACGAGCGCCGGCGGCAGCCGTACGAGCAGGGCGACCCGGGCGAGGCGCGACAGGTGGCCGCGCGGAGGCGCGGCGGAGGTCGCCGGGATCGGCGGAGTGCGGCCGCCCCGCCACGCCGGGAGCCAGACCGCCAGCAGCACGGTCAGGGCCGTGCCGGCCGCGATGGCGGCGAGCGGGCCGGCCGACAGCGGCACGACGACGGTCTCCGCCAGGGCGTACGCGGTGATCAGCCGGGCGCAGGCGACGCCGAGGACGATGCCGAGCAGGCCGAGGGTGCCGTGCTCGACGACGAGCATCCGGGTGACCTGGCCGCGGGTGAACCCGAGCGACTTGAGCGTGGCGATGTCGCGGAGCTGGGTCAGCACCCGGCCGCCGGTGGCGTTGGCGAGCGCGAGGGCGGCGGCGACCAGGCCCGCCATGCCGAACAGGGCGAGCAGCAGCCCGAGCAGCCGGTTGTCGAGCTCCATCGACGCGCGGACCTCACGCCATGTGGTGACCCGCTGGACCTGGTTGCGCAGCGTGAAGACGGCGCGCTGGACGACGAGGTCGGTCGCGCCGGGGTCGGCCAGCCGCAGCCCCGTGACCGTCTCGGTGCGGCCGGGGGCCGGCTCGACGAGGGTGAGGGTCTGGGCCAGCGTCCACGCCAGGCCCGGCGTCCACTCGGGGTAGAACCCCTGGTCGCCGCTTTCCGCCAGGCCCGTGACGGTCAGGGTGTGGGTGGCGCCGTTCAGGCCGGTGACCGTGAACGGGCTGCCGGGCCGCAGCCCGAGCGCCCTGGCGAACGACCACTCCACGACCACCCCGCCGGGACGGCTGACATCGAGCCAGCGCCCCTCGCGCAGCAGCGGGCGGGCCACGGCGGGGAAGGCCGCCGGCGTCTCCTGCAAGGCGATCGGCACCCGGCGGCCGTGGTCCACGAGCGTCGCGGGTGCGCTGCGGTAGGGCCCGGCCACGTCGGTCACGCCGGTCAGGCCCCGCAGCGCGGCGACGTCGGGGACGTCCTTGCTGTGGATCCAGACGTGCGCGCCGTGGCTGCGCTCGAACAGGCCGCGCCACGGGTTGGTTCCGTCCTCAAGGAGGGTCGCGGCGATGATCAGGGCGGTGACGATGCCGGCGACCGCGAGGACGGTGAGCCCGGCCTGCCCCCGGCGGGCGCGCAGGTCGGCCCGCACCCACCTGCCCTCCGCCCCCTGCCAGGTGATCACGCCGGTCCCCGGAGCGCCGGCCCGGCAAGGCATACGGCACTCGGGCCGGTGGTTCGCATGTCAGCCTCGCAGCTCGACGACGTCGCCCGCGGTGCCCGTCGCGCCGCCCGGGCGGCGCCTGCTCCTGGGGATCGCGCCGTCGTCGACGATCTGCCCGTCGAGCAGGCTCACCACCCGGTCGGCCATGCTCGCCACGCGGGCGTCGTGGGTGACCAGGACGATCGTCTGGCCCTGCCGGTGCACCTGGCCGAGCAGCCGCAGGACATCGCGGGTGTTGCGGCTGTCCAGATTGCCGGTCGGCTCGTCGGCCAGCAGCAGCCGGGGCTGGTTGGCGAGCGCGCGGGCCAGCGCGACCCGCTGCTGCTCCCCGCCGGACAGCTGCGCGGGGGCGGCCCCGGCGCGGTCGGTGAGCCCCAGCTCGCCCAGCAGGTACTCCCTGCGCTCGCGGGCATGGCGGGGGGAGGCGCCGCCGAGCAGCGCGGGCAGCTCCACGTTGTCGGCCACCGTCATGTTGGTCACCAGGTTGAAGAACTGGAAGACGAACCCGACCTTCTGCCGCCGGAGCACGGCCCAGCCGCTCTCCGACAGCGTGTCCGCCCGCTTGCCGTCCAGCCAGATCTCGCCGCTGGTTCGTACGTCGAGACCGCCGAGCATGTGGATCAGCGTCGACTTGCCGGACCCGGACGGGCCCATGACGGCGATGAACTCGCCGGCCTGGACGGTGAGATCGACGCCGCGGACCGCGGGCACCGGCAGCCCGCCGGTCTGGTAGATCTTCACCAGGTTGACGGCCTTGACGACGGGCGGGCCGGTCATGCCGCGCCCCCGGGGGGAGACAGCGGCGGCATCAGGGCAGCTCCTCCTGGCAGCGTTCGAGCCAGTCGAGGTCGGCCTGGAGATGCAGCATGGCGCCCTCGATCAGCAGGAGGGCCACGCGGTTGTCCGGGTCGGTGCGCTGGGCGAGCTCGTCGAGATCTCTCATCATCGACAGATAGTGCCGCCGCTGCCGGTTGACAAGAGCCATCCGGTCGGACAGGCCGGTCATCGGGGCGAGCACCAGCTTCATGAAGAACTCGTCGCGGATGCGTGGCCCCTCGGTGGGCTCGTCCGCCCAGGTCTCCAGCGCCTCACGGCCCGCCGCGGTGATGTAGTAGACCTTCTTGTTCGGCCGGTTCGACTGCTCGACGTCGACGGCCCGGACGTACCCGTCCTTCTCCAGCCGGCCCAGGGTGACGTAGATCTGCCCGATGTTGGGGGACGGGTACGCGCCGCCGAAGATGGCTTCGAGCGCCTGTTTCAGCTCGTACCCATGGGCAGGTTCCTTCGCAAGGAGCGCCAGCAGCGACTGCCGCACGCGCCACCCCCAGCCTTCGAAGCAGTTACTGGAGCGTTATCGGTCCATCCGTTGATGTCACATTACCGCTATGCATAACATGCATGCACCTACCTAACACGTATGTAACTGGTAATTAATATGGAGGCCACGTGGTCCGCCGAGCCCTCGCCGTCCTGACCGCCCTGGTGGCGGCCGGATGCGCGGGGCTCACCGACGGCGGCAGCGGCGGCCCCCAGGGGACCGGCGGCACCGGCCCGATCACACTGGCCATCGGCCGCGACACCACCGCGTACCTCGGCCCCCTGCTTGAGCGGTGGAACCGGGCGCATCCCGCCGAGCCGGTGACCCTGATGGAGCTGCCCGAGGCGGCCGACGAGCAGCGCGCCCAGATGGTGGCCAACCTGCAGGCGCACAACAGCGTCTACGACGTGCTCGGGCTCGACGTCGTCTGGACGGCCGAGTTCGCCGACGCCGGCTGGATCGTGCCGCTCGACCGCAGCCAGGTCCCCCTGGACAAGATGCTCAAGGGCGTGGCGGACACCGCCATCTACCGCGACCGGCTGTGGGCCGCGCCGTACGTGAGCAACGCCGGGCTGCTCTACTACCGCTCCGACATCCTGGCCAAGGAGCACCTGAAGCCGCCCAGGACCTGGGCCGAGCTCCGGGACGAGGCCACCCGCCTGGGCCCGAAGTACCACATCGGGGGCTACGCCGGGCAGTTCCTGCCGTACGAGGGGCTGACGGTCAACTTCGCCGAGGCGGTGCAGTCGGCGGGCGGCTCCATCCTCAGCTCCGACGCCCGCCGGGTCACGATGGATCTCGGCAAGGCGCGGACGGCGCTCGACTTCCTCGCCGGCGGCGTCAAGGACGGGTGGATCCCCCGTGAGGCGCTGACGTACAAGGAGGAGGAGTCGCGGCTCGCGTTCCAGGAGGGGCGGCTGCTGTTCGCCCGCAACTGGCCCCACGCGTACGGCCCGGCCACCCATTCGGCCCTGAACGGCAAGTTCGCCGTGACCAGGCTGCCGGGGCTCGACGGCCCCGGATCCAGCTCCCTCGGCGGGCTCAACCTCGCCATCAGCGCCTATTCGAAGCGGCAGAAGTCGGCCCTCGACTTCATCCGTTACTTCACCGGCCGGGAGATCCAGCGGCTGGTCCTGACCGAGGGGTCCTTCCCCCCGGTCTGGGCCGAGCTGTACGACGACCCGGCCCTGATCAAGCGGTTTCCCTACCTGCCCGTGCTCAAGGAGTCGATCCTGTCGGCCCGGCCGCGTCCGGTCACCGCCAACTACAACCAGGTCAGCCTGGTCATCTCCAGCGCCGTCTCCGGCGCGCTCACCCTGACAGAACCCGTTGAAGAGACCGTCGCCGAGCTGCGACAGCAGCTCGGCGAGGTGATCCAGCCCGGAGGATAGAACATGCGCAAACTCCCCCCGATGGTCGCGCTCCTCGCCCTCGCCGTCGCGGCGTGCGGCGGCAACTCCGCCGACACCCCGGCCGCGGGCCAGAGCAGCGGCGCCGCCGCCCCCGCCGCCAAGCCGCTCGCCGGCGAGAAGATCGAGGTCGCGGCCAAGTGGACCGGCGACGAGCAGGCCAACTTCCAGAAGGTCCTCGACGCCTTCCAGGCCAAGACCGGCGCCGTCGTCACCTACACCGCCACCGGCGAGGACACCGGAGCCTTCCTCGGCCCGCGCATCGAGGCGGGCAAGGCGCCGGACGTCGCGATCCTGCCGCAGCCCGGGCTGGTCCAGCAGTACGCCGACGACAACTCGCTGAAGCCGCTGTCGCCGGAGGTCCAGGCGCAGATCGACCAGAACTACACGCCGTACTGGAAGGAGCTCGGCTCGGCCAAGGGGCAAGTGTACGGCGTGCTGGTCAAGGCGGCGCACAAGTCGCTCATCTGGTACCGCCAGCCGGCGTTCGACGACGCCGGGGCCCAGCCGGCGGCGACCTGGGACGACCTGATCGGCAAGACGGCGCAGACCCTGTCGGACTCCGGCACGACGCCGTTCGCGCTGTGCGGAGCCTCGGGCTGGACGCTCACCGACCTGTTCGAGAACATCTACCTCTCCTCGGCCGGCCCGGAGAACTACGACAAGCTGTCGAAGCACGAGATCCCGTGGACCGACCCCTCGGTCACCACCGCGCTGCAGAAGATGGCCCAGATCGTCGGCAAGAAGGAGTTCATACTCGGCGGCCCGTCCGGCGCGCTGCAGACCGACTTCCCAACCTGCGTCACCCAGGTCTACGGCCAGAAGAAGGCCGCGATGGTCATCGAGGCCGACTTCGTGGCCGCCTCCGTGGGCCAGTCGGGTGCGAAGGTCGGCGAGGACGCCAAGATCATGCCGTTCCCGAAGGTGGGCGACACCCCCTCCGTGATCCTCGGAGGCGACGTCGGCGTCGTGATGAAGGACTCCAAGGGCGGCCAGGCCCTGCTGGCGTTCCTGGCCTCCAAGGAGGGCGGCGAGGTCTGGGCCAAGCAGCCCGGCTACCTGTCCCCCAACCGCAACGTCTCCCCCGAGAACTACCCGGACGACCTGACCAAGCAGCTCGCCCAGACGATCATCTCCGCGGGTGAGTCGGCGCGGTACGACATGTCCGACCTGGCCCCGAGCGCCTTCGGCGGCACGGAAGGCAAGGGCGAGTGGAAGGACCTGCAGGACTTCGTCCGTAACCCCTCCGACGTGAAGGGCACGCAGAGCAAGCTCGAGGCGGACGCCGCGAAGGCCTTCAAGAAGTAAGGAAGGACGGCCGTGACCGAACGGTTGGACGGCCCGCAGGCCCCCGGCGGCGACTCCGCCGCCGGGGACTCCCCCGGCCCGCGACAGATTCCCACCGGCGGCGTGCCCGCTCCCGACGCCCCCGAGACTCACGACACTCCCGACACCCCCGACGCTTCCACGGCTCCCGGGGCCGCAGAGGCCGCCGGCGTCTCCAATGAGGGGGCCGCACCACGGAGGCTCGGCCCGTCACCGAGGCTGGCGGTGCTCTTCCTGCTGCCCGCGCTCCTCCTGCTCGCCGCCTGGATGCTCTACCCCATCGCCTACTCGGCGTACCGCAGCCTCTACGACGCGACGGGCAACCGGTTCGTCGGGCTGGGCAACTACCTGTCCATCTTCACCGACTCCGCGACCCTGACCACGATCAGGAACAACGTGATCTGGGTCGTGGTCGCCCCGATCATCGTGACGGCGCTCGGCCTGATCTTCGCCGTGCTCACCGAGCGGATCCGGTGGGCGACGGCGTTCAAGCTCATCCTGTTCATGCCGATGGCGGTCTCGCTGCTCGCCGCCGGGGTCATCTTCCGGCTCGTCTACGAGCAGGACCCCGACCGCGGCGTGGCCAACGCCGTCGTCACCACGATCCACGACGCGTTCTCCTCCAGCCACGGCTACCCCGGCGCCCGGCCTCGGGAGAACGACCAGGCGCCCGCGGTCGTGCAGGGCGGCGCCGTCGTGGCCAAACAGCAGGCGCAGGCCGGCCGGCCTGTGCTCATCCCCCTCGTGGGGCTGAACCAGGACGCCGTCAAGGGAGCCGCGCCCGCGAAGGCGGCGCCCGCCGGCGGTCTCAGTGGCACCGTCTGGCTCGACGTCGTCCGCGGGGGCGGCGGCACTCTGAACCAGATCGACACCCAGGAGAAGGGCCTGGCCGGCATCACGGTGGAAGCGGTCTCCGGCGGCGCGGTCAGGGCGACGACGGAGACCGCGCAGGACGGCACGTTCCACTTCGCCGGCCTGCCCGACGGGTCCTACACCCTGCGGCTGCCGCAGTCGAACTTCACCGCGCCGTTCAACGGGATCAGCTGGCTCGGCCCGTCGCTCATCACGCCGGCGATCATCGGCGCGTACATCTGGGTCTGGGCCGGGTTCGCGATGGTCCTGATCGCGGCCGGGCTCTCGGCGATCCCCAGGGACGCGCTGGAGGCGGCCCGCATCGACGGCGCGACGGAGTGGCAGGTGTTCCGCCGGATCACCGTGCCGCTGCTCGCGCCGGTGCTGCTCGTGGTCTTCGTCACGATCATCATCAATGTGCTCAAGGTCTTCGACCTGGTGTTCATCATCGCGCCGGGCTCGGTGCAGCCGCAGGCGAACGTGATCGCGCTGGAGATGTGGCGGGTCTCGTTCGGCGGCGGCGGCAACCAGGGCATGGGAAGCGCGCTGTCGATCCTCCTGCTCGTGCTGGTGGTGCCGTTCATGATCTTCAACATCCGCCGGTTCAGGAGGGACGAGCGATGACAACCCTGGCCGAACCGATCCAGGCGACGCCCGGAGTCCGACGCGGCCGGGCAGGCCGCCTCGTGGACCGGCTGGGCGGCGGCGTGGTCCAGATCTTCATGGTGCTGATCGCGCTGTTCTGGCTGCTCCCGACGCTGGGGCTGCTCATCGTCTCGATGCGCGGCGAGACCGCCAACAACTCGACCGGCTGGTGGACGATCTTCACCAAGCCGGCCGAGCTGACGATCAAGAACTACTCGAACCTGCTCGCGTCCGGGTTCAGCTCGTCGTTCTGGAACACCGTGCTCATCACGGTGCCGTCCACGGCGCTGGTCATCGGCATCGCGGCGATGGCGGCGTACGCGTTCGCCTGGATCGAGTTCCCCGGCAGGGACACGGTGTTCCTCGTGGTCATCGCGCTGCTCGTGGTGCCGGTCCAGATCGCGCTGATCCCGATCGCCAAGTTGTACGGACTGCTCGGCATCTTCGGGTCGATAACCGGGGTGGTGCTTTTCCACGTCGCGTTCGGCCTGCCGTTCGCCATCTTCCTGCTGCGCAACTTCTTCGCGGGAATTCCCAGGGAGCTGCTTGAGGCGGCCCGCATGGACGGTGCTCCGGAGTGGCGGATCTTCGCGACCGTGGTGTTCCCTCTGGCCAAGCCCGCGATCGCGTCGCTCGGCATCTTCCAGTTCCTCTGGGTGTGGAACGACCTGCTCGTCGCGCTGGTCTTCGCCGACTCGGCGAACCAGCCGATGACCAAGGCCTTGCAGTCCCAGATGCGGCAATTCGGCACGAACGTCGACATCCTCGCACCCGGTGCATTCCTGTCGCTGATCGTGCCGCTGATCCTGTTCTTCGCGTTCCAGCGGTATTTCGTCCAGGGACTGCTCGCGGGGTCGGTCAAGTAGCGTCCGGATGCGCACTTCACGGGGGGAAAAGCGCGCATCCGGACTAGGCCCCATTGTGGGGGCCCGGGGCCCCCGATGTCCCCTAATCGGGGACTCGGGTATTCAAGATGTCGGATGCCCGCTTTACGGGGGTAGGCGGGCATCCGATGTTTTCCGCCGGTGTCTCCCGTACGGAACGGGGAAAGCCGATAGAGTGCGCGACCATGTCAGGACGTCCGTTGCATGAAGTCGTGGAAGCCGGGTGGGCCGAGGCCCTCGCACCCGTCGCCGCGCAGATCACCGCCATGGGTGACTTCCTCCGGCAGGAGATCGCCGAGGGCCGGCAGTACCTCCCGGCCGGGCCGAACGTGCTCCGCGCGTTCCAGCAGCCCCTGGCCGATGTCCGGGTGCTGATCGTGGGGCAGGATCCATATCCCACGCCCGGCCATCCGGTGGGCCTCAGCTTCTCCGTCGCCCCCAACGTGCGGCCGCTGCCGGGGAGCCTTCGCAACATCTTCACCGAGTACACGGCCGATCTCGGCCATCCCCAGCCGTCCAACGGCGACCTCACCCCCTGGACCGAGCAGGGCGTCCTCCTGCTGAACAGGGTGCTGACGGTCATGCCGGGCAAGCCCGCCTCGCACCGGGGCAAGGGCTGGGAGGAGGTCACCGAGCAGGCCATCAAGGCACTCGTGGCCCGGGGCGGCCCGCTGGTCGCGATCCTGTGGGGCCGTGACGCCCGCAACCTGCGCCCGATGCTCGGCGAGGTGCCGTGCATCGAGTCCGCCCACCCGAGCCCGCTGTCGGCCCGCAGCGGCTTCTTCGGCTCCCGGCCCTTCAGCCGGGCCAACGAACTCCTCGTCCGGCAGGACGCCGCACCCGTCGAATGGAAGCTGCCGTGACGGCTGCCGATAGGATCCCGACCATGAGCGATGGAACGGATACGGCTCGCTACCTGCGGCTCACGGTGGACCTCGTGGTCGAGGTCCTCGACATCGGCGCGCTGCAGGCGGCGGCTCTCGCGGAGATCCGCGACCCCCAGACGGAGCTGGACGACGGCGAGCGCCAGGAGCAGATCGAGCTGGTGAACACCGACGAGACCGGCGCGGCGGCCCTGCAGTGGCTCATCGAGCCCGATCACGTCCTCGGGCTGGTCGAGCACGTGGCCGAAGTGGAGCCCAGGGAGGCCATGCTGGGCGTCGAGCCCTCCGACGGCGTCCTCGAGGAGGAGGACGAGGACGACCACGAGTTCGACGGGCCCGGCCACCTTCACTGATCCTGCCCGGTACAGCGCCGGCGAGCTCGACGGCTTCGAGGGCAGACGACCGTCGAAGCTCTAGACGACCTCGAGCCGGCGGGGAGGCCCGGCCGGGAGCTCGACCTCGATCGGGTCTCCCGGCCGGACCTCTCCACCGGCCAGCACCACTCCCATGACCCCCGCCTTGCGGACGAGCCCGCCGTGTTCGTCCCGGTCCAGCACCGCCTTCATCAGGCCGTCCTGGAACCGGTCGAGCTGCGCGCAGGGGTTGCGCAGGCCGGTGACCTCCACCACGGCCGAAGCGCCGATGCGCAGCAGCGTCCCCGTGGGCAGGCCGAGCAGGTCCACACCCCTTGTCGTGACGTTCTCCCCCATGTCCCCCGCCCGTACGGCGAAGCCCTGGGCGCGCAACTCGTCGTGCAGCTCCTCGTGGATGAGGTGCACCTGACGGAGGTTGGGCTGCGAGGGGTCGCGGGCGACCCTCGACCGGTGCTTCACCGTCACACCCATGTGGGCGTCGTCCTCGACGCCGAGACCGGCCAGAAGCCGGATGGCATGCGCGTTCGGCTTGCTGAAGGTGTGGCCTCCGCTGCGGCTCACGGCCACCACCACCGCGCCTGTGCTCATCGTCCCCCCTCCGGGGATCATCTTCGCAGACCGGACATTGGGTCCGTGTCACTGGTGGCCCAGCACGGCGTGCGGCCGGTAGGGCGCTTCGAGCCGGGCGACCTCCTCCGGGGTGAGCGCGATCCCCAGCGCGGCCACGGCGTCGTCAAGGTGGCCGATTTTGGTCGCGCCCACGACGGGCGCGGTCACCTCCGGCCGCCCCACCAGCCAGGACAGGGCGATCTGCGCGGGCGGCAGCCCTCGCGCGCCGGCGACCGCCCGGACGGCGTCCACCACATCGAAGTCGGCCTCGCCGTACAACTCGTCTGCGAGTGGATCGCTGCCGGACCGGACGGTGCGTCCCCCGCCGCCCCGTTCACGCGTGCCGACGAGCAGGCCGCGGGCGAGCGGGCTCCACGGGATCACCCCCACGCCCTGATCACGGCAGAGGGGGATCATCTCGCGCTCCTCCTCGCGGTAGGCGAGGTTGTAGTGGTTCTGCATGCTGACGAACCTGGTCCAGCCGTGGCGCTCGGCGGTGTGCTGCGCCTTGGCGAACTGCCAGGCGTACATGCTGGAGGCGCCGATGTGGCGGGCCTTGCCCGCCCGCACGACGTCGTGCAGGGCCTCCATCGTCTCCTCGATGGGCGTCTCGTCGTCCCACCGGTGGATCTGGTAGAGATCGACGTAGTCGGTGCCCAGGCGCCGCAGCGACGCGTCGACGGCGGCCAGGATGTGCTTGCGCGACAGTCCCCGGTCGTTGGGCCCCGGTCCGGTCGGAAAGTAGACCTTGGTGGCCAGCACGTAGTCCTCACGGCATCCGAACAGCTTGTCAAGCAGCCGCCCGGTGATCTCCTCGCTCGCGCCCTCGGAATACATGTCGGCGGTGTCGAAGAACGTGACGCCGGACTCGACCGCTCGCCGCACGACGGCCTCGGCCGCCTCACCGCCGAGGTGCCACGCTCGCGAGCCGGCGTCACCGTAACTCATCATGCCGAGGCAGATCCGCGACACCTTCAGGCCCGACGATCCCAGGCTCACGTACTTCATGGTCTCTCCGTTCGGAGTGGGTTCCTTTGTGGAGGGCGACGGCGCACACGACCAGGCCGACTCCGGCCACCTCGACGACCGACGGCACCTGTCTGAGCACGAGGACGCCGATCACCGTGGCCGTCGCCGGGAGCAGAGCGACGAGCAGCGCGTACGTGGACCGGCTCATCCTGGCCATCGCGAGCTGGTCGCACACGTAGGGGATGACCGAGGAGGTGATCCCGACGCCGATCGCCGCGCCGAGCAGGGTGATGTCACCGAGGGCGGGACCGGCAGGCAGCAGGCTCACGGGGAGGATGAACGCCGAGGCCGCCAACATGGCCAGGGCCAGCCCGTCCAGGCCCTTCAGCCGCTGGGCGACCCGGTGGGCCAGCACGATGTAGGCCGCGAACAGCGCGGCGTTGGCGAAGGCGAAGACGAAGGCGGTCACGTTTCCCGCCAGCCGGATGTCGGTCAGCAGGTAGACGCCGGCCACGGCGCCGGCAAGCGCGGCGAGGTTGCGGCCGGTGCGAGCGCCGACCGCGGCCAGCGCGATGACCGGCAGGAACTCGATCGCCGCCACCGTGCCCATCGGCAACCGCGCGATCGACAGATAGAAGCAGGCGTTCATGGCGGCGAGCACGGCGCCGAGAGCGACCACGTCCCGCCGTCCTCCCGCACCGAGCCGGGCGTAGGCCCGCCAGGGACGGCACCACATCGCCAGTACCACACCGGCGCTCCAGATGCGCAGGCCCGCCACTCCGAGGGGCGGGATCCGGGCGAACAACAGCACCGCGAACGCCGGGCCGAGGTAGTGAAAGATCGCGCTTCCGACGAAATAGAGCCAGGGGGAACGCTGGAGAAGGCCCACACCGGATTGTCAGCCAGATCGTTAACGTGGCGGAATGACGAACCGAAGGATACGCCCGGAGCGCGCCTACGAACCGAAGGCGATCGACGCCGTCGACCGACGCATCCTCGTCGAGCTCCAGGCGAACGCCCGGCTGAGCCTCGCCGAGCTGGGCCGGCGGGTCGGCCTGTCGGCGCCGTCGGTAGCCGAGCGAGTGCAGCGGCTGGAGGACACGGGAGTGATCACGGGGTATCGCGCCGAGGTGGACCCCCGGGCGCTTGGCTTCCCCCTCATGGTGATCGTCCGCGTCCGTCCGGCGGTCCGCCAGCTGCCGCGCATCGCCATGATCGCCAGGGAGATCCCCGAGATCGTCGAGTGCTACCGGATGACCGGCGAGGACTGCTTCCACCTGACCATGCACCTGCGCGCGATCGACGAGCTCGAACCCATCCTCGACCGGTTCACCCCCTTCGGGCGGACGACCACGTCGATCGTCCAGTCAGCCCCCGTCCCCCGCCGTCCCGTGACGCCGGACGAGCCGGCATCACCCCGCCGGGAGCCCGCGTTCGAGGACGCGCCACCGTTGTGACGTCAGGCGCCGAGAAGCTCCTCGCGGCGCCTGACCAGGGACTCCTGGTAGCGGGTGAGCTCCCCGCACCTGGCCGCCAGCTGGTTCACCATGCCGCCGACCCATTCGGCGACCTGCCGCACCGACTCCGCCGTACGCGCGATCCGCTGGTGCTTCAGCGCGTCGGTGATGATGTTGTCGAAGAAGACGTCGGCGAACCACCGGGTGTCCACCTCGGGCAGCCGCGGAGCGGCGGTGACACCGATGTCGGCCAGCTCCCGGGAGAACCGGTCGAGCACGGCCTGGGCGTGCCACGCCGCCTCGCTTGCCTGCCGGAGGTGTCCGTGCTCCACCATGTCGGCGAAGCCGCCGCCGCCCAGCATGTCCCAGGTGGAGGCGCCGCGGGCGCTCCCCAGGAAACGCATGACATAGGCGACCGCCTGAGCCGCCGCCATCCCGGCCTGGTGCGCCTCCTGGTGCTCACGCAGGTCGGCCGTCACGCCGGCGAGCCGGGTGGCGACATCGGCGAGGTCCCGGCCACGCGGGTCTCCCGAGTCGACCAGCATCCGCTCCTTGCGCGCCAGCAGTGCCTCCAGCTCGCGTCCCGGGTCACCGGCCTCCGCGAGACCCTGCTCCGCCGCGCGGAGGTCGGTGGCCAGCCAGTCGAGCCTCGTCCGCTGGCCCTTGACACGCTCCCGCACGGCGGCGGCCTCGGCGCGCTCCCGGGCCAGCCGCTCGTCCTTGTTCCCCGTCAGGCCGGACAGGAAGGCCGTGAAACCGCCCTGCTCCAGCTTGGCGACGTCACGGTCCTCCTTGGCGAGCTGTCCTTCCAGCTCGGCGAGCAGGTGCCTGACCTCGTCCATCTGGTGGAGAAGGGCGGCACGCTGCCGGGTGAGCTGCTCGCGGCGACGGGCCCGGTCCCGGGCGTCGCGTATCTCTTCGTCGATCGCAGCGAAGGGGGTCACATACGGCAGACGTGCGGCCCGCGTCGAATGGTTCCCGCGCCTCGTACCCGCCCGGACGCCCGGCGGGCGTCGTGCCCGACGCCCGCCAGGTGTAGCGTCCGGACAGGGAGGAGCGATGGACGACAAACCGATCACGACCATCGGGCGGTGTTACGCGTGCCGGCGTGCCTTCGCCTTCGATCCGTCGACCGTCACCCTCTTCGACGTCGACCCGGCAACCGGTCTCCCTCCGGGCATGACGCCTCTGGGATCCATGCGCGAGCCCACACCGGAAAGCCTGGCGAGGGCCGTGAAGGAGCCGGTGTGCCCCCGATGCGTCGAGAAGGCCCGCGCGTTCCTCGACGCCCCCGCGGCCCCGTGGCCCCCGTGGCCGCGACCTGACCGCTGATCACGACGCCGCCCGCCGGTGCGGGTCCTTGTCTCGATCGACGCGAGCCCGAAGAGGCTGGGTGACACGCACAGGCGGGGGAATCAGGGCACCAAGACGATCTTGCCGGTTACCCGCCCGGTCTCTCCGATCTCGTGCGCCTTGGCCGCCTCGGCCAGCGGCACGGCCTGCTCGACGTGCACCTTCAGCCGCCCTGTCTCGGCCAGCGCCCCCAGCGCCGCGAGGTCGGCCGCCAAAGGGCGTACGGACAGCACCTGCAACCTCACGCCCAGCTCGGCGGCGCGCTCCGGCGTGATGCCCAGATTGCCGCCGATGGCGCCGATGAGCAGACCGCCGGGCTTGAGCACGGCGGCCGACCGCTCCGCGTACTCTCCGCCGAGGAGATCGAGCACCACGTCCACCGGCTCGGTCTCGGTGACGAAGTCGGCGGCGGTGTGGTCGATGAGCTGGTCGGCGCCCAGCCCTCGCAGGAATTCGTGCTTGGCCGCCGTGGCGGTGCCGATCACGTACGCGCCGCGCTGCTTGGCGAGCTGCACGGCGAGATGCCCGACCCCGCCGGCGGCCCGGTGGACGAGCACCCGCCGGCCCGCGTCCAGCCGGGCGATGCCGGTGAGCGCCTGCCACGCGGTGAGGCCGGACAGCGGCAGCGCCGCCGCCTCCTCGAAGGTCAGCCGCGCGGGCTTGCGGACGATCTCATTGGGCGAGGCGACCACGTAGTCGGCGTACGCGTTGCCCGCCGAGGGGAAGCCGACCAGCCCGAACACCTCGTCTCCCGGCTGGAACGCCGAGACGCCGGGGTGGGTCTCCTCGATCACGCCGGCGACGTCCCAGCCGAGTGTGAACGGCGGCTCGCCCAGCAGCGGGAACAGGCCGGATCGGACAACGGAGTCCACGGGGTTGTAACCCGCCGCACCGACCTTTATCAGGACCTGCCCGTGGTCCGGCGCCGGGCGCTCGACCTCGGTCACCTGCAGCACGGAAGGGCCGCCGAAGACGGACTGCGTGATGGTGCGCATCTCGATCTCCTCGATAAGGGGGAACCTCGTCGAGATCAATGGTCTTCATTCCGGTATCCACTGGAAAGAAGGCACCTTTCAGAGATATAGGTACCTTATGGATACCATGGCGCGGCTCAGATACAGCGGGGGGGCGAACGCGTACCTGAGGGACTGCGCGTCCCGGAAGGTGCTCGATGCCATCGCGAACAAATGGACCTGCCTGCTGATCGACGCTCTGCGGGACGGCCCGGTGCGGTTCGGCGTGCTCCGCCGCAGGCTCGACGGCATCACCCAGAAGAGCCTCACCCAGACATTGCGGAACCTCGAACGCGACGGGATGGTGGCGCGGACCATCTACCCCACGATCCCTCCTCGGGTCGACTACGCGCTGACGGAGCTGGGGCACAGCCTGGTGACGCTGATGGAAGGGATCCGATGCTGGTCGGAGGACCATGTCGACGAGATCCTCGCGGCCCGGGAGTCCTTCGATCGCCGGGCCGCCGAGGAGCCCCGGCCGTTCCCGGAGCCTGACCCGCCCGCCTGACACGCCTGCGGGCGTACGCCTCACAGGTCGAGCGCAAGACCCTGGTCGGCGATGTAGCGGGCCAGGGCCACGCGTCGCCGGAAGACCGCGTGCAGGTCCGGGGTGGGCTCCTCGGCGACGCGGTTGACGGGGATGGCGGTCCAGAGGCTGCGGACGACCAGGCCGCCGAGGAAGCCGCGGGTGATGTGGGAGGGGTCGGCCGCGGGAAAGGCGGCGGCGTAGGACGACTTGATCGTCTCCTGGAGCGTGGGCAGCTCCTCGACCGCCAGCCGGCCCGTGTGGACGCGGCCGATGAGGAGCTGGCCCAGGTCGTGGCCGACGGGAGCGGGGTCGTTGAAGCTCCAGTCGACGGCGACGAAGTCCGCCGAGCCGTCGGCCGGGATCAGGAGGTTCTGCGGGCTGGCGTCGCCGTGGACCTCGGTGCGCGGGAGACGGTCGAGGGCGTCGAGTATGGCCGTCCGGCGGTCGATGAGGATCTTGATGTCCTGGCGGAGGCGGTCGTCGGCGTATGGCGCGACCAGAGGATGCCGCCACAGCTCGTCGCCCAGGAGCTGCGGGTCGATCGTGCCGGGGAGCAGCTTCTCGCAGAAGACGCGTAGGCCGCTGTCCGGTGACGGGCCGGGGGCGGAGCCGGCGATCGGGCGTATCGCGGCCAGGGCTCCCAGGAGGTGGGCGGCCCGTGCGTACCTGCCGAGGTCCCACGCGGCGCCGGGGGCCTGCTCGACGTACTCCAGCCACATGATCAGGCTGTCGTCTCCCAGGTCGTCGACGCGGTACAGCCGGGGCAGGCGCAACCCGGGGGGAAGCTCCCTGGCCGCCAGGTAGACGTCCGCGTCGGCGCGCCACGGGAAGGTCTCGACCAACGGGCCCCGCAGGTGCTCCGGAAGCGTCGCGAGCGCCGGGGAGTGGCGGACGGAGCGGACGGACTTCACGAAGAACGACCAGGTCGCTCCGGCGGTGGTCGTCCCGCTCACCCGGTGGAGGCCGGCCGTCGAGAAGGCGCCCGATTCGGCGTCGACCGGTGTCACATGCTGTTCGGCTATCTCCGCGGTGGGGTCTTCGAGGCTGGTCCGGACGAGATGGGTCAGATCGGTGTCGGCGAGAACGCTCATGGCACCACGATGATCGCCCCTTGCGGGCATCGCATGAGTCGGCCGTACTCAAATATCCTCGCGGCATGTCGAGTCCCTGGCCCTTCGCCGGCCGCGCGGACCAGCTCGCCGAGCTTCGCGCGGCGGGACGCGGGGTCGTCGTGCTCGGACCGGCGGGCGCGGGGAAGAGCCGGCTGGTCGCCGAGGCCGTACGGGATGTCCCGGGCGTGGCGTGGGCCCGGGCCACGGAGGCGGCGGCCGAGCTGCCGTTCGGGGCGTTCGCGCACCTGCTGCCCGGCTCGCGGCCCGGCGGCAACCCGCTGAGATGGGCGGCCGCGGCGATCGACGCGCCGACCCTGGTCGTGGACGACGCACATCTGCTGGACCCGGCGTCCGCGGGCTTGGTCCATCTTCTGGCCCTGCACGGGACCGCACGGCTGTTGGTGACGGTCCGCGCGGGGGCCAAGCCGCCCGACGCCGTCGTGGCCCTGTGGAAGGACGAGCTGCTCACCCGGCTTGAGCTCGCTCCGCTGTCGATGGAGGAGACCGAGCGCATGCTGGCCGAGGCGCTGCCGGGGAGGATCGAGGCGGGGTCGCTCGCCCGGCTCTGGGCCGTCAGCCAGGGCAATCCGCTCTATCTGCGCGAGCTGGTCCTCAGCGGTGTGCTGCGCGACCTCGGCGGTCTGTGGGTGTGGAACGGCCCCCTCGCGATGAGCACCTCGATGCGCGAGATCGTCACCGCGCGCATCGGAGACCTGAGCGGCGAGGAGCGCGAGGTCATGGAGCTCGTCGCGTTCGGCGAGCCGCTCGGCGCCGGGCTGCTGGCCTCGTTGTGCTCGGAGGCCGCCATCGAGCGGCTGGAGCAGCGGCAGCTCGTCACGGTGCAGCCGAGCGGACGCCGGCTGGATGTGCGGCTCGCGCACCCTCTGTACGGCGAAGTCCTGCGCGACCAGTGCGGCGAGCTGCGGACCAGGACGGTGTCGCGCCGGCTGGCCGACGCCGTCGCGGGCACCGGAGCGCGCCGGCGGGAGGACGTGCTGCGAATCGCGGTCTGGCGGCTCGACGCCGGCGACGCGGGCGATTCGGACCTCCTTTTGCGGGCGTGCGGCAAGGCGAGACAGGTGCGGGACCTGACGCTGGCCGAGCGCCTCGCCACCGCCGCGGGCGAGGGCGCCCGGGCCCGGCTCGCCCTCGCCAACGTCCTGACCTACATGGATCGCGGCGCGGAGGCGGAGGAGCTCTTTCGGGCCGCGATGGATTCCGGCCTCGACGACGTCACGCGGTTCGAGGGATCCGCGATGCGAGCGATCAATCTGGCCTGGGTTCTCGGCCGTACGGACGAGGCCAGGGCCGTGCTCGCCGAGGCCAAGCGGACCACGTCCAGCCGGGCCGCCTGGCAGGTACTGCACTGCTTCGAGGCCGGGGTGGCAACGCTCGCCGGAGACCTCCCGGCCGGTGAGTTCTACCTGGCCGATGTCCGGCGAGAGGGGCCTGCCGACGACTCCGCGTGGGGTGCGCTCACCTCCTCGGAGGCCTGTCTGCTCGCGCTCACCGGCCACGGCGGCGAGGCGATGATCAAGGTCGACCGTCTGCTGACCAGGCTCGCCGAGCTGCCCGACGCGATGCCGAGCATCATGGCCGTGGTGCTCGACGCCGGTGTCACGGCCGCGATCGTCACAGGGGATCTGCGGCGGGCCGATCGGTATGTGGACCGCACGTACGGCCCTGACGGCCGGTTCGAGCTGTGGGACAGGGCGTTCCTCCAGTTCGGCGGGCGCAAAGCTGAGATCCACCGGCTGCGCGGCCGGTTGCTGGACTCCATCGCGGTCTGTGACGAGGCGGTCGTCCGGCTGCCGGAGCGGAGCGCCTACGCCGGTCCATGCCTCAGCGAGCTCGCCCATGCCCACGCCCTCCGGGGTGACGCCGAGGCGGCCGCCGCGGCGCTGGCACGCGCGGAGGCGCACGTGCCTCCCGCCGGCCCTCTCGTCGCCTACCCGCTGCGAATGGCGAGGGTGTGGACCGCCGCCGCCCGAGGCGATCTGAGCGGTGCCGTGGAGCTGGCGCTGGAGATGGGCGACAGCCCGTATGTGTTCTTCTCGTTGTTCGCCCTGCACGACGTCGTACGGCTCGGCCATCCGGAGCTGGCCGCGGCCCCCTTGGCGCGGCTCGCCGGGCACGGCCCGCTCGCGGAGCTGTTCGCGCGGCACGCGAACGCCCGTGGCCCCGCGGAGCTGGAGGAGGTCTCCGCGAGCTTCGAGCGGCGCGGCATGCTCCTGTACGCGGCAGAGAGCTTGGCCCGGTCCGGCGCCCTCTACCGTCAGGACGGCCGCCCCCGCGACGCCCGCGCCGCGGAGACCCGGGCATGGGCCCTGGCCCATCACTGCCAGGGCGCCCGCACCCCGGCCCTGGTCGGCCTGTCCCTGCCCGGCCTCACCAGGAGGCAGAGCGAGATCGCCGTCCTGGCCTCCCGGGGACTGACCAACCGCGAAATCGCCGAACACCTCGTCGTCTCCATCCGCACGGTGGCGAACACCCTTTACACGGTCTACGAAAGGACCGGTGTCACCGGCCGCGAGGAGCTGGCCCGCGTCATGGAGACGCTCACGCCCCCGAGTGAGTCTCATGCGGGGAACCCGCCTCAGGCGACCAGCAGCCCGGGGGTGTGACGGAGCGGCGCGTCGGCGCCGTCCGCCCCGGCGACCCGTGCACACGCCCGGCCGGCGGCGCCACGCGTGAGCCGTACGCGGAAGGGCTCGCCCTCCGCGTCCGGAGTACCGGACAGCACGGCGAAGTCGGCGCCGTCGACGCGGAGACGCTCCCCCACCGTCCGGAAGCTCGCGGCCGGGTTGGCGGCCGTCCACTCCAGGTGCTCCCCCAGCAGCCGCCCCGCCACAGTGCGCAGGATGGTCGCCGCGCACAGGCTGTGCGCGCAGGCGGCGCCCTCCAGCATGATCTCGGGCAGGCCGAACCGCCGCAGGCCCCGGCTCGTCATCCGCAGGCAGGCGCACATCCCGGCGGCCCCCTGGGAGGCGCACGACTCCGCCTGTCCGGTCTCCGCGGCCGTCCACCCCAGCCAGTCGTCGCCGAGGCGGAAGTCCTGCCGCTCCCCCGGGCACCGGGCGCAGTGGTAGACGGCCGTACCGGTGAGAGGGTCGAGGATCGTGCCGCGGTAGGCCTCGGCGACGCCTCGCGCGGCGGCGCGGGCGACCTGCGCGGCCTCCGGCTGGACGGCGACCGGGGCGGTGCTGGAGATCACCACGTGGTAGCGCGCCGCCCGCACCCGTTTGAGATCGCCGGGGCTCACGTCCATCCGCCGCCACGGCGACTGACCCGACCGGTACGCCTCCAGCTCAAGCCGGGGCGTGTCGAGCACGTCCATCGCGGCACGCCGGTGGGGCTTGCCCATCCGCCAGGGGACGATCGACGACAGGTCGGTCGGCGTGCGGTCGACCGCCACGACGAACACCGAGGTCGTCTCGGCCGGTATCGGATAGGTGATCTTCATGGCTCCTCCTCCGAACGCTGGAGGCCCCAGACTCCGCGATCGCCCTCCTCCCCGCGCTTCCCGAAACCGGTTCTGTGGACGGCGAGCCGCCCGGCGCGGAGGACGGCGCGATTCATCCACAGGCAAGCCCCCGTACGGCTGCCGCGTCAGCGTGAGGCCAGCCGGCCCGGCCCCTGACCGTCGGAGCGCGGCACGACGAGGCCGGACTCGTAGGCCAGCACGACGGCCTGCACCCGATCGCGCAGCTCGAGTTTCCGCAGGAGCCGGCTCACGTGCGTCTTGACCGTCTGCTCGCTCACCACGAGGCGCGGAGCGATCTCGGCGTTGGTCAGCCCCTCGGCCACCAGCCGGAGCACGTCGAGCTCGCGCGGTGTCAGCCGCCGCAGCCGCGGCGAGACCGGGCGCGGCCGGAACCGGGCGAACTCGCTGATCAGCCGCCGCGTGACGCTGGGCGCGAGCAGCGCCTCCCCGGCGGCGACCACGCGCACCGCGTCGAAGAGCCTTTCGGCCGTCACGTCCTTGAGCAGGAAGCCGCTGGCACCGGCGGTGAGCGCGTTGTACACGTATTCGTCCAGGTCGAACGTGGTGAGCATGAGAATACGCGGCTGCTCCCCGCCGTCGGCGCCGGCCGTGATCCTCCGAGTCGCCTCGATGCCGTCCATGACCGGCATGCGTACGTCCATGAGGACGACATCCGGGTGATGCGCCCGGCAGTGGGAGACCGCCTCCGCCCCGTCGGCGGCGGTCGCGACCACCGTGAAGTCGGGCTGCGTGCTCAACAACGCCGCGAACCCGGCGCGGACCACCTCCTGGTCGTCCGCCACGACGACGCGGATGGGGCGTTCGGCGCTCATACGCCCACCCCGTTCCGGGCCGGCTCCGCCACAGGGAGGGCGGCCTCGATGAGGAAGCCGTTGCCGTTCGCGTGGCCGATCCGCAGCTCACCACCGACCATCGCGGCGCGCTCACGCATCCCGAGCAGGCCGTGCCCCCCGTGCCCCCCGTGCCCCCCGTGGCCCACGTGGCCCACGTGGCCCCCGTGCCTGTCCGGCCGGTCCCCGAAGTCGCCGGTGGAGCCCCGCGGCCCGGGGCCGTTGTCGCGTACCCGCACGTAGAGGGTCTCGCCGGCGTAGTCCATCTCCACGTCGACGGCGGCGCCCGGCGCGTGCCTGCGCGCGTTGGTCAGCGCCTCCTGGACGATGCGGTACGCCGTCAGCTCGACCCCCGGGTCGAGCGCGGCGATCGGCCCGCGGACGATGAGCCGGGTGCCGGCGCCGGTGAGCGCGCGGGTCTCGTCGATCAGCTCCAGGAGCTGCCGCAGACCGGGCTGAGGCCGGCGCATGGGCTCGTCCTCGGGCTCCTCGCGCAGCACGCCGAGCAGGCGGCGCATCTCGGTGAGCGCCGTCCTGGCCGTCTCACCGATGGCGCGCAGGCGCATCGCCCCGTCCTCCGGCATGCCAGGCGTGGTCAGGCGGGCCGTCTCCGCCTGCACCGAGATCATCGATATGTGGTGCGCCACCACGTCGTGCAGCTCACGGGCGATGCGCGCGCGCTCACCTCGCGCGGTGAACTCCAGCAGCGAGTCCTCCAGGGCCCGCCGGGAGGACTCGCGTTCCTCCGCCTCGGCGCGCAGCCGCCGGGCCCGGTCGCGCAGGATGACGGACCAGACGGCGAGCACTGCCACCACTCCGGACGCCGTCGGCCCCCACCGGTAGACCATGGCGGTCAGCGACGCCGACACGGTGATCACGATCCCCGCGGACAGGGCGTGACGGGGCACGAAGACCACAGGCACGGTGGCGAACAGGGCCAGCAGCAGCGCGACGGGCCTGATCACCCAGGACCCGTCCGTACGGATGACGGTTTCGACCGTCGCGAGCAGACCGAGTGCGACTCCGGCCACCAGCGGCCAGTCGGCCTCGCCTGCGAGCCACCGGCCGGCCATGAGGACGCGGCTGCTCTCCTTCATCGGACCATTGTCGCCAACGCGACGCCCCCTGCCATCCCCCGTGACGAACCGTGATCCGTACCCCGCTGGAGGGACACGCCGCCCGTCCGTCCCCCGGCGCCGGGGCGCGCAAGACAGTCCCCCGGCGTGACGACCTGGGGCCCCTCCCCTTCGTAGCCTCTCGGGGTATGGAGGCAACCATCGAAGTTCGTGAGCTGCGCAAGAGTTACGGGTCCACCGTCGCCATAGACGGCCTGTCGTTCACGGTGCGGCCCGGCCAGGTCACCGGCTTCGTCGGGCCGAACGGCGCGGGCAAGTCCACAACGATGCGCATGCTGCTGGGGCTGGACACGCCGGACGGCGGCGTCGCGCTGGTCGGCGGCCGCAGGTACCGCGAGCTGCGGGCGCCACTGTGTCAGGTCGGGGCGCTGCTGGACGCCGGGGCCTTCCACCCGGGCCGGCGCGCTCGTGACCACCTGCTGTGGATCGCGCGATCCAACGGGTTACCCGCCAAGCGGGTCGACGAGGTGCTCGAACTCGTGGGCCTCACCACCGCCGCCGGGCGGCGGGCCGGCGCCTTCTCCCTCGGGATGCACCAGCGGCTCGGCATCGCCGGCGCCCTGCTCGGCGACCCACCCATGCTGATCTTCGACGAGCCGGTCAACGGGCTGGACCCCGAAGGCATCGTGTGGATACGCGACCTGCTGCGGCGTCTGGCAGGCGAGGGCCGGGCGGTGCTGGTGTCGAGCCACCTGATGAGCGAGCTGGAGGGCAGCGCCGACCACCTCGTGGTGATCGGCAGGGGCAGGCTCATCGCCGACACAAGCGTGCGGGAGCTGCTCGACCGCGCGTCCGACGGGCGCGTCGCCGTACGCACCGCGCAGTGCCTGGAGGCGCTGACCGTGCTGGCGGTCGACGGCGCGACCGTGGCGGCCGGCGGCCCCGACTCGGTCACCGTCGCGGGGCTGCCGGTCGAGCGGATCGTCACCCTGCTCAGCGACGGCGGGGTGTCCTTCTCCGGGGTCTCCGAGCACCGCCCGTCGCTCGAAGAGGCGTACATGGAGCTCACCCGGAACGCGGTGGAGTTCCACGCGACCGCCGGGCAGGTGCGGGCATGGTGACGACGACGCCGTACCGCAGCTCGGTGCGCGACCCCCGTGACGGTTTCGCGCAGCTCATGCTGTCGGAGTGGACCAAGCTCAGGTCGGTGCCCCGGTGGGGGCTGACCATGCTGGCCGGAGTCGCCGTGACGATCCTTTCTGGCATGCTGGTGGCCGGTGGGGCGGGAAGCTCCGGCTCGGGAAGCGACGGCTCGACCAAGGGCATCTCGCCGCAGTACCGGGACGCGGGCGACTACGTGCACCGGGTGCTGCTCGGCGACGGAAGCATCACCGTGCGGGTCGCCTCACAGAAGAACAACGACCCGTGGGCCAAGGGCGGCCTCATGCTGCGGGCGAGCACCGAACCGGGCTCGCCGTACGCGGCACTCATGATCACGCCGGGGAACGGCGTCCGGTTGCAGGCGAACTTCACCACCGACATCCCCGGCAGCTCCGGCCGGGCTCCCCGGTGGCTCAAGCTGACCCGCCAGGGCACCTCCGTGACCGGCTCGGAGTCCGCGGACGGCGTCACGTGGAACAAGGTCGGCACGGTGGAGCTCGAAGGGCTGCGCCAGGGAGCCGAGATCGGCATGTTCGTCGCCTCCCCCGACGCCCTGAACCTGCGACGTCAGTTCGGCGGCGAGGACCTCGTCGAGACCAGCAACCTGGGAGAGGCCACCTTCGACAACGTGAAGGTGGAGCCCGCGCGGCCCCAGCAGCTGCCGCCGTGGCGCGGCGGCGGCGAGCGGGCGGCTCCGGACGCGACGTCGTTCTCCCTGGCGGGGGCCGGGGACATCGCGATGTACCACTACGCCACCGACGCCACCGAGACGATGCTGACCGGCGCCATGTTCGGGATGATGGCGATCGTCGCGCTCGCCGTCCTGTACCTCACCTCCGAATACCAGCACGGCCTCATCTGGACGACGTTCACCGCGAGCCCGCGGCGCGGCAGGGTCCTGGCCGCCCGGGCGGTGGTGCTCGGGGGGGTGACGTTCGTGGTCGGGCTGGTCGCCGCGTTCGCCACCTTCCTGCTCGCCTCACCGATGGTGCGCAAGGGCAACGCCGCCCCGCCGGCGCTGTCCGACCCGCAGGTGCTGCGCGCCATCGTGGGCACCGCCGCGCTGCTGGCGCTGGTCGCGGTGTTCAGCCTGGCCGTCGCCTCGATCCTGCGCCGCGGAGCCGCGGCGATCGCCGTGGTCCTGCTGCTCCTGCTGGCGCCGCTGGTCGCCGGCAGCGCGCTTCCACTCGCCGCGGCGAAGTGGCTGGAGAGAGTCACGCCGGCCGCCGGGTTCGCCGTACAGCAGACCCTGGAGCGGTACGACACGGCCATCGCGCCGTTGCCCGGGCTGGCCGTGCTCGGCGTGTACACGGCGCTCGCGCTCGGCTACGCGATCTGGCGGAGCGGGCGGCGGCACGCATGAGGCACGCCCTGCGCGCCGAGTGGACGAAGCTGCGCACGCTGCGCGGCAACCTGTGGCTGGCGCTCGCCGCGGCCGGGCTCACGGTGGCCGCCACGGCGGCGGCCACCGCGGCCGTCGGCACCGCCCAGTGCCCCACGCCCACCACGTGCTTCGAGGACACCGCCAGGCTGAGCCTCAAAGGGGTCTGGCTCGGGCAGGCGCTGGTCGTGGTGCTCGCGGTGCTCGCGATGAGCGACGAGTACGGCACGGGAATGATCCGGACGACGCTGGCGGCCGTCCCCCGGCGGCACACGGTGCTGCTGACCAAGGCCGCCGTCGTCGTCGCGGCCGTGCTGACGGCCGGGACGGTGGGCGTGCTCGGCTCGCTGGCCGTCGGCCGGGTGGTGCTGCCGATCAACGGGTTCGGCCAGGCCAACGGCTACCCGCCCCTGTCGCTCGCGGACGGGCCGACGCTGCGGGCCGCCGCCGGCTCGGTGCTGTATCTCGCCCTGATCGCCTTGCTGGCGCTCGGCGTCGGCACCGCCGTCCGCGACACCGCCTCCGGCATCACCGCCGTGCTGACCCTGTTGTACGTCGTGCCGGTGGTCGGCGCGTTCGTGAAGGACCCGGAGTGGCTCGACCGCCTGAGGAGGTTCTCGCCGATGACGGCCGGCCTCGCCATCCAGGCCACGAGGAACCTCGAACGGCTGCCGATCGCTCCCTGGCCGGGCCTCGGCGTGCTGGCCGGTTACGCCGCCGGGGCCATGCTGCTGGGAGGCGTCCTGTTCATGGTCCGCAGAGCCTGAACGCATCTCCTGAGCGGGCACCGCGCCGTCGGCGACGGCTACGCCGGACGCCCGCGGGTGCCGTACGGCGGCACGCCGATCACCGGGCCGTACGGGCGAGAGGCAGGCGCACGACGAAGACACCGCCGCCGCCGGGCGCCTCCTCGGCGTGGACATCGCCGCCGTGCGCCTCGGCGATTTTCCAGACGATCGCCAGGCCGAGGCCGCTCCCCCCGCGGTCGCGAGACCGGGCGGTGTCGAGCCGCGCGAAGCGATCGAACACGCGCTCGCGCTCATGCGGCGGGATTCCCGGCCCGTCGTCGCACACGACCAGCTCACCCAGGCCTCCGGCGCGCCGGACATCCACCCGCACAAGGGAACGCGCGTGGCGTTGAGCGTTGTCGAGCAGTTCGCCGAGCAGGCGGCCGAGCCTCGGGGGTACCGCCGTGACGACCACACCCCGCTCCCCCTTCACCGTGACCTCGTGCTTGTGGTCCCGCCGGGACACCTCGGCCTGGACGAACTCCGCGAGGTCCACGGGCACCGGCCCGGCCGGCCGACCTGCCGCCTCGACCTGGGAGAGAAGATGGAGGTCGTCGATGATGGACTGCAGCCGCTTCACGTCGCCCAGGGCACGCTCGAGCAGCTTGTCCAGGTCTACCTCGCCGGGGTTGAGCTGGGCCTCCTCAAGCCGGGCCCTCAGCCCTGCGACGGGGGTGCGCAACTCGTGGGAGGCGTCCGCCTCGAACCGGCGCTGCTCGTCGATCGCCTTCCGCAGCTTGTTGTGCAGGCTGTCCAGTGACCGTTGCAGGCCGCGTTCGAACTGGTCGAGCTCGCCGACGCAAGCCCGCAGATGGCTGGACGACACCATGTCCCGGCCTCCTCCCACTGACCGGACATATACCCCTATAGCTACCTGAAGTAGCCCCGTGTCGCATGTGGCGGCGTCGGCCGGCCCCCTCGGGCTTCCTCTGCGGCTTTCCGGGCCATCGCCTGGATCGGCGAGCCTTGGACGGCCCGGGACTCATTTGTAGACGACGGGCTTCTTCTCCTTGCCGGGGAACACCTCGATCAGCAGTTCCACGGCTCCGTCGGGCGGATACGCCACCTGGTAGACAAGCTTGCGGCCGCGCAGGTGGACCCGCACCCGGTACGAACCCGGGCCGCGGGACGCGAGTCCGGGCAGCTGCTTGCCGTCACCGTCGACGAGGTACAGGGATCCGGTCGGGCTCTCGTAGCCCACCTCGACGATCTCCTCCCACGCCTTGGCCTCCAGCGGAGGCCGCCTGGTGTAGGACTCGGCGGTCACACAGGCATGTCCGATCTCGTCGGCCGCCCAGATCCTGAGGGCCCCCCGCTCGCTTCCGACCAGGTCTTTCACCAGATCGGGGACGGTGCCCTCGAATCCTTCGTCCCACCCGTCGATCGTCCAGAACTCGGTCCACATGGTGGCCCGGCGCTGCCGTACCGGGTGGATCCTCGGCCGGTGCCGGGGATGCGCCGCGCAGGCCTTCTCCTTCTCGGCGACGTACGCGTCGGCCTCCTCCTGCCTCCGCCGGCCCTCCGCCTCCTGCGCGCGGGCGACCGCGGGGCACAGACTCGTGAGCGCGCCCGCCAGCGACACCTGCGGAGCCTGCTGTACGGCCGGTGCTTGGATGTCGCCTCCATGCCGCGTTGCCACGTCACAGAGCTGACGCCCCTGCGCCAGGACGTCCTCGTCGGAAACCTCGTCCCACCCCTCGAGACCTTCCGTGCCATAGGACGAACCATCGGGCAGGTCGTAGCCACGGACCTGGCATAAGAAGCGCTTCTCATCCGCGCTCAGCCCAGTGACGGTCCCGCCCCCGAAGCCGACACAGTCGAGCTCCTGTTCGCTGCTCACCTTGGATGGCGCGGCGGACCGCGTGGGGAGCAGGAGGAGCGTCGCCACCACCAGGATGGCCGCCGCCGTAAGGGCGACAGTGCTGCGCCGCACGAACTCACGCCGCGGGGGCCGTACGGCGAGCAGGACCAGCACGGGAGACACCAGCGAATAGAGCCCCCACCACATGCGGTCGCTCACCAGGTCCGCCGGTCCCCACGCCTCTGCGCATTGGGGGCCGAGCGCCGAGTCGAGGCCGATCAGCAAGGGCCCGGGAAGGCTGAGGACGAGCAGCACTACGGCGATGACGCGGCCGAGGACCCTGCCGAGCGTCTCGCGCCCCCTCCGGACGCTCAGATACCAGCCGGCGAAGCCCAGCACGATCAACGGTGCCCCGCCGTACTGGAAGAGGGGGAAATCGGCGACCGCGAACGTCCAGCTTTCGATCGGGTCGTAGATGTCACGGCCCAGGCAGGAACCCCAGGATTCCCATATGTAGCTCCGGATGCCGTCGTCCCCGAACGCGAACGATATGAGCAGGAAGTAGAGCTGGGGCCCCAGGGCGGTCAGCATCGCCGCCGCCCAGAGAATCCAAGATCGCCGCGACATGAGAACGGAGGATACCGTCCACCACACGGCGTTTCCCGGCAAAGTCCTCATTTCTAAAGAACGGTTACGCGCAGTCCCCATACGGCCGGCGAGCGGGAGACACTCGATCACGAACGCGCCTCGTTCACGAGCGAACAGAGCTCGTCCGGTCCCGCGGTTAGCGGCCCGCCATGGGTGGAATCCACGCCGGGGAAACCGGGGGGCGCGCACCGCATGCCCCGGCCATGAAGGTCACATCGGCCTTGACCCCGGCGGCGCCCAGCTTGGGCCCCTCGGACGCCCGGGAGAGCGAACGGATCGGATCGCCGGCGAATGGTTGCCGAAATTCATGGTCACCGCCCAGTCCGTGTCGTACGTTGAACCATGATCGGCGAGCATTTCCGTCGAATCATGTCGTTCGTTATAGATGGGATGCATTGCATGAAGTTCACAATTCTCGTGACGGGGTTGTTGTCCGTGCTCATGGCGGCCCCGGCTGCTTCCGCCGCCGCCGAGACCGGCCCCGCCGGCGCGACTTTCTCCTCCGCCTCGGGCAGGGCGGGAGCCCTTCCCACCGAGTTTCCCCTCCCCGGCGGCTTCGCACCGGAGGGGATCGCCATCGGCCCCGGCCCGGTGGCGTACATCAGCTCACGCGAGAGCGGCGCGATCTACCGGGCCGACCTGCTCACCGGCCGGGGCGGGGTCATCAACCCCGGACCGGGCACCCCGTCGCTGGGCCTCAAACTCGACGGGCGCGGCCGTCTGTTCGTCGCCGGCGGGGCCGGCGGCGACGCGCGCGTCATCGACGCCTTCAGTGGCCGTCTGCTCGCGACCTACCGGCTCTCCACGGAGCCCGCGTTCGTCAACGACGTCGTGCTCCTCCACGACGCGGCCTACTTCACCGACTCGATCAGGCCGGTGCTGTACAAGCTTCCCCTCCGGACGGACGGGCAACTGCCGAGTGAGGTGGTGACGGTGCCGTTGAGCGGGGACATCGTCTACACCACCGGCAGCGGGGCCGACGGCATCAACGCCAACGGCATCGCCCCGACGCCCGACGGCCAGGCCCTGCTGATCGTCCAGTCCAGCACCGGCAAGCTGTTCCGCGTCGCCCCCTCGACCGGCGTCGCCACCCAGGTCGACCTCGGGGCCGACTCCCTCCTCTACGGCGACGGGTTGCTGCTCCGGGGGCGCACCCTCTACGCGGTGCAGAACTACCTCAACACCCTGACCTCCGTCCGCCTCAGCGCGGACGGCAGGTCGGGACAGGTCGTCCGCAGGCTCACCGACAGCCGCTTCGACATCCCCACCACCGTCGATTCCTACGGAAGCCGTCTCTACCTCCCCAACGGACGCTTCACCGTGCCCCCCACCCCGACGACCCCGTACAGCGTGATTGCCGTCAACAGCTGAGCCGACGGGACTCATCGCAGCCGGGCCCGGCACAGACCGACCGGGGCGGGACCGGGCCGCCCGTCGCGCCTGCGTATCGAACCGCTCAGCGACGATCCCGATCTCTGGGGCGGCCCAGATGAACGGTGAGCGTTACGCGCTCATCACCCATATCTAGCGAGCTGATCAGGGTTATCACCGGAAAGGCGTGACTTGCGCCACCGCGCCGCGCTCATCATGGGACAGGCCGCCTACATCCCGTGGCGCCACGGGATGCGGCGGCTCTGTTGGCTCAGAGGCGACTGCCTGGCCGATCGAGCCAGACGTACTGCTCCTCGGCCGTGACCGTCAGCCCGAAACGGTCCCGGCCGGGGCTTCCCCAGGAGACCCAGCGCATAAAGGCGGCCTCCACCTCGTCCCACAGGTCGCGCGGCCCTCGCTGATGGACCGCCGCCTGCCTGTATCCGGGCGCATGGTGCACCTGCGCCTCGGAGCCTGCGGACGTCACCCACAGTCGGAAACGGCCGTCGTCCTCCTCGCGATGGACGCGGGACACATCGGGAAGCAGCCCCGCGAGGGCGACCTCGGCGCCATGACCCGCACGCGCGATCCGGCGTGGATCGAGGAGCGTCCCCGAATCCCGGTAGTCGCCTTCGATCCCGCCAGGAGCGGCTCGCTGGGATCTCAGCAGCATGAAGCCACAGGCCTGATGGAAGCCGCCTCCGGCGGCACCGTCCGCCGTGACCGTAAGCCTCGTCAGGTGGCCGCCCCAGCCAGACATCCAGGGGAACACGATCATCCCGCCTGGCCTGGTCTGCGCGATCCACGCGTACGGCACTCTGGTCGCGCCGCACGTGACGTGGACCCGGTCGTACGGCCCGCCCTCCGGCCACCCGTCCGCACCGTCCCCCAGGACGACCCGGGGCGCGTATCCCGCACGCTTCAGGTTCCCGGCCGCCGCCTCGTGCACGGCCGGGTCGATCTCGACACTCGTCACACTGTCCGGCCCCAGCCGGTGGGCGAGCAGCGCCGCCGTCCAGCCCGTGCCTGTGCCGATCTCCAGGACCTCGTCCCCGTCGTACGGATCGAGCAGCTCCAGCTCGGCCGCGACGATCTCGGGCATGGACGACGACGAGGTGTAGTCACCTCCACCCTCGGCAACGTCCGTAGCGCCGTCGTCCACCTGGGTGATGATCGCGGCAGCCGAGTAGACGGCGTCGAGCCAGCGCTCGGGTTCGCCGCCCCGGTCGATCGGATAGCCGGGGCTCCCGTCGCCGGGCAGGCACCAGGCCTGGTCGGGGATGAAGAGATGGCGTGGCACCGCCCGCATCGCCTCTCGCCATCGCTCGTCGGCGACCGGTAAGCGGTCGGCGAGTCGGGCGGCTCGCTCGCCGGCGTTCACTTGCCGTCCTTCTTCTCGTGTTTTCCACCGCCCGGGTCAGGCCGGACGGTGTCACCGTTCGGCTTCTTCGGCACCTCCACCGGTTTGCTCTCCGACGGCCGCCCCTCGTGCTTTCCACCCACGCTCGAAGGTTCCCTTCTTGTTCAGAAGTGCCCGATAGAGACCTATACGGCTGATCCCCAGTGTTGAGAACCCACTCTCAATGCATTGCCAGCATAGCGATTAGATGGAACTCCAACTAGTCACTCGAGAAGCCATATCGATTCGGCTAACAAATCACCGCAAAAGAATCAGACGAAAACAATCTAGGAGCAAGACCGCTATAGCGCTATCAGCACATAGACCCTGGACACCAGGAGTCAAGGCTGCGCAATAGTCTCCCCCAATATGGGATTCCAGCTGCTTGCGGACCACTGGGCGCTCGACCTCCTGGGAGAAACCTTCAACGTCGGGGTCATCTGGCGCAGACCCACCGGCCGGAAGGGGCCACGCGCGAACATCGCCGTAAGAGGGGGTCACCCGGGCGCGGTGACGCCCAAACGATGAGCGCCCCGCACGCCCTCGAAGACCCCCAGGGCATCACGCGGATCACGCCGATAACGGTCGGTGGGAGAGGAAAATTGGTCCCATGACGGAGACGAAGCGCCCTTTGCTCAGTGCTGATTCCATTGGTGCGATCGCGGACATCACACGATCGACCGCGGACGCGGAGCGGGTTCTCGGCGCGGCCGGCATCACGTTGAAGCGCAAGCCGGCCACCCGGCACGAGGGCACGGTGATCATCCCAAGTACCTCAAGCCACGTGTCGAGTACACTCCGCGATCTGGATCCGACCGACGTTCGGTGGTGAGCGCGGTACTCAAAGCGGTGGCCACGCTTGCCGAGATGTACGGGGCAAATCTGGTCGTCGATCGAATGGCCGACGGGACGCTGGTCGAGCGGTTCCGTCCGGTCACCGCCGCCGAGACCGACATGTACGTCCGGGAGCTCATCGAGAACTACCGCAAGGCCTTCCTCCAAGGCTCGCACCACCGCGTACTACTGGTCGGCCTTTTCGTCCTGGATCTGCTGGTGATCCACCCCTTCGAGGATGGAAACGGCAGGATCGCCCGCGCGCTCACCAATGCGTTACTCTCGGACGCCGGATACGGCGTCGTGCGCTATGTCAGCCTTGAGCAGGCGATCGCCAGATCGTCCGATTCCTACTATCAAAGCCTGCTGGACTCCACCCACGGCTGGCACCAGGACAACGCCGACCCATGGCCCTGGCTGGGCTACTTCACCGGACTGCTCTCCCAGGCGTACGAGACCTTCGCCGCCCGCGCCGCGGCCGAGCACTCACCAGGCACCAAGCAGGATCGCGTGCGGGACTACGTCCTCCGTCAAGGCCCACCTGTCTTTCGAGTCACCGACATCCGCGCCGCGCTCCCGGGCATCAGCGATCAGACGATCCGACTCGTCCTCACCGAGTTGAGGAAGGAAGGGATCATCACCGCCGACGGCGTCGGCCGCTCAGCGTCATGGACGCGAGGCAGCCTTTCGTGACAATGGGCAACGCTTCTCAGCGCGGTCAGGTCTGGACGACGACGAGGGAGCGGGCGGGGAGGTGGAGGTCGCCGTCCATGGTCCGGGCGCCCTCGTCGGAGGCGAGCAGGATCCGCCTCGCGCCGGGCGAGAGCCGTACGGGGACGGGCATCTCGCCGAAGTTGGCCGCCACCCGCAGCGAGCCGCGCTCGACGACCAGGAAGTGACGGTCCTCGTCGAAGCGGACCTTCACCCGGTCGAGCCGGGGGTCGGCGAGGTCCGGGTGCGCCTTGCGCAGCGCGATCAGATCCCGGTACCAGCCGAGCAGCGAGGCGTGCGGATCCTCCGCCAGCTCGTTCCAGTCGAGCTTCGAGCGCAGGAACGTCTCCTCCTCGCCGGGCTCGGGGGCCTTCCAGTCGTAGCCGAAGCTCTCGAACTCGCGCGCCCGGCGCTCCCCCTCGCCCTCGGCCAGGTGCGGCTCGAAGTGGTCGGTGAAGAAGAAGAACGGCGTGGTGGCGCCCCACTCCTCCCCCATGAACAGCATCGGGGTGAACGGCGAGGTCAGCAGCAGGCCCGACGCCAGCCACAGGTGGTCGGGGTCCATCCGGTCGCCCTCGGGCCGGTTGCCGATCTGGTCGTGGTTCTGCACGCAGCAGACGAACCGGTAGCCGGGCACCCCCGTCGCGGGCCTGCCGTGCGACCGCCCGCGGAAGGTCGAGAACGTGCCGTCGTGGAAGAAGCCCGACGTCAGCACCTTGGCCAGGGCGGGCAGCGAGCCGAAGTCGCAGTAGTACGCCTGCCTCTCCCCGGTGACCGCGGCGTGGATCGCGTGATGCACGTCGTCGTTCCAGCTCGCGTGCATCCCGAGACCGCCGGCGTCGCGCGGCGTCATCATGCGCGGGTCGTTCAGGTCGGACTCGGCGATCAGCGTCAGCGGCCTGCCCACGCTCGCGGCGAGGGCGTCGACGTCGGCCGCCAGCTCCTCCAGGAAGTGGACGGCGCGGCTGTCGTGCAGGGCGTGCACGGCGTCGAGGCGCAGGCCGTCGATGTGGTAGTCGCGCAGCCACTGCAGCGCGTTCTCGATGAAGTACCGCCGCACACCGTCGGAGCCGCGCCCGTCCAGGTTGACCGCGTCGCCCCAGTACGACCCCTTGAAGTTCTTGAAGTACGGCCCGAACTTCGACAGGTAGTTGCCCGAGGGCCCGAGGTGGTTGTAGACGACGTCGAGGATCACGCCGAGCCCTGCCTGGTGGCAGGCGTCGACGAAGGTCTTCAGCCCGTCGGGCCCGCCGTACTCCTCGAAGACGGCGTAGAGGTCGACGCCGTCGTATCCCCAGTTGCGCGTGCCCGGCACCGGCGCGACCGGCATGACCTCGACGAAGTCGACGCCCAGGTCGACGAGGTGGTCGAGCTTCTTGGCCGCCCCGCGGAAGGTGCCCTCCGGGCTGAACGTGCCGACGTGCAGCTCGTAGATGACCGACCCGCGCAGGTCACGGCCGTGCCAGTCCTGGTCGCCCCAGGTGTACCTGCCGTGCTCGTAGACGCGGCTCACGCCGTTCACGCCGTACGGCTGCCGCTGCGTCCTCGGGTCGGGGAACGGCCCCTCGCCGTCGACGTAGAAGGCGTAGTCGAGGCCGTGCTCGTCACCGGGCGCCCTCCACCAGCCGCCTTCGCCAGGCGTCATGCCGTGCCTGCCGCCCTTGTACTCGACCTCCACCTGCGTCGCCTCGGGCGCCCAGACCTCGAACATCATCTCCCCTTATCCGCTCGCCGCACCATGCCCTCTTCCCCGATGTGGGAGGGAATTCACCCTTCGAGGATCGCGACAGGGTGGCTGGACAGCAGGTGCGCCATGGGGACCCGGCCGGTGTACAGCCTGCCGGTGAGCAGGTCGCGCCAGGTGCCTGGCGGCAGCATGAGCGTCTCGCTCCCCCAGCCGCCGCGCCGCTCCAGCCCGACCGGCAGCCGGGTCGCGACCGCCACCGCCCGGTCCCCCCTGGCGAACGCGACCGCGTGCTCACCCGCCTCGATCGGCACGTACGGCGCCTCGGGGTCGAACCGGTGCCGCAGCTGAAGGGCCGTCCTGGTGACCAGCAGCTTCTCGCCGTCCCAGCTGTCGTCGGGCTCGGCCAGGAGACTGCGGCGCCTGGCGAAGTCGACCGGCCGCCGGTTGTCGGGGTCGACCAGCGAGAAGTCGGTGATCTCGTTGCCCTGGTAGACGTCCGGTATGCCGGGCATCAGGAGCTGGACGACCTTCTGGCCCAGGGAGTTGACCCGGGCGTACCTGTCGACGACCTCCGTGAACGAGGCGATCGAGTAGCCGCAGACGTCGACGGCCCGCTGGACGAAATCCCGGACGCCGTCCTCGTACGCCGGGTCGGGCTCCATCCAGGAGATCGCCGTCTTGGCCTCCCTCGCGGCCTTGAGCAGGTAGTCGGTGAAGCGCTCCGGCGTGATGGGCCAGGCGGCCATCAGGTTCTGCCAGGCGAGGTAGTCGAGCTTCGGGTCGAACGACACCGACGACGCCCACGAGTCGACGGCGAGCGCCCACTCCCGCGGCATCTCCGACAGCACGGCGAGGCGCGCCCGCACGTCCTCCGACCGTTTGGTGTCGTGGGTCGACAGCGTCGTCATCGTGCGGGGCGGCAGGCCGGCGCAGAACTCGTGGAACTCGCCCGCCGACACGCCGAAGCGGTCGGGCTCGCCGCCCACCTCGTTGAGGCACGCCAGTGGATACCACCGGTAGAGCGCGGTGTCCTCCACGCCCTTGGCCATGACCGGGCCGCAGGTCTGCTGGAACCGGGTGACCCCCTCGGGCGGGCCGTACAGCACGAGGTCGGCGGCCTTGGCGACGGCGTCGGGGTCGGTGTGGGTGGCGGCCTCCCGCGCGGCCTCCTGGACGACCTTCACCGACTCCGGCGGCGGCTGCTCACCCGGGTTCACGTACGCCCGGTAGATCGGCATGGCGGTCAGCAGCTCGGCGACGGCGTCACGCAGCCCGGGATCGCCGAGGTCCCGCGCGACCCGGTCGACCTCGCCCTTGAAGAACAGCTCCAGGACGTGCCTCTTCGACTGCCTGCGCACGGTGTCGTAGTCGTCCCGCACGCCGGTGTGGCGGGCGAAGGTCTCGATGAGCGCGTCACGGGCCGACGGGTCGACGAACAGGCGGGTCACCATGTTCAGCGCGTCGTAGCCGGTGGTGCCGTCGCACGGCCAGTCGGCCGGCAGCCGCTCGTCGTCGATGAGGATCTTCTCCACCCACAGGGGGCCGGGCACGTGGGGGCGCAGCCGCCGCACGTAGCCGCGCGGGTCCGCCAGGCCGTCCGGGTGGTCCACCCGCAGGCCCTTGACGACCCCCTCGTCGATGAGCCTGAACGTCACGGCGTGGGTGGCCTCGAAGACCGCGGGGTCCTCCACGCGCAGGCCCATCAGGGACGACACGTCGAAGAAGCGCCGGTATCCCGGGCTCTCCCGCCAGTTGACGAGCCGGTAGTGCTGGGCCTCGAGCAGCTCCTCCAGCGGCAGGTGCTCGGTGCCCGGCCGGATGGGGAACTCGTGGTCGTGGTAACGCAGAACCTGCCCGTCCACCACCAGCCCGCCGGGCTGGTCGCCCAGGATCGGGAAGGCCACCGGCCACTGGAAGTCGAACCACCGCGCGTGCGGCGACTCCGGGCCGTCGCGCAGCGCCGCCCACAGCTGCGCGTTGTCCGACTCCGGCAGCGGGATCGTCATGTGGTTGGGGACGATGTCGGCGACCAGGGGAAGACCCTCGGCGGCCAGCGCGCGCAGCCCCTCCTCCCCGCCGAACTCGGCCCGGATGCGGCCGTGGTCCACCACGTCGTACCCGTGCCGCGACTCGCGCACCGCCTGGAGGATCGGCGACAGGTAGAGATGACCGGCCCCCAGCTCCCGCAGGTAGCCGACGAGGCCGGCGGCCTCCGCGAAGCCGAAGTCAGGCGTCAGCTGCACCCGGTAGGTAGAAGTCACGGAACCGCCCTTCGAAGTCGAATCCCCGGGGTCCTGCCCAGGGCCGCGCGTCACGAATCCGCGCCTGCCGGGACAGGACCCTGGAGGGCCAGGTTAGACGCGTCGCAGGACCCGCACCGACCGGCCCGACACGGGGACGGCCTCGCCGGCCCGGCACAGCCGCGACTCGCTCGGCATCGGCATCGCCGTGTCGAGCTCGGTCGCCCACATCTCGCCGTAGTCCTTGGGGACGGTGAACCGGATGACCTCGTGGTGGGCGTTGAACAGCAGCAGGAACGAGTCGTCCCTTATGCGCCTGCCCCGCCGGTCGGGCTCGGTGATGGCGTCGCCGTTGAGGAAGACCGCCAGGGCCTTGGCGTAGCCGTTGGTCCAGTCGGTGTCGGCCATCTCCGTGCCCGAGGGCGTGAGCCACGCGATGTCGCTGAGCTGGTCGTGGGAGCCCCGCACGGGCCGGCCGTAGAAGAAGCGGCGGCGCCGGAAGACGGGGTGGTCGCGCCGCAGCCGGGCGAGCCGCCGGGTGAACTCCAGCAGCTGCCGCTTCTCCCTGATCTCGGCGTCGTCCTGCTGGGTGGCGCCCTCCTCCAGCAGCGCCCCCCAGTCGACCCAGCTGATCTCGGTGTCCTGGCAGTAGGAGTTGTTGTTGCCGCCCTGGGTGCGGCTCATCTCGTCGCCGTGGGACAGCATCGGCACGCCCTGCGACAGGAAGAGCGTCGTGAGGAAGTTGCGCTTCTGCCGCTCGCGCAGCTGCGCCACCGGACCGGTCGCCGGGCCCTCGACCCCGCAGTTCCACGAACGGTTGTCGTCGGCGCCGTCGCGGTTGTCCTCGCCGTTGGCCTCGTTGTGCTTGTCGTTGTACGACACGAGGTCCTGCAGCGTGAAGCCGTCGTGGCAGGTGACGAAGTTGATCGACGCGGCCGGGCGGCGCGAGTCGTCCTGGTAGAGGTCACTCGACCCGGTGAGCCGCGAGGCGAACTCCGGCAGCGCGGCCGGCTCCCCCCGCCACAGGTCGCGGATCGTGTCGCGGTAGCGGCCGTTCCACTCCGTCCAGCGGGCGGGGAAGTTGCCGACCTGGTAGCCGCCGGGGCCGACGTCCCAGGGCTCGGCGATGAGCTTGACCTGCGACAGGACCGGGTCCTGCTGGACGAGGTCGAAGAACGCGCTCAGCCGGTCGACCTCGTGCAGCTCCCGCGCGAGGGACGCCGCGAGGTCGAAGCGGAAGCCGTCCACGTGCATGTCGCGCACCCAGTAGCGCAGCGAGTCCATGATGAGCTGCAGCGAGTGCGGGCTGCGCATCAGCAGGCTGTTGCCGGTGCCCGTGGTGTCCATGTAGTAGCGCCGGTCGTCCTCGACGAGCCGGTAGTAGTTGGCGTTGTCGATGCCCCGCATGGACAGGGTCGGCCCAAGGTGGTTGCCCTCGGCGGTGTGGTTGTAGACCACGTCGAGGATGACCTCGATGCCCGCCTCGTGCAGGGCCTTCACCATCGCCTTGAACTCCAGCACCTGCCCGCCGCGCTCCCCCGAGCTGGAGTACGCGTTGTGGGGCGCGAAGAAGCCGATCGTGTTGTAGCCCCAGTAGTTGGCCAACCCCCGCTTCTCCAGCATGTGGTCGGTGAGGAACTGGTGCACCGGCATCAGCTCGATCGCGGTCACCCCGAGCCCGGTGAGGTGATCGATGATCTCCGGGTGGCCGAGCGCGGCGTAGGTGCCCCTGATGCGCTCCGGGATCTTCGGGTGGGAGATCGTCAGGCCCCGGACATGCGCCTCGTAGATCACGGTGTCGTGGTACGGCGTGGCCGGCGGCCGGTCGTGCCCCCATCCGAAGAAGGGGTTGACGACGATCGAGCGAGGCACGTACGGCGCCGAGTCGCTGTCGTCACGGCTGTCCGGCTCGCCGAAGCGGTAGCCGTACACCGCCTGGTCCCACCGGACGTGGCCCTCGACCGCCTTCGCGTAGGGGTCGATCAGGAGCTTGTTGGGGTTGCACCGCAGGCCCTCACCCGGCGAGTACGGCCCGTGCACGCGGTAGCCGTACTGCTGGCCCGGCCCGATCCCGGGCAGGTAGCCGTGCCAGACGAAGCCGTCGACCTCGGCGAGCGTCACCCTCTCCTCGTTGCCCTCGTCGTCGAACAGGCACAGCTCCACCCGCTCGGCCACCTCGGAGAAGAGGGAGAAGTTCGTCCCCGCTCCGTCGTACGTCGCTCCGAGCGGATACGAATCCCCCGGCCAGATCTCCCTCACAGGCCCTCCTCGCCTTCCGGTGCGGCGGCCCTCGCGGGAGTGCCCCCGAGCCCACCGGTCCTATCGCTGCGCTCTCCGGCGGTGCGCCCCCGGCGTCCGCACGTGAGATCTCTGGAATGACAGTCGTTCACAAGACATCGTGCCTGCCCAGAAATGGCTGCGACAGTCCCGCCACGTTAACTGCGGGTATGGCAAAGGGGTGAACGTGCCATGCCGGAGCAAATGGGCCGTCCACCCCTGGGGAGGAGCCGATCAAGCGGAGAGCTGCGAGGACGCGGTGCGCCGCCGCCCGGGAGGGCCGGCGACCGGACACCCGGCCGCGACTGGACGGCCCCGGCAATCGTCACTTACCGCAGCCGTTGGGCCGGTCGCGACACCCTTGGAGCAGTCCATGTCACCTCGACCTATTTGTCCGAAAATAGGCGGAGAGGGCCGGTCCACGTAGGGGACCGGCCCTCTCCCGAGGAAGCAGGCGTCAGGCGGCGAGCCGGGAGTACGCGGTGGCGTCGCCGCGCAGCACGGCCGAGGCCCGGCCGTCCACCCCGGCGGGGACGTCTCCGGCGACCGTCACCCGCTGGAGCCGCCGGGGCTGGTCGCCGAAGTCGTGGACCACCCGATGCTGCGTCGAACGGTTGTCCCAGACCGCCACATCGCCCGGCTGCCAGTGCCAGCGCACGGTGTTCTCCACCTTGGTGACCTGCTGCTGGATCAGCCGGATGATCCCCTCGGACAGGTCGGAGGGCAGGCCGACGATCCGCCGGGCGAAGTCCCCCAGCAGGATCGAATGCTCACCCGTCTCCGGGTGGACGCGTACGACCGGGTGCTCGGTCTCGTAGACCGTCGAGGCGAACACCGCGGCGTGCGCCCTGGTCCGCTCGGGGTCGTCCGCGAAGGCGATCCGCGCGTAGTCGAAGGCGTTGGTGTGGACCGCGCGAAGCCGCTCGACGAGCTCGCGCAGCTCCGAGGGCAGGTCGAGATAGGCGGTCACGGTGTTGGCCCACAGGGTGTCGCCGCCCGCGGCCGGGACCTCGATCGCGCGCAGGACCGACGCCTGCGGCGGCCGGTCGACGAACGTGACGTCGGTGTGCCAGCGGTCGACCTTCTGGCCCGAGCCGTAGTCGAGGTCGAGCACGTGCTCATGCCCGTCGAGGGAGGGCACGGTCGGGTGCGCCGTCGTGAGCGGGCCGAGCAGCCCGGCGAAGGCGACCTGGCCGTCGGCGTCGAGGTGGTCCTGCCCCCGGAAGAAGATCACCTTGTGCCGGAGCAGCGCGTTCCTGATCTCCTTGACGGTCGCCTTGTCGAGGTCGCCGCCGAGCTTCACACCGGAGACGGTGGCCCCGATGCGGCCGGAGACGGGGGAAATGTGCAGGTCGTTGGACATGGTTGCGCCTTTCATCCTGATCATGGCGTACGGCGGAGCCCGGCCGTACGGAGGGAGAGCGGAATCAGGCGGCGCGACACAGGGCGCTGGCCACGCGGCAGAAGTCCACGTGGCCGCGCCGGGCGAGCCCCTCGGATGGCGTCATGGGCCGACGTTAACCCGAGAGTTTCATGCAAAGCAAGTAGGAATTACCTGGAAGCCGTCCGAGGGGCGGCACCTCCCGCCGACGCCGGGCGCGCCGCGATCCTCGCGAGTCATCCTCGACCCCGGCCCGAGTCGCCCGGGGCCGGCCACTCAGGTGCGGTACGCCCCTCAGGGATGTCGCGACTGACCACCCCTCCGCCTATCTGTCTTTTATTTACAACCGAAATTACCCGTCACGACAGAATGCGCTCCCCGGAGGGTCCAGGCATGCTGTCACGTCCCAATGAGGGCATTGCACTCAGGGCGCGTTGTGAGCCAGGCGACGACGGGGCCCATGAGATGCCGGCGGCGGTCTCCGAGGGAGGCGTCGGGATCGGTTGTCCGAAAGCCTTGTTTCGGTTAACGGATCATTGAAGCGCGGTGAGGTACTTCTTCATCTCCTTGACCTCCGCTGTCTGGGTCGTGGAGATCGACTCGGCCATCGCGGTGGCGTCCGCGAACGCCCCCTGGGCCTGTTCCGCGCGGGCCAGGGTGATCGCCCCGCCCTCGTGTTCGATCATCATGGTCACGAACAGCCGGTCGAACCGTGCTCCACTCGCCCTGGCCAGCCTCTCCACGTCGGCGGAGGAGAGCATGCCCGGCATGCGATGACCCCGGGGCAGCGGCTCGGCGCCCCAGGCGTCCAGCCAGCCCTTCAGCGTGCGGATCTGCGGGTCGCGGGCGTCCTTGATCTGCGCGGCGAGGTCGCGGATCCACTGGTCCCCCGCCCTGGTCTGGGCGAGGATCGCGAGGTCGATGGCCTGCAGGTGATGGGGGATCATCTGCCGCGCGAACGAGACGTCGGCCTGATTGAACCCCGCAGCCGGGGTCTCAGCGGCCGGGCTGGTCTCCGCCGCCGCCACCGACGGGGCCGGCGACGCCGGTGAGGCCGTGGCCTGCGGGCTTTCGGTGGAGACAGGCGCCGGCGAGGCCGCCGGCGACGGGGCGGCGGCGTCGCCCGACCCGCCACACGCCGCGAGCAGAGCGGCGGCGATCACGCCCGTTAACGTCATCGTCACACCGTGCGCGGGGATCCGGCGGGAGGTGGTCGTCACTGGAGTGGCCTTTCCGGCTCGGGCGGTCGGACCGGCCGGCGAGGCCGCACGGACCCCCGAGACCATGCGCGGTCGAACGGGGCCGCGAGCGGCCGCATCGGGCCGCCGCGCTGCGGGAGACGCAGGTGAGTGCGGGTTCCAGCACCCAGGCCTCCCCTTCCCGTGATCCCTTACAGGAGGACCTTACCGCCGGGGGGAGCCCGCCCGCTCCGCCCTCATCCGCCCCTCGGGTCCCCGGCTCCCCGGTCATCCCACATCCCACGATTCCAGGTCAGACGTAGGGATTCCCTGACAAATTTCCCATTCGCTTCCCAGCCTGACGGCGCTTGCTCTAGCCTCCATCTCATGCGAAAAGGCCGTGAAACTCTACGAAAGGTTTCACACCGAGGAAACCTCTGTTGACACGAGCGAAACAGTGATACTTTCGCTTGGGAGCGCTCCCAAGCCGTGTGAACCTTCGGGCCGAGGAGACCGGATGGCCGATCTTCCCACCCTCGCAGAGGTAGCCGCCGCAGCCGGCGTCTCCCCGGCAACAGCTTCCCGGGTCCTGACCGGCTCGGTACGCGTGACGACATCGACCCGTCGACAGGTCCATGACGCGATGTCGCGTCTGGGCTATGTCAGACGCCGTGCCCCCAGGGGTTCGGCGGGCAGGCGGGCCGAGCAGATCATCGCCGCCGTTGTCTGCGAGCACAGTCCACGTTTGTTCAGTGAGCCGTTCTACGCACGGCTCCTATCGGCCTGCGAGGAGGTGCTCGCGAGCCATGGGGTGCCGTTGGTCATCATGACCGCGACCCCCGCGACGGCCTCCATCGCCGCGCCACCACTGGTGGCGGGAGCCGCCGACGCCGTGCTCCTGATCGGAGCACGCGCCAGGCACCCGCTCGCCGTGACCCTGGCGGCCTCGGGCATCCCGGTGCGTTGCGCCGGGCGGCCGCCGGACGGCATCGACCTACCCTACGTCGACATGGACAACATCGACGGCGGCCGGCAGGCGGCCGAGCACCTGCTGCTCGGCAACCGCAGGGCGATCGCCACCATCGCCGGTCCACCGACCCTCCCGGCCGCCCGGGATCGGCTGGAGGGCTTCCGGCAGACACTGCGCGACGCCGGGATGGTCGACATGCCGGTGGCGTACGGTGACTTCACCCATGCGTCAGGCGCTCACGCGATGCAATGGCTGCTCCAGCGGGCGCCCCACCTCGACGCCGTGTTCGCGGCGTCGGACGTGATGGCGGCCGGGGCGATGCAGACGCTGCGCCGCGCCGGGCGCAAGGTGCCGGAGGACGTGGCGGTGATCGGCTACGACGACGCACCGGTCGCCCGGCACACCTCGCCGGCTCTCACCACGGTCCGGCAACCGGTGGAGGAGATGGCCACCCTCGCCGCCAGGCTGCTGCTCATGGCGCTGAGCGACGAAGAGGACAAGCCGAAGGGCAATCCCGTGCTGCCCACGGAACTGGTGGTTCGTGAATCGGCCTGAGCTCAAGGAGGGCGACGTCCTGACCCGTCGCTATCTGCTCCAGGAACGGATAGCGACGGGAGGGATGTCGGTCATCTGGCGCGCCTTCGACCAGTCCCTCCAGCGGATGGTGGCTATCAAGGTCCTGGACGCGACGCTCAACGAGGACAACCCCGGCCGTGAGCTGATGCGGCGGGAGGCCAGGGCGACCGCCCGGCTGATCCACCCGGACGCCATCGAGGTGTACGACTACGGCGAGACCGTCACCAACGGCGGCCGCCTGGCGGCCTATGTCGTGATGCGGCTGCTTGAGGGCCGCTCGCTGGCCGACCGCGTCAGCGAGGGCCCGCTCCCCTGGCCGGAGGCGACGGCGATCGCCTGCGGCCTGGCCAAGGTGCTGGCCGCGGCCCACGACCGGGGCATCGTGCACCGTGACGTGACTCCGGAGAACGTGCTGCTGGCCGCCGACGGGCCGAAGCTCCTGGACTTCGGGATCGCCGCGTTCATCGGCGAGTGCGACGACCAGCTCGTGGCCGACTTCGGCACCCCGCCGTACGTGGCGCCGGAGCGGCTCAAGGGCGCCACGGCGGATCCCGCCGTGGACGTCTACGCGCTCGGCGTGCTGCTGTTCGAGATGCTCACCGGCGCCCCGCCGTACCCGGAGACGACCTGGGAGGCCGTCGAGGCCGCCCGGCGGGAGGGCCCGCCGCCCAAACCGGAACGAGTGCCCGGCCTGCCGCAGGAGGTGGCCGAGCTGTGCCGCACCTGCCTGTGCTCCGACCCGGCCGACCGGCCGAGCGCACGGGCCGTGGCGGCCGCCCTCACCGAGGTCAGGAAGCCTCCGGGCCCCCACGGTGCGGGTTGGGGCGCCGCCGCCGTCGGCGCCCTGGCCCTCGGCACCGTCCTCTGGTTCACCCAGTCGGCCGGCGCCGACAGGGGCGCGGTCACCTTGCCGAGCCCCTCGGTCGCCGGCAATCCCGTCCTCACCACTTCCACCGCCCCGGGTCCGCAGGTCGAACCCGTGGCCGACCCGGGACTTCCCACCGGGCTGCCTTCGTCTCCCGGCCACCCCTCCGACCAGCACGACACCGCCACTCCGAAGAGGGCGGACACGACCCCGGCCCCCCGCGGCGAGAAGTCCCCGCGGGCCACCCGTAAGCCCGACGTCTCCACTCTGCCGCTGGCCACCTCGACCGCTCCGATCGCCCTGGACACCGCGATCTCCCGGTTCGGGCTGCTCGTCGACGACGCCGAGGCCGCCCACGACATCGACGACGACGTCGCCCTCGACCTCAAGCAGGTGTTGCGCAACGCCGTCGAAGCCGGCTACGGGGTCGACCCGGTGCGCGACAAGCTCGCCGTACGCTCGCGGGAGGGCCGGCTCCCTCCCGAGATCCGCGCGCGGTTGGACGGCGAGCTCGACCGCGTCGAAAACGCCCTCGCGCAGGCGAGCGGAACCTGACGCAGCGGTCGGACCCTTATTGACCAATTTGAGTAATATTCGGACGCCCCGTCACCATGTCTGCGTGTCCGGTAATTAGTTTCGGACAATGGGAGCGCTCCCACACCCCATAGGGGTACCCCGACTCACACTGTTGATCTTACTTACCGGGAAATCCACGCCTCCGTCAAGACCTTGCACAGCGAGGGCAAATCGGGATAAAGCGATGCCTCATGAGTGGATTCAAGAAGTTCCTCATGCGCGGCAATCTCGTGGAGCTCGCCGTCGCAGTAGTCATCGGGGCCGCATTCAGCGGGCTCATCAACGCCCTCGTGGCCGATCTCATCACTCCTCTGATCGCCGCCGTCACAGGTGGCCGTCAGCCCGACTTCGCGAAGTACAAGTTCACCGTGAACGGCGCCGCCTTCCAGTACGGCGACCTGGTCAACCACCTGCTGGCGTTCGTCATCATGGCCGCCGTCGTGTACTGGCTGGTCGTCACGCCGATGACCCGCCTCATGAGCCTGTTCGACCGGAACAAGGAGGCCACCGAGAAGCAGTGCCCCGAGTGCCTCAGCGACATCCCCGTCGCCGCCCGGCGCTGCGCGTTCTGCACCGCCGAGCTGACCACCGTCCCCGCCGCCGAGAAGCCCCCTGCCTGACCTCCCGGCTCACCGCGTGACTGCCACCGCGTGACTGCCACCGCGTCGCTGTCTCTGCGTCAATGTCTCGGGAACCGGGGAAGGGACCGCTGCCACGTCTCACATGGCGGCGGCTCCTCCTCCAGGACAGGTCCCTCCGGCCGCCGGATGACATTCAGGACCACGAGGGAGGCCCGGTGGGGATGGCGCGTCACCCGCACCTCCCTGGCCAGCCAGCAGGCGGCGGCGATCACGTCGTGCGCCTGCTCCAGGTCGCGTGGGCTGATCCCGGCCCGGCACCAGATCCACAGTCTCTCGCCGAACGGCTCCGGCCTGGTCCGGAGGATGACCGGCAGCTTGCCACGGCGCGTGACGATCATCGCCTCGGCGCACGCCTTGCGTACGCGGTGGGGCGTGACCACGCACCAGAGGCGGCTCTCCACCTCCCGGCGGGCCTGCGGCCACACGATGACGATCACGCAGACCACCGCACCGGTGGTCACCGTGAACGCCGGGTCGACGGTCCGTACGGAGAGGACCACGACGGCGGGGCCGCCGGCGATCAGCGCGGTCTCGTACCGCCACCTCCACAGCAGGGTCAGCGGCCCCGGCCTTGCCACCGGAGAGACGGAGCTCTCGATGAACCGCATGACCAGGTGGGGGTTCCGCCGGACCCGGTGCCTCATGTGCGCCCTCCCTCGGGGCACTCGCGGCCGGGCCGTGGCGGCCGTGGTGAGCCCTTGTTCGGGCTCACCACGGGTTCGAGCAGATTGAGCCGTCCGGTCCCCCCGCAGGAGGGGCAGGGCCCAGAAGTAGGGGCCTGGCCGGTCGCCTGGCATGCCCGGCAGGCGATGACGGCGTCGAACCGCCGGTCGCGATAGGTGTGCCGCTGCCAGGAACGCCGGATCTGCCAGCGCTGGACCCAGGCGAACGCGTCTATCTCGGCGAACGCCTCGTCGCTCAGCGCCCAGATCAGGGCGACGATGCGCATCCGTAATCCCCGAGGGGGATTTTTCCGGGTGCGGATGTGGTTACGATTCACGGTGGATCATCCCTTACTGGTTCGGGTGGTCATCCCTCGCTGGGCCGATGTGTCACCATCGGCCCAGCGGCGTTATGAGACAAGGAGGGGCCGAGATCCTGCGGCCCTGAGAACATCGCCTCCCTCCGGGAACCGGCTGCGGCAGCCGCCACGTTGAGGCTTATGTAGCCTTTACCCGCACATAGCCTTGGCAACCGCGAGTTGGCAATTGCCACCTGAAATGTCTCGTGATAGTTACCATCTAGTTTTGCCGCTGACATGTCCCGTCCTGTTAGCATCGGGGCGCCGGAAGGAGAGCAGCGACGGACAGCGCGGGCGGGAAGAGGTGAGCGTGCGTGGCACGGCCGAATCCGACCCTGCGCCGCCGCCAGCTTGCCGCCAAGCTGAAAGAGCTGCGCCTGGCCAGAGGGCTGACCCTCGACGAGGTCGGCGAGCGGCTCATGGTTTCAGCGGGAAAGCTGTCCAGGCTGGAGAACGCGCAGCGCGGCATAATGCTGCGCGACGTCCGGGACCTGTGCGCGATCTACGACGTCAGCGCCTCGGAAACCGAGTCATTGATGAGCCTCGCCAGAGAGGCGAGGCAGCCGGGGCTGCGTCAGCAGCTCGGCGATCTCGGAGACCAGGCCGCTTATCCGTACGTGGAACTGGAAGCGAGCGCCTCGAAGATCACTGAGTTCCAGTGCTGCTTCCTTCCCGGTCTGCTGCAGACTCCCGACTACGCTCGGGCGCTCATACGGGGCATGCTTCCCCACATTCAGGAGCATGTGCTCAACAGCCGCGTCGAGGCGCGGATGAAACGCAGGGAACTCCTGCGCCAGGAGGAACCGCCCCAGTACTGGACGCTCATCGACGAGGCCGCCCTGCATCGCGTCGTGGGAAGTCCCGAGGTGATGGGCGAACAGCTCCGGGGAATCATCAAGACGGCGGAGCTGCCCAATATCGTCGTCCAGGTGATCCCGTTTTCGGTCGGCGCCTACATGGGCTTGGACAATTCCTTCGCATTTCTAGAGATACCCGATCCCCAGACGTCCGCCGTGGTATTCATCGAAGGCCTTGAGACCATGGAATACTTGGAAAAGCCTTCCGACCTCAAACCCTACAGGGAAGCGTTAGGTCACCTCCACGCGGCGGCACTGCACCCACGAGAGTCAGTGGAGCTGGTGAAAAAGATCAGCAGAGAACGCTTCCCCATATGATCTGCACAGAAAGAGCACGGTGACGATGAAGTCATCACAACAGCGGCGCCACGCCGACGCCGTCTGGATCAAGGCCAGTCGCTGCAACAACGGCAACTGCGTGGAAGTGGCGAACCTGGGCCAGGGAGTCATCGGGCTAAGGGATACAAAGGTCGCCGGCGGTCCGGTACTGGAGTTTCCACGTGACGCATGGAACGCTTTCGTCCAAGAAGTGAAAGACGGGGCCCATGACCCACGAATCACGTAATCACCAATAGCCCCAGCAGCCCCCTCAACGGACATATGGAGTAGAGAACCTCAAACCGATAGAATCATCATGGCGCGAGATCTCAGAGAGATCTTTACCCCGCCTACGAAAGGCAGCGCACATGATGCGACCGACGTTCGAGGGCGCCGTCTGGCACTCCATCTGCAACGGAGGCAACTGTGTCCAGGTGGCCTTCCAGGCGGAATGGGTGGCCCTGCGCGACGGCAAAGCGGGTGAAAAGGGCCCGATCCTGACGTTCACGGCTGAGGAGTGGCGAGCGTTTGTGGGAGGGGTCAGAAACGGGTACTTCGACATGCCCTGAGGTCCCGCGAGGGTCTCGCTCATCGATGCGCTGAAAGGGCTTCCCCGGCATTCGGCCGGGGAAGCCTCTCGGCTTCAATGGATCCCCGGCTCTTGATCGTCACGCCGTCATGAGCCAGACCGCGGTGTCGGTGGGGAGCAGGTCGCCGTCCAGCGGGCCGCTGGACAGCAGGACCGACTCGTGGGGCGGAAGCACGAGCGGCGACGGGCCGAGGTTGACGACGCAGAGCAGGCCGGAGTCGCGGACGAAGGCCAGCACGTCGTCGCCGAGCGGGAGCCAGGACATGACGCCGTCTCCGAGCAGCTCCCGCCGGATGCGCAGGGCCGACCGGTAGAGGGACAGCATCGACGACGGGTCGTCCCGCTGGGCCTCGACCGTGAGGTCGCGCCATCCCGCGGGCTGGGGCAGCCACGGGACTCCGGTGCTGTACCCGAACGGCGGCTCGGTCCCCGACCAGGGCAGGGGCACCCGGCAGCCGTCACGGCCGCGGACCGTGTGGCCCGACCGAGTCCACATCGGGTCGTCGATCAGCTCCTCGGGGATGTCCTCCACCTCCTCCAGGCCGAGCTCCTCCCCCTGGTAGACGTACACACTGCCGGGCAGGGCCATCGCCAGCAGCGCGGCCGCCCGCGCCCGGCGCCCGCCGAGCTCCAGGTCGGACGGCATGCCGTCCCTGCGGTCGGCGTTGTCCCACGAGGTGACGGCCCTGCCGTACCGGGTGACGGGACGAGCCACGTCGTGGTTGGACAGCACCCAGGTCGCGGGCGCGCCGAGCGGGAGGTGGGTGGCGAGCGTGAGGTCGATGCCGGCGCGCAGCGCGCCCGCCTCCCACGCGCTGGACAGGAACTCGAAGTTGAACGCCGTGTGCAGCTCGTCGGGGCGCAGGTAGTTGGCGAAACGCTCCTGGTCCGGCAGCCACACCTCCCCGATCAGGATGCGGTCGCCGTACGAGTCGGACAGGCGGCGCCATTCGCGGTAGATGTCGTGGACCCCGTCGTGGTCGGTGTAGGACTCCTCGACGCTCTCCAGGTCCTTGATGATGACGGCGGCCGAGTCGATGCGGACGCCGTCCACGCCTCGATCGAACCAGAAGCGCAGCACGTCGAGGAACTCCTCGCGCACGACGGGGCTGTTCCAGTTGAAGTCGGGCTGCTCCGGGGCGAACAGGTGCAGGTACCACTCGCCGTCCGGGACCTGTGTCCAGGCGGGGCCGCCGAAGATCGACTGCCAGCCGTTGGGCGGCCCGTCCCCCACGCCCGGGCGGAACCAGAACCGCTCCCTGGCCTCCGAACCGGGACCGGCTGCGAGCGCCTCGGTGAACCAGGCGTGCTGGTCGGAGGCGTGGTTGGGGACGACGTCGATGATGGTGCGGATGCCGAGGCCGTGGGCCTCCTCGATCAGCTTCTCCGCCTCGGCGAGCGTGCCGAAGACCGGCTCGATGCTCCGGTAGTCGGCGACGTCGTAGCCGCCGTCGGCCATGGGCGAGGGGTACCACGGGTTCAGCCAGATGGCGTCGACGCCGAGGTCCGCCAGGTACGGCAGGCGCGACCGCAGCCCTGCCAGGTCTCCGGTGCCGTCGCCGTTCCCGTCGGCGAAGCTGCGCAGGTAGACCTGGTAGATCGCGGCCCCGCGCCACCATCCGCGGTCCGGGGTCGTCCCCGGGGACGTGCTGCCGGGCATGCTGAATACAACTCCTTACAGGTGAAGGCGTCAGCCCTTGAGGCTTCCGGCCGTGAGGCCGGCCATGATGTGCCGCTGGAAGAGGAAGAAGACGACGATGGTCGGCAGGCTGGCGATCACCAGGGACGCCGTGAGCGCGTTCTGCGGCATGGTCTGGGACAGGGAGTTGATGGCGACGCTCACGGTCATCTTCTCGGTGTCCGGCAGCACCAGCAGCGGCCAGACGAAGTCCCGCCAGACGTTGACGATCGTGAAGATCGACACCACGCCCAGGATCGGGCGGGAGATCGGCAGGACGATCGACCACAGGATGCGCGCCGGAGACGCGCCGTCCATCTCGGCCGCCTCCAGCAGCTCCCGCGGGATCGAGTCGAAGAACCGCTTGAGCAGGAAGATGTTGAACCCGTTGGCGGCGGCGGGCAGCCAGATCGCCCACGGGGTGTTCAGTAGGTTGACGTGCAGGATCGGCAGGTTCAGCACGGTGACGTACGTGGGCAGCAGCAGCACCATCGGGGGGATCATCAAGGTGGCGAGCATGCCGCCGAGGATGACCTTGCCGAGGACGGGCCGCAGCTTCGACAGCGCGTACGCGGCGGTCACGTCGACCGCCATCGTGAAGATCCAGGCGCCGGCCGCGTAGAGCACCGTGTTCTTGAGGAGGGTCCCGAGGTCGAGCAGGTCCCACGCCTCTTTGTACGCGTCCCAGTTGAGGCCGTCGCGGGGGAAGAGCGTCGGCGGGATCTGGGAGAGCTCCTCGGGGGACTTCAGCGCGCCCGTGACCATCCAGTACAGCGGGAACACGAACACCAGCGTGAAGGTCGTGATCATGGTGACCAGGACGATCCAGTAGATCCTCCGGCCCCTGCGGCTGTTCAGCTGGTGCGGGGAGACGAGCGTGCGGAACTGCGTGGTCGCCAGGCGGTCCGGCTTCCTGACCGGCCGTGGGGCGGGCGCGGCCGGCCGGGCGGGCGCCGTACGGCTCGGTGGGGCGGTGACGTTCGGCATCAGCGGGTGTCCTCCCGGGCGACGCGCAGGTAGGCGACCGAGAACACCATCAAGACGATCATCAGCATGAGGCCGAGCGCGCCGCCGCCGCCGAAGTTCCCGAAGTTGAACGCGTACTGGTACATCAGGTACGCCACGGTCACGGTGGCGTCCTCCGGGCCGCCGCCGGTGAGCATGAACGGCTCGATGAAGACCTGCATGGTGGCGATGATCTGCAACATCAGCATCACCAGGAGGATCAGCTTCGTCTGCGGGATCGTCACGTGCCGGAGGCGCCGGAAGATCCCGGCCCCGTCCAGCTCGGCCGCCTCGTACAGCTCGCTCGGGATCGTCTGCAGCGCGGCCAGGTAGATCAGCGTGCCGCTGCCCAGGTTCATCCAGGTGGAGACGATGACGAGCGAGATGAGCGCCGTGCTGCCCGAGTCGAGCCAGCTCAGCGCCGGGAGGTGGAAGAACGTGAGGATCTGGTTGAACAGGCCCGCGCCGGGGTCGTAGAACCACTTGAACAGCAGGACCGACACGGCCGGGGGAAGCATGACGGGCAGGTAGACGACGAACCTGAGGTAGGCCCGCGCGTGCCGCAGCTCGTTCAGGACGATCGCCGAGGCGAACGGCACGACGTAGCCGACGACCAGCGCCAGCAGGGTGAACTCGGCGGTGTTGATCCACGCGGGCCAGAACGCCGAGTCGGCGAAGACCGCCCTGAAGTTGTCGAAGCCCACCCAGACCGGGTCGCTGACGAAGTTGTTCTTCTGGAAGCTGAGGAAGACCTCCCGGATCATCGGATACCAGGAGAAGAACGCGAAGCAGATCAGCGCTCCGCAGAGGAATCCGTAAGCGGTGAGGTTCCGTCGCACGTCACGGGCGCGCGCCGACGGTCCTCGGCGCCGGCCGATGGCCACGACGTTCATGCGTGTGTCTCTCCTGGTGAGGTCTGGACGTGAGCCGGGGGGGCACCGGGCGGTGGGTGGCACCGCCCGGCACCCCGGTCGTGGGTCAGCCCGCCCGTGCGAGCAGGTCGTTGACCTTCTTCTCCGCGTCCATGAGCAGCTTGTCGACGTCCGCGTCCTGCCGGGTCAGTACGGCCGACATCGGGGTGTCGAGGATCTGGTAGATCTGCTGGGTGTTCACCGGCTCCAGCTTGAGGGGGATGGACCCGGAGCCGTCGGCGTAGGCCGCGTAGTTGTCCAGCGGCAGCGTGGCGAACTGCTTGCGCAGGTCGAGAAGCTTCTGGCCGCTCGGGCTGGCGCCCCACGGGTTGTTGTCCGGGAGGCCGACGGCCCTGCCCTTGGCCTTCTGCCGCTCGTAGTTGAACTGCCCCTGGCCGGGGGTGAGGTTGTAGTAGTCGAGCCAGGCGATGCCGGCCCGGATCTGCTCGGGGGTGTCCTTCACGTTGAACAGGTAACCGTCACCGCCGCCGAGCGTGGCCTTGGCCTCGGGGAAGGCCGCGAGCCCGAAGTCCTCGTACTTGGCCTTGCGGTTGTCGTGAAGCTCGGTGATGACGTCGGGAGCGCCGAGGATCATGCCCATCTTTCCGGCGCCCATGAGACGCATCAGGTCGTCCCACTGGTAGAGCTGCTTGGTGCCCATGCTGTTGTCGGTCCAGCGCATGTCCTTGAGGTTCTGCAGGACGGCCTTGCCCTCAGGGGTGTTGAACGTCGCGGTCTTGCCGTCGTCGGACACGACGGAGCCGCCCCGGCCGTAGATCTCCTGCGTGAAGTGCCAGCCGCCGGTGTTGCCCGCGCTGTACTCGCCGTAACCGACGTACGCGGGGCCGAGGGCGCTGATCTTCTTGGCGGCCTCGCGGATCTCCGCCCACGTCTTCGGCGGCGAGTTGGGATCGAGGCCCGCCTGGGTGAACAGCTTGCGGTTGTAGACCAGGCCGACCTTGTACGTGGTCCTGGGCAGGCCGTAGATCTTGCCGTTGACCGTGAAGGCGTTCATGACGCTCGGATCGAGGTCCTTGAGCGTCTTGACGTCCTTGACGTATTCGGTGATGTCGGCGGCCTGACCCGCCTTGATGGCCGTCTGGACGTCACCGACGTACCCGTAGAAGACGTCCTCCATCTGCCCGCCCGCGAGCTTCGCGTCGTACGTCTTGACGTCGTGGCAGGGGAAGCCGTCCTTGCTGTCGATCGTGATATTGGGATGCAGCTTCTGGAAGGCGGCGACGTCCTCGTCCCATTCCGCGCGCTGCACCGGGTTGGTCTTCGGCGGCTGGCAGCCGACCGAGATCGTCACTTTGGCCGCCGCGGCGGGGGCCGCGGCGTTCTTGCCGTCACCGCTGCCGCCGTCCTCGCCGCCGCATGCGGCGGCCGTCAGAGCGAGCCCCGTGACCAGCAGTATCGAGAGATTGTGGGCTTTCATCATCGTTCCCTTCTGGAACCGCGCGCCACGACCCGTTGGAGCACGCGTCCCGGGGCCGGTTGGAGCGCCCCGATCCGCTCGGTTGCGAGAAACATATAGATGCAAGCAGGATCGAGCAATAGTCCAGTAGTAACGCTGCAAAAAAGTGACAGTGATGGGGTTCAGTCGCGCGGAGCGGGCGCGGTGGAGGCCCGGACGACCAGCTCGGGCTCGAAGAGCAACTCGTCCTCCGTGACCACGGCGGCGTCGATCTGCGCCACGAGCAGCTCCACCGCGGCCCGGCCCATCGCGTCGATCGGCTGGCGGACGGTGGTCAGCGGCGGGTCGGTGCAGTTCATCAGCGCGGAGTCGTCGTACCCGATCACCGAGACGTCGCCGGGCACGGAGAGGCCGGCCCGCCTGGCGGCGCGGATGGCGCCGAGCGCAAGCACGTCGCTCGCGCAGACGATGCCGGTCACACCCCGGGTCACCATGCGGGCGGCGGCGGCGTGGCCGCCCTCCAGCGAGAACATCGTGTGCTCCACATGGTCGGGCGGCAACTCCAGCCCGTTGGCCTTGGCGTGCGAACGGAAGGCGGCGAGCTTGCGCTGCGACGGCACGTGGTCGGGCGGCCCGAGCAGCATGGCGACACGCCGGTGCCCGAGGGCCATCAGGTGGCCGAGCGCTATCTGGGCCGCCGCCACGTCGTCGCACGACACCTGCGGGAATGCGAGATGCTCCACCGCCGCGTTGACCAGCACGATCGGCAGCTTGCGCTCCAGCACCCGCCGGTAATGGCTGTGCGAGGCGTCGCCCTGGGCGTACAGTCCGCCGGCGAAGACCATCCCTGACACGTGCTGCTGGAGCAGCAGGTCGACGTAGTCGGCCTCGGAGACCCCGCCCACAGTCCGCGTGCACAGCACCGAGGTGAAGCCCTGCTGGGCCAGCGCGCCCCCGACGACCTCGGCGAACGCCGGGAAGATCGGGTTCTGCAGCTCGGGCAGCACGAGCCCGACCAGGCGGCCGCGGTCGCCGCGAAGCTGCGTCGGCCGTTCGTAGCCGAGCACGTCGAGCGCGGTCAGCACGGCCTCGCGGGTGGCTTCGGAGACCCCGGGCTTGCCGTTGAGCACGCGACTCACCGTCGCCTCGCTCACGCCGACCTTCTTGGCCACTTCCGCAAGCCGTCGCGTCATGAGCGCAACTATACGACAATTTCTGCAAGCAATTTCAGTCACTTGCGTATGACGTGATACGGCCAGAGGTCGTATGGAGGGAGAGTCGATATGGCGGGCGACGGCCGCGCTCACCTGGTGTGAACCTGCGCTGGAGGCCTCCGCCTCGCATGCGCGGAGAGTCAGGTGACCCGGCCGGTGGAGGAGCGGACGACCAGCTCGGGCTCGAACAGCAGCTCCCCCGTGGCGACCGCCGCACCCTCGATCTGGCTGACCAGCAGCTCCACGGCGGCTCTGCCCATCGCCTCGATCGGCTGGCGTACGGTCGTGAGGGGCGGATCGACACAGGTCATCAGCGCGGAGTCGTCGTAGCCGACGACCGAGATGTCCTGCGGCACGCGCAGCCCGGCCCGGCGGGCCGCCCGGATCGCGCCGAGGGCCAGCGGGTCGCTGCCGCAGATGATCCCGGTGGTCTTCTGCCGGACCAGTTTGAGCGCCGCCGCGTGGCCGCCCTCCAGCGCGTGCATGGTGTGCTCGACCAGCTCGCCGCCCGACGCGCGGAACGCCTCCAGCTTGCGTATCGACGGCATGTGGTCCGCAGGGCCCACGATCAGCCCGATGCGCTCGTGGCCGAGGGCCCGCAGGTGCCCCAGCGCCTGCTCGACCGCGATGGCGTCGTCGCAGGAGACGCGGGGGAAGTCCCAGTGGTCGGCGGCCGCGTTCACCAGCACGGTCGGCAGCCGTCGCTCGACCAGCCTCAGGTAGTGCCCGTGGACGACGCCCGTCTGTGTGTAGAGCCCCCCGGCGAACACCACGCCGGACACCTGCTGCTGGAGGAGCAGGTCGACGTAGTCGGCCTCGGAGATGCCGCCGACGGTCCGCGTGCACAGCACGGGCGTGAACCCCTGCTGGGCCAGCGCGCCCCCGACGACCTCGGCGAACGCCGGAAAGATCGGGTTCTGCAGCTCGGGCAGGACGAGCCCGACGAGCCGGCCACGCTCACCGCGCAGCTGCGTGGGCCGCTCGTAACCCAGCACGTCGAGCGCGGTCAGCACGGCCTCGCGAGTGGCTTCGGAGACTCCGGCCTTGCCGTTGAGCACGCGACTCACCGTCGCCTCGCTGACACCGACCTTCTTCGCAACCTCCGCAAGCCGCCGCGTCATGGCCGCAAGCATACGGCGCGGGCCCTGCGGTCAACGATCTCCGTTTCCGGCCGCGTTCACCCCGCCGGACCGGGGTCGGCTCGGCTCCTTGAAAGCGCCGTGTAAGTGATCCGCAAGGGCCCGTTCGTAGTGTCTGTGACGTCACAAGATCCCCAGGAAGGCACCATGAACATCCTCAAGACCTCCCTCGCCCTCGCCGCGGCGTCCGTCCTTCTGAGCCTGACCGCCGCGTGCGGCAGCAGCGCCCAGGCCTCCGTGTGCCAGGACGCGACCAAGGCGTTCACCGACTACAGCGCCAAGGCCGGCGCCTCCGCGGGGAACCTGGAGAACCTCAACTCGGCCACCGCGGACCTCGCCTCCCGGCTGAAGGACCTCTCCGGCCAGGCCGACGGCGACCTCAAGACGGCGCTCGCCGGCATGGCGGACTCGTGGGCGTCCTTCAAGATCGACATCACCGACCCGGCGGCGACCGCGAAGCTCACCGAGTTCACCACCAAGGCGACCCAGGCCACCCAGCAGCTGGCCGCCGCCTGCTCCTGAAAGACCGGCACGCGAAGCCGCCGCACCCGTGCCCGGGCCGGCGGCTTCGCCGTCTCGTGCCGGCCTCGAAATGTGCCGCGATCTCAGTAGTCGAGGCCCCAGTCGTGGGGACCGAGAAGGAAGAGGTCGCCTTTCGGCACCACGCGGCCGCCTCCGGCCAGGCTGTCGAGGCAGCACCGTACGGTGTCCTCGGGCAGCCCAGTGAAGCCGGCGATCTCCGCGAGCGTGGCGCGGCGATCGCCCTCCACGTTCAGCGCGGCCACGGCCTCGTAGACGCTCATCTGCTCAGCTGACATCTCCTGCGCGTCACGCAGGCTCTCGTCGTCCCGCGCCGTGTCACCCCGGATGCCGTCGTCTCGGGTTGCGTCGTCCCTTGCTGCGTCGTCCCGAGTGCCGTCGTCCCGAGTGCCGAAGTTCCGCGTTGCGTGGTCCCTTGTTGCGTCGTCCCGGATGCCGTCGTCCCGCGTCCCGTTATCCGGGGTTGCGCCTTTCCAGGCGCCGCCCTCGGGCGCGCCGTCGCGGGTGGTGCCGCCGTCACGCATTGCGCAACCTCGCCCCGTCCCGCAGCCGTCCCGGGTCGATGTGCCGGTCGGGATAGCGCTTGAGGTACTCCCCTTCCAGCTCCTCGGTCCGCGAGGTGTGGCGCTCCAGCGCGTCGTCCGACCCGTGGAGGAGCGTGTCCGTCCGGGTCTCGTGCAGGCTGCGCAACTCGCGGAAGAGGTCCTCGTCGCCCAACTCCTGCGGGTCGACTCCCATGGTCATAACGTCTCCCTCACACTTCGGTCGGCTTTTCCCAGCGCTCGTCCGGGTTGTCGTCGTCGGGCCCGGCGTTCGGCGGGTCGGTCGCCGACGGGGCGTTCTCGTCGGCGAAGTCCGGCTCGTCGTCGGTCTCGATATAACGGCCGTCTTCTGTACGCATGCCGGTTCCCTGCCCGCTCGCCGGGCACCCATACATCAGGCGTACGGCGGCGGAGTCGCCCCAGGCCCCGTATGAAGTCGTGGCCTCACCTGCCCTCGAGTTCATCAAGGTCCGTACTGGACACCTTTCAGTGATCATGGTTCCTAAGGCGCCGGTCTCCACTCGCCCTCGGCCAGAACCGGCCAGGGGCGCGCACATTGGACGGCGGGTTGACTGCAGGCACCTAGGTAGATCTTTTGGAGGCCTGGTGCGACCTGGCCTTATGTGAGTTTCCGGCCCC